>SCSU01000058.1 GCA_004299275.1 Patescibacteria group bacterium
GGAATCTGGGAATCGAACGGCCCGAGTCGGTCCGATATCCATCGGACCGACGAGGCGCCCGGGGTGAGCCGATCCAAGGCGAACCCGATTCCCAGCCGCTGCACCAAAAAATTCCGCCTTTCGGCGGGATTTTTTAGTGCCCCCGGAATCTGGGAATCGAACGGCCCGAGTCGGTCCGATATCCATCGGACCGACGAGGCGCCCGGGGTGAGCCGATCCAAGGCGAACCCGATTCCCAGCCGCTGCACCAAAAAACACCCTCGTCTTGTACGGTGGTGTTTTTTGAATTGTCGGATGTTGAACATCCGATTTTTTGTAATGGCAAGGTGATGTTTTGCGCCCCGAGGGATTCGAACCCCCGACCTCGTGGTCCGAAGCCACGCGCTCTATCCAGCTGAGCTAGGGGCGCATTTGCCATTCACCCTACCTCGGACGAGACAAAAAATCAACGTAGTGACCGCTGGGATCTGACCGCCAACGGAGGTCAGATCCTGTCTCGCGTTTTGTGGTATCCTATTTGCGTATGGCTGCTAAAAAAACCGCCAAACTGGAAAAGGCGCTGGCCTGCAAAGTTGTCCGGCATCCGGAAGAGTTTCTAAAAGAACTCCTGGACCTAAGGAACGAGCACCCGGAACGCGAAAAAGAGATTGATAAAAAAATTCGCGGCACTTTTGAGTGCGAGCGGACGGTGTTTGTGCTGGACATGTCCGGCTTTTCGCGCACCGTGATTAAACACGGCATCATCCACTATCTGGCGATGGTCCGCCGCATGGTCAATGTCGTCCTGCCGGCAATCCATGACAACCGCGGCGAGCTAGTCAAACAGGAAGCCGACAATGCTTTTGCCGTCTTCGCTGCGCCGGACGACGCCGTCCACGCCTCACAGGACATCATCCGCGGACTCCAAGCCCTAAATACCGTGCTCCCGGACGAAAAGGACATCTTTGTCTCCATCGGCATCGGCCATGGCGACATCCTGCTCATCCCCGGGGTGGACTATTTCGGCAACGAACTCAACCTCGCCTCCAAACTCGGCGAAGATATCGCCGAGCGCGGCGAAATCCTTTTAACCGGAGCGGCCCAAGCAAAAATTACCGATCAAAGTCTCAACTTTCAAAAAATTTCCGCCGCCATCTCCGGGGTAACCATGAAATATTATAAATTGGTGAGCCGTGAGTAAAACATAACCCCTCTCATTCTCCCCTTACCTTAAGGGGAGAGGTTCTAAAAAATCAAGATCGGACTCCGACGTCACGTCGGAGTCCGATCTTATTTCGTTTTACTTGTTCTTGATGACAAGCCGCGACGACTCCTCCGGCGCCACCGTTCCCGCCGCAACTAGCCGCTTTAAGTCCTGTTCCAGGGTAAACATGCCGAGCCTAGCCGAGGTCTGAATGACGGTCGGAATTTGCTCCGGCTTATTCTCGCGTATCAAATTGGCCACCGCCGAATTGGTCAGCAGATACTCGCGTGCCGCGACCCGCCCGCCGCCGCGCCGCGGCAGGAGATGTTGGGAAATCACCGCCCGGAGCGTCATCGCCAGCTGAATCTTAACCTGGGCCTGTTGATGAGGCGAAAAAACGTCAATCACGCGCTGAATAGTGGAGGCGGCGTTATTGGTGTGAAGCGTGGCAAAAACCAAATGCCCGGTCTCGGCCAAGGTGAGCGTAGTGGCGATGGTCTCGAGGTCGCGCATTTCGCCGACCATGATGATGTTCGGGTCCTGGCGGAGGAGGTGTTTTAAACCCCCGGCAAAACTGGCCATGTCCTGCCCCAGCTCGCGCTGGCGCACCAGTGACTTACCAGACGGGAAAAGAAATTCTATCGGGTCCTCCAAAGTGATGATGTTCTCCGCCCGGCTTTGGTTAATCGCGTTCAACATCGCCGCCAGAGTCGTGGATTTTCCGGAACCGGCCGGTCCGGTCAAAAGTACCAGACCGTTCGGCAGTTCGGCCAGGGACATCATTTCTTCGGTCAAACCGAGCTCGTCCGGCGACGGAATTTTTTTGGGGACTAACCGCGCGGCCAGACCGATGGCGCCTTTTTCCCAATGCAGGTTGACCCTAAAACGTTCGCCGCTCACGAGCTGATGGGCCAAATCCAGTTCGCGCTCCGTCTCAAAACGCGCCTGCTGTTCCATGGCCAGCATCCCCATCGTGAGTTCTTTGATGTCCCGCGCGGTCAAGGGCGGTTTTTTGAGCGCGACCAGTTTGCCGTCCACTCTAACCGTCGGCTCGCGGCCAGAGACAAGATGCAGGTCGCTCCCCCCGGCTTTGACTACCGCCGCAAATAGCTCATCAATTTTTGGCGCCTCTTTGTTGGGCATACCCGGTAGTAGAATGCCAACTCCTAATCCCGCCCAGCGAGGTTAGGAGAACGAACATTGTTTATGATTATTAACTTCTGCTCTAGACTCGGCCTCATCGTAATAAGATAATTGTCATCCCGGGCATAATGGTGAAAACGTGTTGGTGATTCTTCACCGTTTACACCAGTTGAAATACCAACAAAAGAATGCTGGTCGCCTTCCTTGTGAGAGTCCTCGATGCCGCCGATAC
>SCSU01000007.1 GCA_004299275.1 Patescibacteria group bacterium
GCACGGGTGAAAATCACCGGAAAACCGTGGTTCTTCCAGAGCGTCATCAAATACATGTCCGCCGCGGCCTTGGAGACGGCATAGGGCGTGCTTGGGTTTATCGCCGCGGTTTCCGGAAGCGGTTCGACGCAGTTGCCGTAAACCTCGGGCGTGGAAATATGGAGATAACGCTGGAGATACGGGCGCCGCCTAAGCTCAATCAAAAATTTGGCGAGCGCCACCACGTTCGTTTCAAAATAGTCGGCGGCATGCTCGTGGCTCGGGGCGATTTCGTTCAGCGCGGCGTAATTGATTATCGCCTCGGGCGCATATTCGTCGCAGAGTGCGAGCAGTTTCTCCGGCTCGGCCGCGAGGTGTGCCTGCTTAAAAATAAAATTGCCGCTGTTCGCGTTTGTCTTGTAAGGCAGAAAAATTGCATTCTTTTCCGGCGAGCGGGAAACGCCGATAACCCGATAACCGGCGCTGAGCAACAAATCCGCGCAGTGACTGCCGGAAAAAGCGTTGCTGCCGATGATTAAAATCGTTTTCATACCGGCGGAGAAAGAACACTTTTTACCGCCGCCGCGACAGTCGCGGCGTTCGGGTAATACGCTTGTTCAAGCGCGCGGGCGGTCGGCGCCGGCGTAAAGGGTAAGGTGACGCGGCGGACGGGCGCGGACAGGACGCCGAAAAGTTTTTCCCCGACAATGGCGGCGAGCTCCGAGGCAAAACCGAAAGGCGCCCAAGAGGCATCGGCCACGACGAGCCGCCGCGTGCGGCTGACGGAAGCGATAATCGCCGCCTGGTCAAGCGGGCTCACCGAAACCGGGTCAATCACTTCCGCCGAAATCCCCTCGGCCGCCAGGGACGCGGCCGCCGCGAGCGCTTCGGGTAGGAGATAGGCGGTGGCGACGACCGTCACGTCGCTTCCCGGCCGCAAAATCCGCGCGCGGCCGAAAGGTCGGGTGTAGGGCGCCTCGGGGACCTCGCCGCGCCGGGCGAAGAGCGGCCGCGTTTCCAAAATTACCGTCGGGTCGTCGGAAAAAATCGCGTTCAGGAGCAGCCCCTTGGCGTCGTCCGGCTCCGTTGGCATCGCCACGCGCAGACCGGGGAAGTGTCCGAAAGTCGCGTGCAAGCTCTGCGAGTGCTGCGGCCCTTGCCCCCAGCCCTTGCCGGTGATGAGCCGCAAGGTGAGCGGCACTCGCCCGCGGCCGCCGAACGTAAACCGCCACTTGGCCGCCTGATTAATCAGCTGGTCCATAATCAGGAAAACGAAATCGGTCCGCTGGAGAATCAAAACCGGCCGGAGGCCATCCAGCGCCGCGCCGATGGCCACACCCGCGACCGCCGCCTCGGAGAGCGGCATCTCGATTATCCGCTCCGGACCGTATTTTTCAAAAAGTCCGGCGACGGTGCCAAAAATGTGGCCACGGTCCCGCGTCCCCTGGCCGATAACAATCACCGACCGGTCGAGCTGCATGGCCTGGTCCGTGGCTTCGGCGATGGCTTCGGCGTAGGAAAGTTCGCGCGGCGCGTCCATAAAATTAAAACGGGTTTACCAATTTGCTCGGCTCCGCTCCGCCGCCGGCGGCGCGCGGGCGCCACTCGCCGACGGGCAAGGTCGCCTCGAGGCCTGTGGCGTAAAGGAAAGCGCTGTTATCATCCGGCACGCAATCGGGCAGAATGCTCGCGGCGCGAAAAGCCGCCTCGGCTTCGACACGCGCCGCGCCAGCCCATTCGCCAAGTTCTTTTTTCGTCACCGCTCCTTGGCTAAGCAACGCGCGGGCCAGCTGCGCCAGCGGGCAGCGAGCCGCCGCCGCGCTCTCAGGGTCCTGCCACCAAGAGTCCGCCGGGCCGCTCCACTCAGCTCCGACATGAGTCGCCCAACGGTCGGTGGTAACTTCTAAAAACTGCGGGCCGCGAAACTCACAACAAGCCTCGTAGGCGCGTTCGGCCGCGGCGGCGAGCAGGAGCGGTTCGGCGGCCTCAACGCGCTCGCCAACAAGACCGAAAGACTCAAAACGCCGGAAAAGCTGGTCGTTGGGCGTGCGCAGCTCGAGCGGCGTGGTCACGCAAAGCCGGTTGTTCTCGCAGACAAAAATTACCGGCAGTTGGTGCAAAACCGCGAAATTTACCGTCTCCATAACAATCCCCTCCTCCACCGCCGCGTCGCCGAAAAAAGAAACAGCAATGCCCGGGGCATTGCGGCGGGCGCGCGACAGGGCGGCGCCGGCGGCAATCGGCACCGTGGCGCCGACAATCGCCGAGGTTCCGTGAAAACCGGCGCTCTGGTCAATGATGTGCATCGAGCCGCCGACCCCGCTCGAGCACCCCTCGCGCTTGCCGAGCAGTTCAGCAAAAAGACGCAAAAGGTCGCCGCCCTTCGCCAAGTAATGGCCGTGAGAACGGTAGGTGCCAAAAAAAACATCTACAGCCCTCGAGAGTGCGCCAAAAACCGCGGGCGTAATTTCCTGCCCCAAACAAAGGTGGGTCGGACAGCGCATTTTCTCCTCGCCATAATGCGCGGCAATCGCGAGCTCGACCGCGCGGATGCGCGCGGCGCTTTTTAGGACACTTTTTAGAAATTCGGGCGCCATGGGACTCAGACAAGATTAACGGACTTCATCCGTCGGACGTTGTAGTAGCGTTCATTGGTAAGCGCGTCGGGGACGAGGCCTTGGGCCATCGCCTGGGCCAGCTCGCGCGCGGCGTCCTCAATCGTCTTCCGCGGCGCGAAACCAAGCACGCGCCGAAGTTTTTCGCCCGAGGTGCGGTAAGAACGGAGGTCTTTAGTGTCCGTAACTTCAATCGGAATGTCGCGCCCGAGAGCGGCGGCGACGCGTCGTGCAATGCCCAAAACAGTTTCGTTACCCGCGTTCACGTTAAAGGCCTGGCCGTCAATCTTTTCCGCCGGCGCCTCGAGCAAAAGCAGATAGAGGTCGGACATGTCGTCAATGTGGAGGTTAGGCCGCTCCTGTGCGCCGCCGTGCACCGTGAGTTTGCCGAGCGCGACCGCTTGAGCGGTAAAGATATTGACAGTGAGGTCCAGCCGCTGGCGCGGGGCGTAACCCATGATTGACGCCGGTCGGACGCTCGCGGTCACGAACCCCGGCGCCCGTTCTTCGGCCAACACTCCCTCTGAGGCCGCTTTGTACTTGCCGTAATCGGTAATCGGTTCAAAGGAAAGTTCCTCCGTAACATCCGCCTCCTTTTTGACGCCGTAAACGCTGGAACTAGAAGCATTGATAAAACGCCTGACCCCCGCTTTCTTGGCGGCAACCAAGAGCGGGCGAAAGGCGTCAAAATTGATTGACTTGCCCAGCGCGGGGTCTAACTCAAAACTGGGGTCGTTAGAAATGCAAGCCAGGTGGATGACTGCCTCCGCGCCCTCGAGCGCGCGCTGGACCAATCCGATGTCGCGGATGTCCCCTTGTATTTCCCGCAAATTGCGGTGGCCGTGAAAGCCGGGGAAAACCTCGCGGCCGTAGAGGTAGAGGTCAAGCACTGTAACCGCATAACCGCCGGAGAGAAGCTTGGGCACGAGATTGCTCCCGACATATCCCGCGCCGCCGGTCACGAGCACTTGACGAAATTGGGGCATAAAATTAATTTGCCTATTCTGAGAAAAATATTTTAACGAAAAATCTCGCGTTCGACAACTTTAGGGCCTGCCGCCCCGTGTTTCCGGCGATTCCTCCAGACGCGGGGCGTCGGTCACTTCATCGCGGCCGATGATTCGCCGCGGCGAGGCACCCGGAGTTTTATGGGCGAGGATGTAATCAAGAAAGGAATGCGAAATCGCGAGATGCGCCACCTCCACCAGTCCGTAATGATGCGAGGGGACGTAAAAATTCCAATCGCCGAGCCGCCGCAACGGATTGTCTTCGGAAAAAGCCGAAAGCGTCACCACCGCTGAGCGGCGTTTGCGCGCCTCAATGGCGGCGTTCACGATGTTCGCCGACTGGCCGGAGCTCGAGATGGCCACGAGCACATCACCCTCTTGGGCAAAAACGGCCAACGGACGGGAAAAAACATTGGCGTAGCCGAAATCGTTGGCCGAACCGGTGAGCGACGCCGGGTCGTTAAAACCGACGGCGCGCAGCCCGCCGTTCTTCCAGTAATCAAAAACCTGGTGGCTGACAATACCGGCGCTGCCGCCGTTGCCGACAAACATAATTTTATTCGGCCCGCTCCGGGCGCGGCTGATGAAAAGTTCGGTCACCTCTTCGACCGCGCGGTCAAACGTGAGCTCGTTGCCGGACCGGTCGGTGACGACGGTTCCGAGCAAGAGCCGGCTTAAATTTTCACTATAAGATTGCAGGTAGTCAGACATAGAGGTCATCTAAAAACTCCGTCCCGCCATGGCGGGATTGCGGAATTTCGAACGAGGCGAGGAGCGACGACGAAGGCGTATATGGAATATACGTCTAGGAGGAGCGACGATGCCGCAGTCGAAATTACGCGATTGCAGCAGAAAAAGGAGTTTTCAGATGACCTCATATCAGGCGAGCATCGTCTTAACGGCACGGGCGACATCTTTGTATTCCACCGGCGAGCGGTTGCCGACAATCGTCACGGCGAGCGCGCCGGCGATGCTCGCCAGGAAGCAGACCAAATCCATGGATACCCCGGCCGCGGTGAGCGGCGCGGCCAGTGAGAGAAAGGCGTCACCCGCGCCGACGCGATCCAGCACCTTCCCAGAAAATGCCGGCGCCCGGGCAAAACCCTGTTCGCCCGAATAGCCGACACAGCCCGACGGTCCGCGCGTGATGACCACCCGGGGAGCGAAAAGCTGCTCGCTGACGCGCCGGATCAGCGGTTCCAGTTGGGTATGGCGGTCGCGCATGGCCAGACGCAATTCCGGCTCGCTGACGCAGATAAAATCCGCGCGCGGGTACTTGGTAATCAGGTTAAAGCCGGTGTTCGCGGCGTTGGTCTGGGTATTGACCGCGAGAAACGGCGCCATGCCGCAGATTAAATTGATTAAGTTGCCGGACAGGAATCCATGGGCATAGTCGAGTACCACCACACAGTCCGTTTTTGGCAGGGCTTGCTCCAAGTACTGCCAAATTTCCCGTTCCCTCCCGGCGGACAGGGGGCTGTCGTCAAAAAAATAAACCTCAAAAAGTTTGTTTAAAAAAGTCGCGTCAATATAACGTCGCTTGACCGTGGTCGGCGTGTCCGCCCGGTAAAAAAATTTCGGCGAAATGTTGTCCTTCAGATGCGCCCGGATAAACTGCTCCCGCGAGTCGCGTTCACCAAGCACTGTGAGGAGCTCAACCGAACCGGCAAAGCCGGCAAGCTGGTTAGCCAACGCGAAAACGCCGCCAGGGAAAGTCTCTTCGCTCTCAAATTTGGAAGCCAGCAGATTCTCCTTGCCGGTTTTGCCCAGCATCCGCGTGTAGTGGTACTCGTCAATCACGGCGTCGCCAAGGACAAGCACACGCAGAGTTCGGAGGCGCTCGAGGGCGGCGAGCGCGTCGGCCACTTTGTATTGCCGCCGCAAACCGCGCAAATACTCCTCGGCTTCCGGCGGATAGACGTTAAAAAATTTATTGATTAGCTGGGTGGAGCTGAAAGTAATCTCATCGGTGTAGGCCACGCGTCCGCCGTAACGCTCCACCGCCTCCCGCTCTTTTTGCCGGGCGCCGGTAAAGCCGCCGTTTG
The DNA here is from genome assembly GCA_004299275.1 of Patescibacteria group bacterium. Taxonomy (GTDB): domain Bacteria; phylum Patescibacteriota; class Patescibacteriia; order 2-12-FULL-57-11; family 2-12-FULL-57-11; genus SCSU01. The sequence continues at coordinate 5,647 of SCSU01000007.1, forward strand.
AATCCCCATACTCGCTCCCTTTGACAAAAACATCAGGACGTATTTTTTCAATCGCTGGCAGGGCGTCGGACGAAGGATCATTCAAGGCGACATAATCAACGGGGTAAACAGCCGCGAGAGACTCGGCGCGCAGATTTTCGGGAAAAGCCGGCCGACCCGGTCCTTTGTTGACGAAAGCGTCGCGGGTGACGGTCACGAGGAGCAGGTCTCCCTGCCGTTTGGCGGCGACCAAGTGCCGGATGTGCCCGGGGTGGAGCAGGTCAAAGGTGCCGTGGCAGAGCACGACTCGCTTGCCCGCTACCCGGGCGCGCTCGGCGATCTCGCCCAGTTCATCAACAGTTTTGATTTTATCCGATGGTTCAGTCGCGCGGGCGACGGACTCCTCTTTCGAGTTTTGCAAGATGTAATCCGCGGCTTCGACCAGAGTGGCGACCGCGACGACCCCTTGAACCTGCGCGAGCTCATCGGAGCTGGCCGCGTAGCCGCTCCGAACCAAAATATTATTCTTGCAGCCGGCCGCGATGCCCATCAGGATATCGCGCGGCGAATCGCCGATATTCCAGCACTCGCTTGGCGAAAACCCGAGCTCGCGCGCGGCGGTAACCAGAAGTCCAGGCCGCGGCTTGCGGCAAGCGCAGAAATCCTCGTCACGGTGCGGGCAGACGTAGACGCCGAGCACTTGAACACCCTCGCGCGCTAAATCGTTTTTTATCCGTTCGTTGACAGCCGCCGCTTCTGCCGCTGTCACCATTCCGAGAGCGACACCCATTTGGTTGGTGGCGATGACAAAACGAAAACCAGCCGCCGCGAGCCGGCGAAGCGCTTCTTTGACGCCCGACAGATAGACGATTTCTTCTGGCTGCCGAAGATACTCACGCGGCGGCGGCTGGCGCGTGAGCAACCCGTCGCGATCTAAAACAACCACTTGACGCATACCATCCTCAGAGTTTTTGACCCTTTAAGAAAGGTAGCTCACCACAACGGGCGGCCGTCCGTCAATGCGCTGTTTCTGTTTCTCACAACCAAACGTTAGCGGGCCGGCAGGAGCTGGCCGCGAAAAATTTCCGCCAGAGCGACGGTGAATTGTTCCCAAACGCCGAGCGAGCGAAAAACGACCTCATGGCTCCCGGCGGGCACGCTAACCGCCTGATACAAATAATTCGCCTGGACAATCGTCGCCGGCGCGCCGTCAATCGTGGCGCGCCAGTTCGGCAGCCCCGCCTCATTCCACACCACCCAGCGGCTGCCGCTGGTTTGAGTTCTGATGACCGCGAGACCCGGAGTCGTCTTTTCCAGCGTGAGCTCGTCGCGCCTGTCCGGCGTCGCGGTGCCGCCGGAACATCCTTGACACTCAAGAATTGTCCGCTGGCCGAAATCATCTTCGGCCCAAACGGCGTTCCAGGCGTCCTCCTCGCGCGGCGGAACTTCGCGGACCGCTGCCGCCAAATAAGCGCGAGGCAGGGCATCCGGCACTTCATGTATTTTCACCGGAAAACCAAGCGAGCTCTCAAAAGAAGCGACTTCTTTTAGACCATTCAATGAAAGCGGCGCGACGGCATAACCGACTCCCATCATCCGGAGTTGAGGCATAATTGGTTGAAGGTTCGGGACCGGCACGCGAAGTGGCCCGGCAGTTTGACGTTCACTGCCGCGAGAGCGCTCGATAACCGCGGTGAGCAGCCGCCGCGCGCGCGCGGTAATCAGGCCGTTTTTGTTCCCGATGGAATCAAGCCCCCAGTAAAGATTTTCGTTCTGAAAAATTAGCTCGCGGCGCGCGGCGTAAAACGTCCGGCGATAATCCGGCGACCACGAGTCGGGTAAATCGCCGACATCAAAACCGATTGAGTAATATCGTTTTAATCCGTCCTTGGCGCTGAGATAGGCCGCTGCCGGCGGCTGTTTATCCCACCAGGAAATGCTTTCAAAAAGAAAAAAATGCCGCGAAGCCAAAAACAGTGAAAGCGCGAGTGTCCCGAGCACGAGTGCCTTGACGCCGCGCGCGCCGAGCCGCGAGCGGAGCGCAAGGCCGTAAAACGCGATAGCCAAAAGCGGCAGGAGTGAGGCGAAAACTCCCGGCCGCAGAATATAAAATTGTTCCGCCAAGCGCTTGACCATCAGGGCAATCGTTTCGTTATAAAAATAGAGCGGCTTCAGGTGGCGTCCCGCGTCAAATAAATAGGCGTAAAAAAATCCAGCCGCCGCCTGACGTGCCGACCCCGGAAAAAAATAAAAAATCGACGCAACGGCGGCAAAGAGCAGGATACCAATGACGCCCACGAACCCGGCGCGCCGCCAAAATCGCGCCTCCAGGGCTCTAGAGCGGATGATGTAGTCAAATCCAAATCCGCCGAGCACGGCTAAAAATAAAGTCAGAGCCATGCACCACTTCCAGGCGCCGCGGAATAACTCAAACACCGGCAGCGAGCGGAGAATATTGTAAAGCGGCAGAAAAGACAGCGAGACGGCAAAGGCAAACAGGGCCAGAATGGCGAAAAAACGAACCACGGGCTCTTGCCATCGCCTACGGAGGGCCATGAACCCCAGCACCAACGGCCAAATCCCCATAAAAAGCCAAACGCTTTTGTCCGCCCATAACACTGAATAGAAGGGATTAATAATGGGAATATCGACGGTCGGAAAGATGGCCTGAAGAATATTGAGCAAGCCGAGATACTGCGCGCCGCCGTGGTCCACGGCACCGGTAGCGCGCGTGGTTAAAGCGATAAAGCGGGCGGCGACCAGGAGCCATGGCGAGACTAAGAGAGTCCCCAGCGCCGCGCCGACTAAGAATCGGCGCGAAGTCCTGAGTCGCGCGCGGCGGATACCGTCCCGCCAGTCATGAAAAAACGCCCAGACCAAGGCGAGCAAAAACGCCTGGATGACCAGCTCGGCGTAGGCGCCAAGCCAGGCGTGGGCGGTCGCGAGAGCAGTGGCCGCAATCCAGGAGCGAGAACCGGAGCGCAATTTTAAAACCAGCCAAAAAAAGAGCGGGAAAAGCGCGATATCGGCGGTCCAGCTGATTTCCTGTCCCCAAAAAAGCTGTTGGCCGGCAAAAACGTAAGCGAGTGTCGTAAAAACGGCGGCGCCTCGGGAGAACCCCAGCGCGCGTCCGAACAGATAGGTCGAGACCGCTCCGAACGCGAAATAAAAAATTAGGATGCCATTAAAAGCTAAGAGCCACGGCAGGAAACTGATGAACAAAAGCGCCAACGGATGGAAAAGTCCGAACTGGTCCAAGTACATCGGGTAACCGTGCAAAAAGTTCGATGCCCAAAGTGGCGCGCGGCCGGCGCTAAGCTCCTGCTTGGTCCAGGCCCAGCGCGCGTAGGAGTCCATCAGGAGATCACTGTTGAACAAAAACTTTCCGTCAAAAAGTAGCGGCCAGAAAACCGCGAGAAAAAAAATGCCAACAAAAATAAAAACAGCTAGAGCGCTGTGGCGAACCAGGAGCTGCCGGGCGGATAATACCGCGCGGTATAAAACCGGCTGCCGCAAATGGCGGCTCCTCTCCTTTAATGGCTGATCTGGGGATTGTTCTTCCTGCACAGGAAAAAATGTTTCGTCGGGCAGTCGGACGGCACAAAATGTTTTTTTACGGTAAGCCCGGCCGCGGCGATAGTATTTAGGATTTTTTTAACCGGATATCCCCGCTTGCCCATCTCCCAGTGATGCTGGCCGTCAAATTTGTGCCGCCGCCGCGAGGGTATTTTTATAAAAATCTCTTTGCGGCCGATGCCCGGCAGATGGACGCTCGCGAAAAACAGGGTTCGCCGGCTGTCCGGTATGGAGACGATAACTTCCCGGCGCGAAACGCGACGCAATTCGGAGAGCGCGCGCGGAAAATCGGCAAACGGCAGGTGTTCCAGCACCTCAAAAGCGACGGCGGTATCCACCGCCTCGTCCGCGAGCGGCAGAGCAACCACCGAGGCAACCAAATCGGGTTTAAGCGCCGGGTCAATGTCCGCGGTTATCACTTTTATCCCCCGCTCGCGCAGATAGCGTGTAACCACCCCACCGCCTAGGCCCACCTCGAGCACTTCCCGCGGCGCTCCGGCCAAAACCGCGCGCAGCTGATACCAATACGAGAGCCACCGCGCTTTGTGGTCGTAGCTCTCGCGGCGATAATGCTCGGCAGAAACTTGCGGTGTGTTCATCGAAGAGAAGTAATAAAGTTTAGATGCCTAACCGCCGCAGGTGCAATCAGGACAACTGTTTGAACCGCACTGCCCCGCCCCGCGCTCATCGCCGGCCGTCGCGAAAAATTCGTCAAAGGTGTCAGCCACATAGGCGCGCATCTCCGGCGTGATGCCCGGATAGACGCCGACCCAAAAACTGCTCGTCATAATCAAATCCGTATTGCGGAGGTCGCCCGCCGCCCGATACTCGCGTCCTTCAAAATACGGCTGCTTGGTGATGTTGCCGGCAAAAAGCATCCGCGTTTTGATTTGCCGCTCCTCAAGAAAGGCGACGATTTCCCGTTTGGTGAATGGCGCGTCCGGCCGAACAGTCAAAAGAAATCCAAACCACGAGGGCTTGGACTGCTCCGCCGCCTGCGGCAGAATCAAAAATTTTTCGTGCCGCGCCAGACGGGCGCGGAGAAAGTCAAAATTCTCGCGGCGCCGGGCGATAAATTCCCGCGCCTTCTTAAGCTGAGCGACGCCCACCGCCGCCTGCAGGTCCGTGGCCTTCAGATTATACCCGAGATGCGAGTAGATGTATTTGTGGTCGTAGCCGAACGGCAACCCGCCAAGCTGCCAGCCGAAGCGTTTGCCGCAGGTATCGGCTTTGCCTGGCGCGCACCAGCAGTCGCGGCCCCAGTCGCGGAGCGATTCAACTATCACTTTGAGCTGCGGATTGCTGGTGACCACCGCGCCGCCCTCGCCCATGGTGATCTGGTGCGCCGGATAAAAAGAAAAAGTCGCCAGGTCGCCGAAAGTCCCGACATTTTGCCCGCGATAAGTCGCTCCGAGCGCGTCACAGCAGTCCTCAATGACCCAGAGGTTATGCGCCCGCGCGACTTCCCTGACCGCTTCCAGATTAAACGGGTTCCCCAGCGTGTGCGCTAAAAAAATCGCCCGCGTCTTCGGCCCGACGGCGCGCCGGAGTTCGTCAACATTGATGTTGTAGGTGCCGAGGTCAACGTCACAGAAAACCGGCACCAAATTATTCTGAAGTATCGGGTTCACGGTGGTGGGAAAACTGGCCGCCACGCCGATGACCTCGTCCCCGGGCCGGAGCCGGCGTTCCCCTAGTCTGGGCGAGGTCAATGCCGAGAGCGCCAGTAGATTGGCCGAGGAACCGCTGTTTACGAGCAGGGCATACTTCGTTCCGACAAATTCGGCAAAATCGCGTTCAAACCGCTCAGCAAAACGTCCGGCGGTCAGCCAAAAATCCAGTGCCGCCTCGGTAAGCGCCGTCATCTCCTCGGCGTCATAGACGCGACCCGAGACCGACACCGGAGTTTTGCCGGGCAGGAAAAGTTTTTTGTCCCTCTCCTCCGCCGCCTGAAACTCGCGGACTAAGGAGAGAATATCTTGGCGGAGTTCTTCCTGAGTTTTCATAATTTACCACTATCCCCTGCTTATTTCGAATCAATAATCCTCACGACTAACTAGCCCGCCTTTGGCGGGACCCCGCCCCGACGTTACGTCGGGGTGGTTCACTACTCTCTTTGCGCATCGCTCTGAGGCCCGCCCTCGGCGGCAGAGTGTCGCGCCCGATCGCCGCGCGGAGTTTGTCGAGGATAAATCCTCCTTGGAGCGGACGGCGCGCCGTCTGCTTCAGTGTGGCCGTAGTAACTGGTTGGACCAACCGCGGGTCAAGTGTAAGCTCTTCGGCAATAATCTTGGCGAAGTCCAGCCGGCTCAGGCGCTCCGGTCCGCTCACATTGTAGACGCCATAGAGCGAGCGTTCCAAAAGTTCAACGACACACTCGGCGAGGTCGGAAGCACTAGTCGGGTTGCCGTACTGGTCGCTCGGCACTCTAACTGTTTCACCGGCGCCGAGGCGTTGGCCAAGCCGCGCGACAAAATTTTTTCCCATGGGCTCAGCGCCGTAAACTCCGGTCGTGCGGATAATCAGATACGCCGACAGTTCCGCCGCTATCAGCCGTTCGGCTTGCAACTTTTGCCGGCCGTATTCGGAAATAGGATTCGGGGTGTCCGTCTCGCGGTAGGGCCCGGCGGCGCCGTCAAAGATATAATCGGATGAAAAATAGGCGAGCGGCACGCCGAGCCGAGCCGCGGCAGCGGCGACATTATTCGTGCCCGCCACATTGACCCTTCGGCTCGCCTCCGGATTCTGCTCGCAAAAATCCACGTTCGGCTCGGCGGCGGCCAGCAGTATTGCCTCGGGCCTGACCGCGGCGACTGCCGTCGCCACCGCGGCGGGGTCAGTGATGTCAAGCGCGAGCAGCCCGGGTTCAGGATGCGAACAAAAAGTCCCAACCGTCTCATGGCCGCGGCGGCGCGCGACGGACAAGAGATGCCGTCCAACCAGTCCCGTCGCGCCGATGATTAAAAACTTCATAATGACTGTCAACCGTCCCGCCGCGTCCAGTCGTAAGGAATTTCGTTCTGGTACGGGTCAATGCGCAAAATTTCTTCCGGGTCGTGCGGCAGAGTCGCGCAATTCGCGACAATCGCCTCTTTGGTTCCGACACCCTTAAAACCGTTCACCACCATTGGCGGTATGGTCACGAGCTGGTAATTATTCTCGCCAAGGAAAATCTCCTGCACTTCCCCCTTGGTCGGCGAGTCTTCGCGGCCGTCGTAGAGCACCAGCTTGATTGTGCCCGAAACCACGGCGTAATTGAGCGTCATCCGCGTATGCGCGTGCCAGCCCTTAACCACGCCCGGATAGACCACGGAAAAATAAATTTCGCCGAACCGCTCAAAATGCGGGTCGGTCTCGCGCAGCATGTGCATGATTTTACCCCGTTCGTCGGGGATCTGCCGGAGCGGACGGATGAAGACGCCATCAATCATAATTGTTGAAATAAGCGAGGTACCAGGCCCAGGTCTCACACAGTCCACGAGCCAACGTATAGTCCGGTCGCCAATTCAGGAGTCGCCGCGCTTTCTCCGTGGAGAGATATTGGGCAGGAATCTCGTTGGGTGAACTGCCGAGCACAATCGGTTCTAGGTCCGGCCGCCCGGCGGTCGCGCGCATCGCTCGGACGAGCTCCAGCACGCTCGTCGGCGTTTCGGTGCCGAAATTGAAGGCCTCGCCCTGAACCTCGGGCCGGTCCAGCGCCTCGGCCAGCGTGAGGTAAGCAGTCACCACGTCGCGGATGTAAAAGTAATCACGAACGAGCGAGCCGTCGCTCCGGATGACCGGCTGCTCGCCCCGCGCGAGCGAGCGGAAAGTACCGGGTACGATTCGGTCCCAGTACAAGTCGCCGCCGCCGTAAAAGTTGCCGCACCTGGCGATGGCAACCGGCAGCCGCCAGCTCCGAAAGTAGCTTTGCGCCAAAAGGTCGGCGCAGCTTTTGGAGACGTCGTAGGGGTGTCCTCCGACCAGTGGCGCGTCTTCGACATAAGGCAGCTGCCGGCTCTCGCCGTAGGCCTTGTCCGATGAAGCGACTACCACTCTTTTAACCAGCGGCTGGCGGCGGCAGGCCTCGAGCACGTTCCAAGTTCCCTTGATATTGGATTCAAAAGTGGAGAGTGGCGAACGGTTGGCGACGGTCACGAGCGGCTGGGCGGCGAGGTGAAAACATGTGTCAATGGCGTACTCGTTGAGCGCGCGTTCAACCAGCGGATAGCTGGCGAGGTCGCCGCGGACGCCCACGACGCGCCGCGCGAGTCCGCGTCGGAAGAACTCCGACTCCGGTTCTTCGTCGCGCAGAAGCGCCACGACGCGCGCGCCAGCAACCAGCAGCGCCTCGGTGAGCGCGCTCCCCAAAAAACCGCTCGCGCCGGTTACCAAAATTTTTTTATCACGCCAATATCCGGGCGTCATAGCGCGGAGGGGTCCCAAATCTTCCAGCGCGGATTCTCGCGCCACAGACGATTCAGATCTTCATAATCTTTATAAGTGTCCATGCAATGCCAAAAATCTTCGTGGGGAAAGAGCGCGAGCTGGCGCGCTTCCGCCATTTCTCGAAGCGCCGCCTCAATCGGCTGGCCAGGCCGGAGATAGCCGAGCGCCTCGCGGCGGAAAACCATAAACCCGCCGTTCACGTAATCATGCAGTTGCGGCTTTTGGTCAAAGGAGGTAACCAGATTATTGCCGTCAGTCGCCACCAGTCCGTATTTTGATGTCGGATGCACGCCGGTAATCGTCCCGAGGACGCCACTCGCGCGATGGAAGGCGAGCAGGGCGGCAATGTTTACGTTAGCCACGCCGTCGCCATAAGTCGCCATAAAAGTGTCGGCATTGATGTAACGCGCGGCGCGTAGCAAGCGCTCGCCGGTCTCGGTCTCCTCACCAGTCTCGGCAAAAGTGATGTTAAAGTTGTCCGCGCCCTCCGAGAACCGCTCGGCCACCTCGCCGTTTTTGAGCGCGAAATCCGAACCGAAAAGCGTCTGACGCAAAAAATATTCCTTAATCAGATGGCCTTTGTAACCGAGAGTCAAAATAAAATTATTGAAGCCGTAGTGGGCGTAGTGCTTCATGATATGCCAAACAATCGGCCGCTCGCCGACCGTCACGAGCGGCTTGGGCTTCCACTCCGTTTCCTCCTTAAGACGGGTGCCCTTGCCGCCGCAAAAAATAACCACGGGTATCGCTGTCTCATTCATAACCGGCGAAGCGCTAAAATAGTGACCGCACTATAGCAGAAAAAATCGCGGTGTCCAGCCCCCGGCTGGACAGCCGCCACCGGCCGCAGTAGCGTTAGTAGCGAGAAAATACTTTATGGAACCGGAAATTTCGGTCATCATCGTCTCTTGGAACGTCCGCGAACTGCTCCGCCGCGCCATCGCCTCGCTCGAACGGTTCGCCGATGTTCCGTTTGAACTCTTCGTCATTGACAACGCTTCCTTGGACGGAACGCGGGAATTTTTGGCGGCGGGAGTGAGTCTGGATAATCCCCTTTGCGTCCGTGTCCGGGTAATCCAAAACAATCGCGGCCGCGGTTTCGCCCGCGCCACCAACCAAGGGCTCAGCGAATCGCGCGCCCCCTATGCCCTGCTCTTCGCGCCGGACGCGGAGCTCCACCCGCGCGCTTTGTCCGCTCTCCTTCAGGCCGCTCGCCGCGCGCCGAACATTGGCGTCGTTGGCGGCCAGATACTCAATGCCGACGGTTCGCTCCAGACCTCCATCGCCAACCTCCCCACCGTCTGGACGCACATCGGCGGCCGTCTGCGCCTGCACAAACTTTTCCCCGCGAGCGAACGCCTCCAGCGCTCGCTCCACCCCGTTTTTGACTACGGCCGCGAGGCCGGGGTGCCCTCGGTCAAAGGCGCGCTTTTCCTGATTACGCCGCTCGCCAAAACCAAAGTCGGCCTCCTCGACGAGCGATTTTTTATCTGGTTTGAAGAGACTGACTATTGCGCGCGCGCCGCCGCCGCCGGGCTCGCCGTCCGCTACGCGCCGGCGGCCGTCGCCACCCACATCGGCCTGGCCTCGATGAAAAAGATGTCTTTTTGGTCGCGTCAGACAATCTGGAACGCCAGTCTGCGCAAATATTTTTCTAAACACTACGGTCTCGCGGCCGGCCTCACACTCGCTCTGCTTGATCCCCTACTGGTGGCTCTCGGTCTCCTCCTCGCGAAGCTCGCCCCCGCCCGAGGACGGCGGCAAAATTAAAAGTCCTGAGCCGGCCGAAAAGCGCGCGGTCAAAGTCGTCAAAAATCACAAAATCGCGCCAAGCGAACGTCGGCAATCGGTGCGCCGCGCGGAGCCGCCGCTCGCGAATCCAGACGATGACCCCGGTTGAGAGGAGCTGCTCGGCAACCACGCCCGGCAGCCCGACAAGCCAGATCAACGCCGGCAGAACCGTGACGCTGGAAATTGTCCCGAGGAGCGAAAGCCCGAGGAGCAATTTTTGCTCGCCTAACGACTGGAGCAGCGGCGCGTGGGAGAGCGACAACGAATTCAAGTACAAACTAAACGAGAGAAAAAAGAAAAGTGGCAAGGCCGAGGCGTATTTGGGGTAGTAAGTCCGGACCGCCGGCGGCAAAAAAATGACGGCGAGGAGGATAAGAAGCGTATTGGTCCAGACCGAATATTTGACCAGGCGCCGAGCGACAAAAGCGCTGGCGCCCTCCGTGGCGCTCAAGCGCGAGATGATGGGGAAAATCACCTGCCGGAAGGGCAAAACCTGCTGCAGGAGCGAGTTCATGGCAATCGCAACATTCAAAACGGCAACCGCCTCAAGGCCGAGGAGGAGCGCGGTAATCCAATTATAGACGCCGGAGAATAGCTGGCCGAAGAAACCTCGGAGCATCTCCCACTTCCCCCGCCCGCGCACCGCCGCGAAAAAATCCTTGACCGCGCCGAGGGCGCGCGCGCGCGGCAAAAACCACGGCAGCGACGGCAGCGTCAGGAGCAACGAAAGCGTTTTGCCCGCGACATAAGCCCAAATCACCGTCGTGACCGAGAGTGTGTGCCCGACAAAAAGCGCGATCACGACAAAGAGCTTGCCCGCCGCCTCGGCGACATTGGCCGCCGCAAACCAGACAAACCGCTGCCGCATGACGATAGCGAGGTCCGCGAGCGTTCGGAGCGCCGTGACGGCAATCCAGATGGCCAGTGGGAGAAAAAACTGGTCAAGGACGCGCTCATAATCCGCGCCCAAAAAATTCTTGATAAAAATCAGGAGGAGCAAAATCGTGCCGGTGATGCTTATTTTAACCAGCGCGAACCCGCCGAGGAGCGAGGCGGACTCGTTCGGCTTCCCCTCGCCGATGAGCCGCGCGCCGTTCGCGGCCACGAGGTCGTCGAGTCCGAGGCCGGCGACGACGAGCGCCGGCCCGCTCACCGCGAGCGCCAGAGTCACGAGCCCGTAGTCCGCGAGCGAGAGCGTGACGGTTATCAAATAAAAGGCCGCGAAGGAAATTACCTTGGTGAGTATGCGCGCCGCGGCGAGCGATGCGCTGCCGCTAGCCACGGCATTAAATACTTCGCCCATAAGATATTGCCTCAATGAGTTTTTTTGCCCTTGCTTCCCAGGTTTGACCTTGGACGCGCCGGAGCCCGGCGTCAACCCGCGCCTCGTCGCCGGCAACGGCTTCTTTAAGCGCGGCGGCAAGCGCCGCCGGGTCGTCCGGTGTAACAAAACGGACTTCTTGTTCCGTCACGAGTTCGCGGATGCTCGGCAAATCGCTCGCGACCACCGGCCGGCGCGCCGCCAGATACTCCCAAAGTTTAATCGGCGAGGTGGTGTAACGCGAGTTCCAGTCACGGCCGGAGTTAGGCAAAACCAAGCAGTCAGCGGCGGCGAGATACAGCGGAAAACGCGCGGGCGGCACATGCCCGACCAGCGTCACCGCGCTAATCCGCTGGTCTTTCAAAAAACCAGCCATCACCCGCAAGTCCTTGTCCGTGCCGCCGACCATAAGCACCCGCATACCGCCGGGCAAGAGCGCCGCGGCGCGGGCCAGCGTATAGACGCCCTTCCAGGCATAGAGATGACCTCCGTAGACGGCGAGTTTTTCCGCCAAAGGCAAACCAAGCTCGCGGCGGGCCGCCTGCGTGTCCGGCAGAGAACGATACGGATCGAGGTCAACCGCGTTGGGCAGAACAATTATTTTTTCCTTAACTGCTTCGCCCCACGCCGCCGCGATTGTCTCGCGCTTCCAGCTGTTGGTGACGACGATTAATTCGGTGAGTTCGGCGATGCGGCGGCCTCGAATGAGTAACGACTGCGGGATGTCATGTGCCTCGTAGACGAGCGCCTGCCCCCGGCCGGCGAGCACGCTGATGAGCGCGTGGTCGCGCGTTAGAAGCACCGCGCCGGTGAGCTCGGTTTTTGTCGCCCAGCGCGCCACGCCGCGGCGGAACGACCAATTGGAGAGCAAAAACGCCGGCAGTCGCGGCAACCACGCGGCGGCCAGCGCGTCAGTGATCGGCAAACGAATAATCTCAAAACCGCGCCGCAGGTTGTAATAATTTTCGGCCGGTTCAGCGATTCCGGTTCGCCGTCCGGGAACGACCAGAGTCACTTGATGTCCGAGCACGGTCAAGGCCTCGCACATTTTGGCAATCTGCCAGCCGTGCGCCTTTTCCGTCGGGAATCGCGTGTGAGTGATGTAGAAGATGCGCATTTTCAGGTTCGCGTGAATTCAGCCATGACGGTCTGACCCAAATTTTTTATTAAAGGCAGTGCGGCGATGCGCCGGTCAATGGCGTGGATGACTGTGTTGCTAAGCCAAAAACGAGGCAAGCCGTAGAGATGCAGGGGCTGGAACATGGTGGTGGCGCGACTTTGGACAAAACGGAAACCGGCGCGCCGAACCGCCGCGCGCCAGACGGCGACTGGCAGGTCCCGCTGATGATAGTCAGGATGCCAGCCCGCCGGCGGCGGACGGCGTTTGGATAAACCCAAGAGACGGGCAATCGCTGAGACGGCATCCGTAAACTTATCGTGCATCGCCGGAAAGGTAATGAGCAGCCGGCCGCCGGGAGCGAGTAGCCGCCGCATCTCCGCGAGGAATTGGTCCGGGTGTTCCACATGCTCAATAATGTCTATGGCCAGCACCGCGTCAAAAGAAGCGTCTGGGAGCGGGACCTGTTCCGCGTTGGCATGGAGCAGTTCCACGTTTTGCACGGCGAGGGAGTCCAGGAGCCGCCGCGCGCGAGCGAGCCGCTCGCTGTTTACGTCAACGCCGACCATTTTTTTGAAGGTCCCGGCATAGACAAGCGCCTGCGGACCGTCGCCGAAACCGGCGACGAGCACGCGCTCCGTCGGGCGCAAAGAAAAAAACTCCGGGTAAACGCGGCTACTCAAGTATTTCCCTTGGAGATAAGAGAATTCAGGCGGCAGGCGGAGTATAACGCTGACCATAAACTAATTGTCGAAAACGTTCCCGCACGACTGCGGCGTGATAGCGGACAAAACGCAGATGATATGCGAACGGCAGCACCGCGCCGGTACGGCCGTAGCGGCCAGTGAGATAAAACGCGCAAAAAAGAATACCGACTGACCGAGCGGCGTTCTTAAAAATCGCTCGGACTGCCGCCGCAAAAGGCGGCCGCCGCGCGAGCGGTTTGCTCATTGCCAGAGCAAGATAACGCCGATCTTTACGCCGGCACTCGACGAGCGACGGCCAGACGGTTTTAAGCATACCCGCCAGGTCGCTAATCAGCGTGCCGGGCGCGAGCGCCAAATGTTCGTGCACGCGTTTGCCCGGCTCCCAGCGGGCGGTTCCGCGATTGACCAATCTGATGATCCGGTCGGGAGAAAAATAAGCGTAACGGATTGTCTTGCCGTTCACCACTGGCACGCGTTCCACGCGATAGGCCCTAGTGCGGTCATCGCCTGAGACAGCGCTCCGGATTGCCGAGATAAGTTCGCTGTCCGCTGTTTCGTCAGAATCAACGACAAAAATCCAGTCATGCGAAGCCAATTTGAACGAACGCTCCCGAACCGCGGTAAAATCGGCGACCGGACCCGGGCGCTCGGCTTGCGGTTCAATCCGCGCGCCGAAACGGCGGGCAATTGCCAAAGTTTCGTCGCTGCTGCCGCCGTCCAAAACCAAAATCTCGTCAAAAGCCGCAAGCGGGGCCAAGCAGTCGGCAAGAGTTCGCGCCGAGTTGTAAGTCAAAACTGTCGCCGTGGCCGTAATTTTTGTGTCCATAACTGGACAATACTAACTCAAAACGGCGCTGGAATCAATAACTTTGCCTATTTAATAAAAAAAGAGATTTTTGCAAATCTCTCACAGTTGGATGTCAGTGGCCCGGAGTCACCTCTCCATCCAGCCAGCGTGTGGCGCCAGAAACGGGAGGAGCTTCTTTGCCGCCTCCGACGTCGCCGCCAGCAGGTCGAAGCGGTAGACTCGATCGAGGTAGTTTTTGGGGTCGCTCCGCACACGGTCCCAGATGCCCGGGAAGGGGTCGGAACCGTCCCAGCGGCAGAGTCGAAGGCCGGCCTCCTTGAGGAGAAGCGCGACCGCGGCATGATCCCAGAGCGCGAGGCCTGGATGCAGGTAGGCGTCGAGCGCCCCGTCGAGGACCAACGCACAGGTCGCGACCGCGGAGCCGAATGCCCACGGCGAACCGACGATCTTCGTGAGCTGCCACCAGAGTTCCGCGCCTTTCGGGAGCCATTCGAAGCTCTCGAGCGCGAGGCAGAGATTTTTCCCCGACGTCCGGGCGCGACGCGCGAACGGTACGCCGTTTCGCTTCACTCCCCCGTCTCCGCGCGTGGCCGCGTAGACCCCGTTACTGACGGCAATCGCCGCCGCAGCGGTTTGCCCTCCCGCGAGCACGGCGATCGATACCGCCCAGTGCGGCAAGCCGCGCGTGTAGCTCTTCGTGCCGTCGATTGGGTCAATGACCCAGGTGAACCGCCGCTCGCGGATCTCATGGCCTGTCCCCTCCTCGCCGACAATCTCGTCATCCGGGAAGGCGCCGCGAATCGACTGCACGCACATACTCTCAACCTCGCGGTCAACATTCGTCACGAACGTGGTATGCGCACCGGAGTCCGTCTTCGTCGCAACTTCGGCTTCCTCCTGTTTCCCCCGCGCATAATCGAAACAGACCGACGCGTTCCACTCTGCGAGCTCAAGTCGCTGCCTGACCTCATAACTTGTCATGGAACAATCCTCCACGCTGAAAATAGGGCTTCAAGACGGAAATGTCAAGGGAGTTTCCGCCCAAACGCAAAGAATCGTGTTAGGCAAAATAATGCCGATACCAAGCCTGGAAGGTCATTATTGCCCAGATTTGGGTGAGACCGTAAGCGCATTTTTCCACGTGAGCGTCTAGAATCCGTCGGGCGGCGGTGAGATTAAGGTAGCGTTCGCTCCCCGGCGCGTAGCCGTCTGAGAGAAGTTCTTGGGCGAGCGGCAAGAGCTCGCCGCGGAGCCACTTGGACGCCGGCGAAAAGAAGCCGCGCTTTTTTTCTTGTAACACAAAGGGCGGAATGTAATCCTTTAATGCCGCTCGCAAAATCCGCTTGCCGAGCGTGCGGGAATCTAATTTCATCTTGGAGGGAATGCGAAAAGCCAGCTCTAAGAGCCGCGGGTCCAAAAGCGGCACGCGTTCCTCGAGCCCGTGGGCCATAGTCATTTTATCAGTCCGCGCCAGCGATTCGTCCGCGAGCCAAGTCTGGGCGTCCACAGCCATCAGCTGGTTGGTGAAATCCCGCCAACGCGTCTCAAAAAAAGGAGCAAAATGTTCGCGGCCTGCGTCCGGCCGATTTACTTCTGGCTGTAGAAATTCCGCCAGGCGCGTTTCTTTTTGGCTCATAAAGGACAGGAAGCGTTCCACGTCTTGTCCCAAAACTGATTTTTCCGCGAGCCCTGTTTTGCCGAACCATTGCTCGGCGAAACGGAGCAACCAGCGAGAGCGTAGAACCGCCGGCAAAGACTGCAGGCGGTCCAAAAATGCGCTGTACCAGTAACGGTCATAGCCACCGAAAAGTTCGTCGCCGCCGTCGCCGCCGAGCGCGACCGTGATCTGCGGCTTGGCGAACTTGGCCAAGAGAAAAGTGGAGGGCTGGATGTGATTGCTGATTGGCTCGTCCATCTGATAGACGATTTTTTCAAAACATTCGGCCACGTCCTTGCCGGAAATTCGCAGAGGCTGGTGTTCAGTGCCGAAATACGCCGCGCTCCGCGCCGCGAGTTCAAAATCAGCGTTATATTTTTCGGCTTCGGGCGTCGCTTCGTAGCCGACAGAAAAAGTTTTGATTTTTCCCGCGGCAAACTCGCGCATCATTCCGAGCACCGCCGAGGAATCAATGCCGCCGGAAAGGAAGACGCCGAGCGGTCGATCGCTTACAAGT
>SCSU01000059.1 GCA_004299275.1 Patescibacteria group bacterium
ATGATGCCGAGCAGCCCCATGGCCACGTTGATAATCCGGGCGATGGTGACGCGGATGTCCTGCGTGCCCAAACCGAGTTCGGCTTGGAAGACGTTAATCCCCGTGTTCACATTTTGCGCCAAGGCCGCTCCGGGCAGTGCCAGGAGCGCGAACGGCGCGTAACGGGCCCACTTGATTGCTTTCTTTATCATTCAATCTCACCCCCTTTCCGTTGGTGTTATGGTCATCTCACTTTGGGGCGACGCCGACAGCGCCGCTCAAAGAGGTGATGATTGTCGAGACCAGCGCGTAAGAAGCGAAAATCACGAGAAGCCCCAAACCGGCCCAGACAATGATGTTTCTGGCTTTGGTAATTGTCTCAGGGCTGCCGCCGCTCGTCAACCAAAGAAATCCGCCGAAAAGGATGGCGCCGAAGGCGATTGAGCCGGAGACGCCGAGGATGAGCCGGATGGCCCGGCCGAAGATGGAGGGTAGGTCGCCGGAGGGCAGGCGGAAGCGCGAGGTCGGCCCGGCCGCGCCGCCGGTTGGCGCGGTGTTGTATTGGCTGCATTTGGCCGATGGAGTTTCCACCTGGATTTTTTTGCTGGAGCAGTCCTTGGCGCTTTGACAGCCGCAGAAGGCGTATTCGTCCTTATTGTTGATGTTGATTTCGTCGGAACATTTAAAGGGCGCGCCGTCTTTAGAACAGAGGACCGTCCCCACCGCCGCTTGAGTTGGGAGGGGAGTCAGTGCCGCGAGTAAGAGAGCCGCGGCTAAAATAATCGGTATTCTACCCTTTGAGTATCCGCAGACCATACGTAAGGATTGCATAAGCGCCGAAGATGAGGGCGAGCCCGAGCGCCGCCCAGACCATGGTGTTTTTGCCCTGGGCGATGCGGTCGGGGATGCCGCCGGAGGTAATCCAGACAAAGCCGCCATAGACGAACATCAGGAGCGCCAGCGAGCCGGAGAGGCCGAGGAGCGCCGCGACGACCCGGCCGATGAGCTCGGGGACCGAAGTGGTCCCGAGCGGATTTTTAAGCTGTATCGGTTTTTGAGGCGCGGCGGCGGGAGCTGCTACAGCGCCGGGTTTGGCCGCGGGGACTTCAGCGGCCACGGATTTTTTGTATTGCTCGGCTTGAGCGTCGGCACAGTTAGATTCCTTAAACCACATCGGTTTTTGGTTGCCGCAAAAGTTTTGGCAGCCCAAGGTGGAAGCGATACCCGGGTTGGCGGTCGCCAGGCAAAAACAACAGCCCGGACTGCCCTGGATTTGGGCGCAGGTGCCGTCGTACTTGAAGATTTCGCCGTAATTTTCCAGTTGAGAGTTGTCCAAGTTCAGACCCGGACAGGTCGGCTGGTCGCCGCAAGAGGTAATTTTTCCGTCTTTGGCTTTAACGCAGTACCAAACCGCGGCCTCGGTTGGCGATGCCTCAAAAAAAATCAGGAACAGCGAGAGAAAAATAATGCCGGAGAGAATTTTTTTCATGACCCTATTTTTTTACCTCACACAGCAGACGTTGTCCTTGCCGCCCGGGCAGAGGCCAGTTTCGCAGTCGCCCTCGGCGAGCGGCGCCCCGCAGGAGTAATTTTTTTTGCTTTGCGATTTAAGGTCATCGCAGGAGGCAATACATTTGAGCTCACTGCCGAGCAAAACATATCTGCCGCCAGTGCCGGCCTCCTTGTCCTTGCAGGCGGCGCCGGCCACCGGCAGTTCACCGCCGCCGCGGGTTACCGCGCCCACCAAAAATTCCACTCCGGCGCGGGCAAAAAAGATAATCACGAGCCCAATCGCGGCGTTGACCACGAAAGTTTTGCCTTTTTTGACGCGTTCGGGATTGCCGGCGGCAGTCAGCCAATAAAAGCCGCCGAGGACGAAAAAGAGAAAGGCCAGAGAGCCGGAGATGGCAAAAATCCAGTTGGCGACATTGTAAAAGACGTCAATGACTTGCGCGAGGCCGCAACTGGCTGGCGGCGCCGGGCCGAGACACCCGGCAGGGATGATGACTGACGAAACGGTTGGGGCCTGAGCTGCGGGTTTTGCCTCCGTTTTTGGCGGCTCCTCCGCTTTTGGCTGGGGCTGCGGCGCCTGCGGAGAGCAGCATTTTAAAATCGGACTTTCGCATTCCCCATCGTCGAGAATATAGTAGGTAGGCGGACAGATGTCGAAGCAATTATTTTTATCTCCCCCGGGTAATTGCTTGCAGGGTATCTTTATTGCCGCGTAAGTACCTGGCGGAAAAAATAACCAAGCCGAGACGACCAGCATTGCCGCGATAAGTGAAATTTTTTTCATAATTTTTATTCCTCCCTGCCTGCCCTGCCTACCGGCAGGCAGACGGCAGGTAGGCTTTGCTGAAGGAGGTTGTGAACTCCGAGCCGTGCTCCACCATAGCGGCTTCGCGACGGCGAGCCGGAGGATTTATTCCTCCTTTGCTACCCCCTATACCCTACCCGGCAGTAGAACGTCGACTCCGAACCCCACTAAGCGTGGTTCGGCCAGCGAACATTCATTTGGATATTGCTGTCATCCCGGGCATAATGGTGAAAACGTGTTGGTGATTCTTCACCGTTTACACCAGTTGAAATACCAACAAAAGAATGCTGGTCGCCTTCCTTGTGAGAGTCCTCGATGCCGCCG
>SCSU01000060.1 GCA_004299275.1 Patescibacteria group bacterium
AGCGGTCTGAACCCCTTCTGCGAGCCGACCACGGCTCCGTCGGCCGAGAGTTGCGGTTCGGGCGCCGGCAACGGCGTCGACGAGAACTGCAACAACCAGACCGACGAGGGGTGCGTTTGCATCTCTGGCGCGACCCGTCAGTGTCTGACCGGTCTCGTCGGAACGTGCACCATCGGCACGGAGACCTGCGTTCAGAACGGGCCGAAGACCGAATGGGGGAAGTGTCTCCCCAACGTCGGTCCGACCTCGGAGGTCTGCGGGGACAAGCTCGACAACGATTGCAACGGCTTCGTGGACAACGGCTGCCAGTGCAATCCGGGCTCGCCGCTCTCCTGCTGGACTGGGCTCCCGGGCATCTGCGCCACGGGAACCGCGACCTGCGTTGTCTCGGGCGATGGCTACGGCCAGTGCGTCCCCGGAACCTTCGGTCCGCCGGAGGTCTGCGGGGACAAGCTCGACAACAACTGCAACGGTCTGACGGACGAGGGCTGTGGCTGTCTCGCCCCGAGCACCGCCTGCGTCTCCGGTCTCCCCGGGGTTTGCAGTCAGGGTACGGCCCAGTGCCTGCCCAACGGCTCGGGGTACGGCTTCTGCGTGCCCAACACCTGGGGCGGCCCCGAGGTCCCGGGCAACGGCCTGGACGACAACTGCGATGGAGTGACGCAGTAGTCAGTTCGGGCGGAGCGCTCTAGCCGAGAGCGCCAAGGGTGGCGGGTGATGGACGGTTTCGCGTCCTCACCTGCCACCCGATTTTTTTATTGGAAACGAATTACGAATCAACGCTAATTTTCGAATAACCAGGCTAAGGAAGTACGAATTAAATACGTCCCGCACTGATTAATAATATTTCAAGGTTTGCGGGATCCCGCTTTGCGGGAAAATTACGAAATAAACATCGGTACCCAAAACTAAGCAGGTGCGCCAAAATGGGTTCTGGCGGTGTTGGTCCGATTTTTTGTTTTTTAGTTAAAAAACCGCTACAATTAGTCTGTTGATTATGCGGTTTTTTGGTTTTTGGAAAAAAATGTCGCGGAGCGAACAGGGTTTAATTATCGCCTTGATTTTGCTTTTGGCGCTGATACTTTTTTCGTCATTCGCTTCCACTATATTTTTGATTGTCGCGGCGTTATTTTTGGGCGCGATTTTTTTCTCATTCTTAAACGACTGCTACCGCCTGTTCATTTTAGGCCTGCTTTTTCCGTTCCAAGGTCTCCGATTTATTATCCCGCCGGTGCGCGGCTCTTTTTTTACCACCTTTTTTCCCGATGGCGTCGACCTCTCTCTGGTCAATGTTCTGGCTCTGCTTTACCTGTTCATTGCCGGGGCGCAGCTCGTTTTTTCTCTCTGGCGCGGAAAAAAAGTTTCGCTCCGTTGGCCTCCGCTCCTCGCGGCGGCGCTGTTTTGGCTCTCCGGTTTTATTTCCGTTGCCAACGCGGAGGAGGGGACCTTGCTTTCTGTTAAGTATGTTTTTTACCCGATAATTTTCGGCTATCTCGCTTTTGTCGGATTGCCGGCGCTCTGGGTCAGGAACCGGGAAAATCTAAAGGCGCTTGCCGCCGGAATGTTGGGCAGCGGAGTCCTTGCCGCCCTAATCGGTTTGCTTTCGCTTTTTGCTTCGTCGGTCGGAGAATTTCGCCGCGCGGCGCCCATTTCAATTTTTGGAGTTTGGCCGTTGGGCATGAACCACAATCTTTTGGCGGAAACATTGGTCGCGACCGCGCCGATTGCTTTGGCCTTTGCCGTGTTTAACCCCCAACGGCGACGGTTTTTTTTAGCGCTCGCCGCTTTTCTCGCGGCGATTTCACTGCTGACTTTCGCCCGCACCGCCTGGATTGCTTTTTTGGTCATGACTGCGGCCGCTGTTTTTCTTGAATTTCGCGGCGAAGCGCGGCGAGCTTGGCGTTCCATTGCCGTCGCGGCGGTATTGATTCTGCCTTTGGCGTTTTATCTTTTTAGTCTTTCCGCGACCCGGGAGGTCGGCGGCTCCACCGCGAGCCGGCTGGCCATGACCGAGTTTGCCCTGCATCTCTGGCGCGAGCATCCTTGGATCGGCGAGGGCGCCGGAACCTTTGTGCCGCGGCTCGGGCAAGCCAAAGATTTTACCTCGGAGTTCGGCGACCCGCTGGACGCTCACGGCTTTGGACAAAAAATTCTGGCCGAGCAGGGGATAGTCGGCCTCGCGGCATTTCTTTTACTCCTTGGCGTCATCTTGCGGGCGCTTTGGAGCGCGGTTCGCGGTTTGCGGGCAGGTTCCCCGGAGCGGCGAGTTTTGCTTTTTTTGTCGCTCGCGGCTTTGGGCATGATGAGCTATGAAGTTTTTAACACGACTTACTACAGCGCCAAATTGTGGCTGCCAATCGGTTTGGCGCTGGCGGCGATTAAAATAGTACGTAGTAGGCAGAACGTAGAACATAGTACGTAGAAGCGAGTTTAAACTCGCTAACTTAATTTCTAGCATGCGTCTCCTGATTGTTACCCAACTTTTTTACCCGGACACGATTGGCGGCTCGGAGCGGGTCGTTTACGAGCACGCGCGCGCTCTCGGGGGCCGCGGGCATGAGGTGACTGTTGTCGTCCAGCGCGCCCGCCTTGAGCTGCCGGAGGCGGAAATGATTGACGGGGTTCGCGTGTTCCGTTACGGCAGCGTCAATTTCCGCCGCTGGTTTGGCGCGAGTTTGACTGACTTATTTGCCGGCCGGCGGACACTCGCGCGGCTGCTTAACGAAGAAATTTTTGACGCCGCCATCTTGCACCATCCTTTTCCGGCCTGGGCGTATTTTCGAGCACGAGGAAGAAAAATTATTCCGACACTTTATTTTTTCCACGCTTCGGTTTACCGCGAGTTGGTTTACGAAAGGGGTCGAGGCCGGCCGATCAGCCGGAGCGTTTTGGGAGTGCTGGCCGAACGACTGTTCGCGCCGCTGCTCCTCGCGCGCGTGCGCTGGGTGGAGCGCAAAGTTTTGAGGAATTCTTCGCGAATCGCCGTGCTCTCGGATTTTTCCCGCCGGATAATTTCTGAAACTTTTCGCGCGCCGGAAAATCTGATTATCAAAATTCCCGGCGGCGTTGACCTGGAGACCTACCGGCCGCATCCGAACCCCCGCGCGCTAAGG
Source organism: Patescibacteria group bacterium (assembly GCA_004299275.1). Lineage (GTDB taxonomy): Bacteria > Patescibacteriota > Patescibacteriia > 2-12-FULL-57-11 > 2-12-FULL-57-11 > SCSU01. The sequence goes on from SCSU01000060.1 coordinate 3,114, forward strand.
ATGCGTTTGAATCTCCCCACCGACCGCGCTGTAATTTTATCCGTTCGTCGGCTCGTGCCCCGCGTGGGGCTAGAAGAACTCTTGGCCGCCGCGGAGGAGCTGCTCCGGCGGGCGCCGAGTCTGCAGCTCGTTGTTGGCGGCAGCGGTCCGGAGAGGAATCGCCTTGTCGCGCTCGCTAGACGGTTGGGCATCAGCCGGTCAGTAACATTCTTAGGCACGGTCGCGCCGCGCGATTTGCCGGATTACTACGCGGCCGCCGACTTGTTTGTGATGCCGAGCGTCGCTTTTGAGGGTTTTGGTCTGGCGACCTTGGAGGCGCTGGCAGCCAGCACGCCGGTCGTGGGCACGCCGGTCGGCGCCATCCCCGAGATACTTAATCAGTTGGACCGCGAGTTAGTGGCGGTTGACGCTACACCCGCCGCGCTGGCCGCGGCGATTCAAAATTTTTTAGATCGGCCGCCGGTGGAGCGCGAGGAGCTGCGGCGCCGCGCGCGAGAGCTCGCGGAAAGCGAGTACCCCTGGAGCCGCAGCGTGGATTTGTTGGAAAATGAGCTTACAAAATTAGTGCGCGGTGATTAACTTAACCCTCCGCTGACCAAGCGAGCGTTGGTGAAATAAAAACTAAGCAGACAAGAACGCCAAAATGGAAGGAATAATCAGACTTTTCCACTTCAGTCATAAGCGAGCTAAAATGCAGCCACGCAGTGAGAAATTGCCATCCTGCTCCGCATAAGCGGGGAGGAGGGGATTGGTAAGGGTGAGGAGGGGCAGCGGCCGCCTCCTCACCCTTACCCTCGCCCTCAGCAGAGTTTGTTGGGGTTACGAATTACGAATCTGTACGCCTGCCTGCCGGTAGACAGGAATATACGAATCGGTGATTCTGGATTCCCGCCTGCGCGGGAATGACAAATAATTCTGTCAATTATTTCAAAATAATGCGAATCTTATTGGTCAACAAATTTTATTATCGCCGCGCCGGGGCCGAGGTTTATCTCCTGGCTTTGGAGCAGGCGCTCAAAGACGCGGGCCACGAGGTCGCGGTCCTGTCCACGCGGCACCCGGAAACTCTGCCCACCCCCTGGAGCGATTATTTTATTCCTTACCTTCCTTATTCTATACGCGAGGGGTTTCCGGCCGACGCCAAAAAATTCGGGCAGATGATTTGGTCGCCAGCCGCTTATCGGAGCGCGCTCCGGATTATCCGCGACTTCAAGCCGGATATCGTCCACATCCACAACCTTTATCACCACCTCTCGCCCTCGGTGCTCACGGCCTGCAAAAAAATGGGCCGGCCGGTGGTGCAGACGCTCCATGACTACAAACTGATTTGCCCGAATTACACTCTTTTTACCAATCACGCGCCTTGCGAGCGCTGTCATGTTTTCCGCTACTGGAACGCGGTCGTCTACAAATGCCTGAATGATTCCCGCGCTTTTTCCGCCGCGGCGGCACTGGAGATGTGGGCACACCGCGCGCTCGGGATTTATGAAAAGAATGTCGTTCGTTTCATTACCCCAAGCAATTTTTTGCGCGAACTGCTTGTGCGCTGGGGCAAAGACGGCCAAAAAATAGTCCACATTCCGAATCTCCTGGATACCTCCGGTTTGCCGCCGCCATCAGTCGAGCCCGGAGACGGCGTGCTCTATGCCGGGCGTCTGGTCGAGTGGAAAGGCGCGGGTTTGATTGTGGAAGCGGCGGCCGCCGCGCCGGACCTCTCTTTTCGCGTTGCCGGCGCCGGACCTCTTTTGGCAGAGCTCCAACGCCGCGCCAATACTCTAGGGCTCGTCAATATCCGTTTTCTCGGTTACTTGCCGCGCGAAAAAGTTTATGAGGAAATGCTCGGTGCCCGCGCCGTGGCCATACCTTCCATCGGTTATGACCCCTTTCCGACCGCCGCGCTTGAAGCCGGCTTGCTCGGCCGGGCGGTGGTGGCGTCAAAAATCGGCGGTCTGCCGGAAATCGTGCGCGACGGCGAGACTGGACTATTGTTTGAACCCGGAACGGTGGATGCGCTCGTTGACGCGCTCCGAAAATTGCATTACGATTCGGCGCTTAGCGTCCGGCTCGGCCGCGCGGCGGAGAGGGTCGTAGCCGAACTGGCTGACCCGCAACGGCACGTGATGCGGCTCATGGAAGTGTATAAAGAAGTGAGTACGTAGAACGTAGTACGTAGAACATAGAACGTAGAACATAGAACGTAGAACATAGTATGCCAGCGGGGAAGGGTAAAAAATTTATTGTTTTTTTTGTCATCAGCTTTCTGCTCGTGACCGTTTGTCCTTGGCCGGCGTTCGCCGCGCGCGCGGTCAAAACGACGGCGCCGAAGACCGCCAATTTTTACCTGCGCTGGACTCTCTCGGACGAAGAAGCGCGGGCGCTGGCCAAATGGGACTTGGTGATTTTGGATATGGAAGTTCAATCCAATTCCCCGAGCGCTATTCGTCTGATGCGGCAGCTTAATCCGTCAATCGTTATTCTCGCCTACATCACTGCCGCCGAAATCCGCAGTGACGCGGCGAATCTCGGCGAAATCGCGCCGCTCCGCCGCGACCTGCTCGCCGCTATTCCCGACGAGTGGTTCCTGACCGCCCCGGACGGCGGCCGCCGCTCCTTTTGGTCCGGAACCTGGATTGTGAATCTCACGGACCGGGCGCCGCAGGTAAACGGGCAGCGCTGGAACAGTTACTTGCCGCGTTTCGTCAAGGAGCGGGTTCTCGCGAGCGGGCTTTGGGACGGCGTGCTTTACGACAATGCCTGGGAGAACATCAGCTATTTTGCCGGCGGGCCGGTGGACCTTAACCGTGACGGGCGGGCGGAGCCGGCAGGCGATGCTGACCGCGCCTGGCGCGAAGGGCTCAAGGCGATTTACCGCCGGACCCGCGAACTAGCGCCGGATTCGCTGGTGCTGGAAAATGACGGCCCGCTTTATGCCGCCGAGGTCAATGGTTTGCAGTTTGAGAATTTTCCGAACGGCGGCTGGAGCGCGGTTCTCGCCCGAATGTCCGCGGCGGGGCGGGAAGCGCTCGCGCCAAAGTTTGTTCTCGTGAACGCCAACACCGCGAACACTGGCAATCGCGCGGATTTCCAAAAAATGCGCTACGGTTTGGGGAGCGCGATGCTCGTCGACGCCTATTACGGTTTTGATTACGGCGACCAAAATCACGGCCAGACCTGGTGGTACGACGAGTACGAGGCCGCGCTCGGCCGCGCTCTGGCTCCGGCCAGCCGGGTGGATGGGCCGGCGGGCAAATGGAACGCGGGCATCTGGCGCCGCGACTTCGGCGCCGGATTGGTTATTGTGAACAGCGGCGCGGCGGAGAAGCTCGTGAACCTCGGCGCTGATTTTGAGCGTCTGCACGGAGACGATGACGCGGAGCGGAATGACGGCGTGATTTCGTCAGCAGCGTCACTCCCCGCGGCCGACGCGCTCCTTTTACTCAAGCCCTTGGGCGAGGTGCGCGGCGCCGCCTTCCCGAATGGGACATTCGTCCGCATTTTTGACGCGGCGGGCGAAGTGCGGCGCACCGGATTTTTCGTCAAGAGCAGTCGTTTTGCCGACTCGGCCCGGCTCTTGACGCGGGTCGCCCGCGGCGAGAACCGCGAGGTGATTGCCGCTGAAGGGCCGCGGGTGCGGGTTTTTGACGAGAACAATCGGACGCTGGCCGATTTTTATCCCTACGGCAAAAATTTTCGCGGCGCCATTAACATCGCCGCGGGAGATTTGGATGGCGACGGCGGCAGTGAACTCGTGACGACCGAGGCGGACTCCGGCGGCGGGCGCGTGAGCGTTTTTTCTCTGACTGGAAAGAAGGTTAGGGAATTCCGGACGTTCGGCGACGCTTATACCGGCGGTGCCGCGCTCGCCGCGGGCGACCTTGACGGCGACGGCCGCGCCGAGATTGTGGTCGGCGCCGGGCCGGGCGGCGGGCCGCATCTCAGAATTTTTGACGGCGCGGGCCAGCTGCTCTTCCCTGGCTTTTTTGCCTACGCGCCCAAGTTCCGCGGCGGCTTGTCGGTCGCGGCCGGCGACCTTGACGGCGACGGCCGCGCCGAGATTGTGGTCGGCGCCGGGCCGGGCGGCGGGCCGCATGTTCGGGTGTATAATGGTAAGGGAAAATTGAAATCCGAATTTTTCGCCCGGGAGAAGACCAACACCGCCGGAATTGAGGTGGGCGTCGCTGATTTGGAAAAAGACGGCAAGGCGGAGGTCCTGGTTTTCCCCCGTTAGTTAAGGATGTCCCTCGACTTCGCTCGGGAACTGAACAAAATTCCCCGAGTGTAATCGAGGGGCTACGAAAGCATCAGTATTAATATGCCGGAAGAAAAAAACAATCCAGCTTTAGGCAAGCCCGGCGACCGCTGGCCGGGCAAGCCAGCGCCAGTGGTCAAAACTTTTGCCGAAGTGTTGCGCGAGGCCGCCGCTGGCGGGCCGGGCAGGCCCGGCAACCTCGGGCCGGGCAGGCCGAATATTTTTATCGGCACTTTAAATATTTTTGCCGCGCCCTCGCGTTATCTCACTTCCCCGCTCGCGCGGCATTACGGCGAGCGCTACGAGAGCAAATTCCGTTTTGCCAAAACTTTTTTCGCCATTGATTTGGCCCTCCTCGCGGCGGCGCTCGTTCTGCTCGTCGCCGACCTCGCCCTCTTTGTTTATCCCGGCAAGGTTCGCGTACCCTTTGCCGCGGAAATCGCGATTGAACCGAAAAATCCAAGGAACGGCGAAATTGTTTCGCTTTTTATCACTGCCAAAAATTACGGCGGTGAACTTTTGGAACCGCGCCTTAGTCTCCATTTGCCCGAGACTTTCCGCCTGATTGATTTTCCGAGCGCTTATGACTCCGCAGCGAACTCGCTGGCTTTGGGAACAATGCCCGCCGGCGCATCCCGTAAAGTCGCTTTCCGCGTCTTGGCGCTCGCGCCAGCCGACGAGGGGACCGAGACGAGAGCGAACGTGATTGTCTCGCTTTCCGGTTCCACTAGGGGACAGCTCGCGGAGAGAACCGGCGCCAAGGAGATAATTTTTGACGGTTCGGTTTTTAGCGTTAATGCCTCTCTGCCGCCGCAGGTTTTGCTCGGGGATGAGTTTGAATTGCCTGTCAGTTTTAAAAACGGTGCCGCCGTGCCGCTCGGACCTCTTAAGCTCAGCGTCTGCCCAAGCGGCGCGCTCACGCTCGCATCCGGTTCGGAGAAGTGTATTGAGGCCACGAGGTCCTTGCTCGGAACCGGGGAGAGCATTTCGGCGCCGGCGTACCTCGCGGTTGCCGGCGACTATGGCGAGACCGCGGTAAAGCTTGCCGTATTGTTGGGCGAGGGGGAGGAGACCGCGCCGATTTTTGGCCAAACTCTACGCACGATGGTCGTAGACAGCGGCGCGACTGTTACTCTCGCCATTCCCGGAGCGATAGCTCCAACTGCCCAAAAAGGAACCCTGCCGCTCTTGGTGGGGCTCAAACGCCTTTCAGTCGGGCTCAAGGCGGAAAACGCCAAAATTATTTGGGCGCCGGAGAGCGGTGAGGAAAAAATTTTGGCCTCGCTCACGAGCGAGGAGCTCGCGGATTTTATTCAAAAACGCGTCTGGCGGACGGCGCTGGCGCTGCCATTGCCGGTAAACGAGAACGGCGCCCGGCTTTTCGCCGAGATGTCTGTGGTCCGCTCTGACGGCGAGCGGTTGAAAGTTCATTCCGTCCCGATTCGTCTGCCGGCAACGCTGAAAGTGGAATTTCAAGCCACGGCGCGTTACTGGAGCGAGGAGGGCGAACAGCTCGGCCGCGGCCCGCTGCCGCCGAGAGTCGGGCAAAAAACCGAGTATTGGATTTTTTGGAATCTAGCGCCGATAAAAGAGGACCTTGAGGCGGTTACGGTAAGCGCCAAGCTGCCGGCGGGGGTTAGCTGGACCGGCAAGGAGACAAGCGGCGTCCCAGGCGCGGGACCGGTCATCTACAATTCTTTTAATCGCACCATCCGCTGGTCCGTCGGCAATATTCCGCGAGCGGCGGCGGAGCAGGGGATTAGCGCGGCATTTGCCGTGCTGGCTTTGCCCGGGAGTGATGAGCGCGGCAAGGAGATGACGCTGGTCGGGCCGGCAACGGTTCAACTTAAGACCGTGAGCGGGGCGGAAGCGTCCGCGAGCGCGCCGTCAGCGACCACTGCTCTGCCTCTTGACGCGCGGGCAAAAGGTAGGGGGATTGTGCAGTAAGCAGTGAGTAGTGAGTCGTGAGTAGGTTGTTGATTCGTAATTCGTACATTTCCCGCAAAGCTGGATCCCGCAAACCATATAATATTACAAATCGGTGCGGGACGCGTTGATTCGTAATTCGCAACCAGATAAAAAAATCGGCTGGAGACGCTTGCGCCTACCAGCCGTTCTTCGTTTTCGCTCGCCTCCGTCCGACTACGGGCAGACGACCTTGGTCCAGAAGATCTGCCGTCCGCCGACGCCGTTGTCCTCCCAGACCACTTCCCAGGCGTTCCCGTCCCAGATTGCCTTGGGACCCCAGGAGGTGCCCGGGGAGTTCGAGACGTTCACCGTGGAGCCCGTCGGCGTGCCGTCTTTCTGGAACCGCGCGAAGCGGATGTCGGTGTTGCCGCCGCTGGTTTCCTCCCAGACGACCGCGAGCTCCAAGCCGTTCGTCGCGAGGTGCGGGCGGTCGTAACTCGTGCCCGCGTTCGGTCCGGCGACCTTGACCGTCTTCTGCAGATTCCAGCCCTGGTCGAAGGTCCCGAGCCGTATCCCGGCGTCGCCGCCGACCGAGACCCAGGCGATTGCCCCGGTGTTGACGAACCAGAGCGCGCTGGGCCGGAGCTGGTTGCCGGCCATGAGTTCGGAACAGCCGGAGCCGAGCGGCGTGCCGTCCGAGCTGACGTGCCGGTAGCGGAGCCGCCAGAGGCCGCCCTGATTCTCTTGCCAGACGACGGTGTAGGAGGCCCCGGTCCAGACGATTTGCGGCGCGAGCGAGACGCCGGGCGTGGCGCAAACCACGTTCTGGGCGACGAGGTTGGACGCCCAGCGGCCGAGGAAGATGTCCTCGAACCCGTCCTGGCCAGCCTTGCCCTCGTAGGCGATGACGACCGACCCTGGGACGCCTTCGGCGATGGCCGGGTGGGCCGCCGCGCCGCCCAAAGTGGACAGAGTCGGCGAGGACGACACGTTGCCGCTCGGGGTGACCAGCCCAAAGCGAATGGACGGAACGCCCGGGGACGAGTCCACGATGGCATAGAGCCAGCCGCCCATGGTCGTGATGAGCGCCGATTCTCGGGCGAAAGGCGAGCTGGTCTCGGGTGAACCCAGGGGCGCGACCAGCGTGTCGCCGATGACTCTCTTGCCCGTCGCGTCGGCGGTGCCGAAGTAGACCGCCTCCTTGCCGGCTACCTTGGTCCAGGTGAAGGCGAGCACGCCGTAGCCGAACGCCGCCGTCGGCGAGCCGGCGTTCGGCGCGGTGGTGAGTTGCTTCACCGCCGGCTGGCAGCCGCCTTCCGGCAAACCGGCGTCGGCGTCGCCGCCGTCCGGCGCGCCAGTCTCGCCTTTTTCGGCGAGGACGTCGTTCGGAATGACGTCGTTTGGCGCTCCGGCCTCGCTGTCGCCGGCGTCGGACTCGGGGGTGACATCGGCGGACGAGCTGGTCTCGCTGTCGGTTCCTCCCTCTGCTTCGGCGAAGCCACTATCGGTCTCGCCGTTGTCGGATGCGTCCGGCGGAATGAAGCCGCCGGTGCCGGAGGAACCGGAAGTCCCGCCGCCTTTGCCCTCGGTCTCGCCGACCGCGCCGCCGACTCCGCCGCCGGCGCCGGCGAACTCTCCCGCCGCGTCCTCGAACGGTCCGCCGTAGAGGTCGCCTTCGGTGCTGAGTCCGCAACCGGCAATGGTGAGGCCCAGGAGGCCGGCCGAAGCCAGGAGGCCTCGCTGAATCTTTTGGCGCAACATTGCGATTCCTTTCGGTTTTTGGGTCTGATTTCACGGCCGCGCGAACAGCCGTCCCCGGGCGGACTTTGCCCGGAAGTAGGGGACTGTAGCCCTTTTTTGAACATTTGTCAATGGCCGCGCTGTATTCATTATACAGCTCGCTTCCTGCCGCGTTTCGGCCGGGGAGGGGCGTTCTATTCTAAATAGAAATGCGACATCGCGTAGACTGTAAGGGTGTTTATTCACTCACAGCTACTCATATGTCGCATCTCGAAGAGAGCGTAACAGCCATTCATGTTTGCTGGCAAT
>SCSU01000061.1 GCA_004299275.1 Patescibacteria group bacterium
TAAATGCAGGAGATAAAAATTCACTCAAGCGGAAACATCCGGCAACATTCCCTGACAAAATACCAACGGATTTCATCCAGTGTTTCTGCCCGCCAAAAGGAGTGGTTCTGGATCCATTCATCGGCTGTGGATCAACAGCGGTTGCCGCAAAACAATTAGGCCGAAATTATATCGGTATTGATATCTCGAAAGAGTACTGCAAACTAGCAGAGGAAAGAATCAAAACAATTGGAGATCCTCTGTTTGGGTGATATTGAAGTTATTCAATCGTATATTCGATCCTGTTGCTCGCTGTCATCGCTAGTGAAAATGGATTTCTATCAAATAATGCCTTGTAGGTTTGATTATTAAGCCGCATTCTTGCGGTTCTTGATTCGCCCGATAGCATACCCTTTTGGAGTATTTTTAGATTAAAATTTTTCCAGTTCCATTGGCCGTCCAAATATTGCCATCCCATCATTCTCGCAAGTTCTCGAATGAATCCCTGTACTCTCTGGGCTTCCGTTGAATGAAGGTCAAAATTGGAACCATTCCGGACTAGGTTGATCTGTGTGTTTTGGCCACTTGTTATTTTAATCTTATGGCCAGTTCTTTTGTTATTACCACCTTGTACAAAGTTTGTGCCATCAAAATAACCTGATGCGTTAAATCTATCTCGCATTGCAAAAAATCGCTCGAGATATTGCATTATTTGATAGAAATTTAAATCATTTTTACACAAAAATTTATTGAGAATATGGCCATCTTGATTGATCTTGAGATAATTAATCCAATCAAGGCAATTTTCTGGATATCCAAAAAGGTTGTTGCCTACACCGTCGGCAAAAAGTAGTGGGCTTACTGCTGTATCGGGAAGATCGTTAATTATTCCACTTTCCTGCAAAATACCCAATAGCAGATGAATGGTTCCGAAAGGATACTTGCGTTGAAAGGCGGTTTTTCCATCAAAACCCCTCAATATATTTGGCTGAATGCACTCATCGAAGTTGCGATTATTAACAACGAGATTGCGGTTATACTCAACGAGATGATTGCCCATGCTCCCTATGTCACGCCGGTTAATTTCGATATCTAAAAAAATACAATTTCTAAAATTTACACCATCCTTGGAAATTAAAATTTTTCCGTCATAAAAACCAACTACTTCTCCATCAAGAAAGTTTGTAACTAACAATCCGCAGAGGAAACCGTCGCTATCCGGACTTAAAATATATTGTCGGCCTCGCTCGACAACCCATGGACGCCGTTCGATTAAATTTTCGTAATCAATCGGGCCACCGTTGTGTTGTGTTGTTCGTCGTTTTGTTGTCATAATTATCTATACTTGAACTCAACGTTCTTAATCTCGTGTTCATTTCCAAATTGGTCAAGTATAACCACATCAGCTTTAAAGGACTCGCCCTCTTTATGAAGCGGAGGTTGAATCCAAAAATCAAGCATTAACTGTGTCGTCTTTCTGGGGAGTATTGGATATCTACCAAAAACATTTGAGTTTGGGTGCTTTATTAGTGGCATAACTGTTTCGGTTTTTGGTTTTCTAATAAATCCGTTCGTGACGACTACTTGTTCCGTTGTTATGTTTGTTGCATACCATTGACTTACCACTTGCATCGCTGGCTTATCTTTACTCAATCCCATATGCCACCAAGCTCCCAGTGACTGTAATACCATCTTTAAAGTTTGATTGGGAATGCTGGAATCATTCGTCTTCTTTTCAGGAATCCTATTTAATAGCCATCCGAGAAACTTACTCAATAAATCAAAGATGGGAGTGTAGTCAATCATATCTTAACATCAACCACTTTTGAGGTGTCATTACCTTTCAGGGCTTTGATACCTCAGACTCTAATTTGGTGTGTCCGGGAGGATTTCTCACTCAGCCCCCCCTATTTGCACCCGCCAAGAGTCGAACTTGGATCCCAGGCTTCGGAGGCCTGTATTCTATCCATTGAACTACGGGTGCAAGCAGAAGGTCTGAGTATGTTTGGCTACGGGCGCGTGAATTTTTTTGCAAGCGCGTAGATGGTATACCAAAACGGCCGGAGCGGCAATTCCCAGGAGTCGGGCGCGGTGAAGACCTCGCCGCCAAAGCCGCGCTTAAAGCGGCTGACGCCCGCGAGCGGATGCTCGGCCGAGTCCTCCGGCGCGATGCCCCAAAAGTCGTAGCTCTGACAGCCGCGGCTTTTTGCCCGGCGCATCGCCTGCCAATGCAGGAGATACGGCGCCATCACGTTTCGTTTTTTGTCGGACGAGCCGCCGTGGAGATAAGTCGCGGTGCCGCCGAAGAGCAGGAGTATCATTCCGGCGAGAGCTTCGCCCTCGTGGTCGGCGAGCATAATCCGGCTTTGGCAAGATGAGCGGTCACTCGGCTCACCCACGAGCGTCTGGAGCATCTTTTGATAATAATTTTTGGCGTGGAGCCGGAAGCGGTCGCGTTTGGACGCCGCCTCAAGGAGCGGCCAGAGTTCGGGAAAGAGTTCAGTCCCGCCCTCGCGGACAGTCACGCCTTTTTTTTCCGCCAGCCGGAGGTTGTAGCGGGTTTTCTCGTGCATGGCGGCGAGCAAAATATCTTCGTTTTTAGTCAGATTAAGAAGAAGCGTTGTTTGCGGCTGGATGGGCGTAGCCGAACGGGCAGCGGCCGGCCGGAATTCCAGTTTTTTATCCGCCGGGTCAACTCTCATAGCCAGACTGCGCTGTTCCCGCGCCGCCGCGATGACTTTTTTTAAAAATTCAGTTTTTTGCTCGGCCGTGAGCGTCGGTGAAAAAATCGGCCCGCGGGGGAGATAGGCGTTCTGCTGGCCCAAGGGCAGAGACCGGAGAATGATTTGCGCCAGCGCTCCCTCGGCCTCGACTCGCGTCACTGCCGTTCCGGCGGCTTTTTGGAATTCCCCCCATTCCCAGGAATGTAAAAACGAACCCGAACGCGGGCCGTTTTGAGTGACGAAAGAATTCCACGCCTCTCGATCCATATTATTGTTATTTTTTCCCTCCCAAGAGCCGGAGCGCGGCGCGCAGGCGCGCTTCGTCGCCTTTGACTTCCGAGGGGAGCGAGGCGACCGCCTGCGCCGCTTCCTCGCGCCGGTAACCGAGGCCGGCGAGCGCCTCCACTACGTCGCGGTCCTCCGACCTTTCGGCCTCAGCCAGTTTGCCGCGCAGTTCCAAAATAATTTTTTGCGCGGTTTTTGTTCCCACTCCCGGCACCGAGGTCAGCCGGCTGATATCCCCGGCGTCAATCGCCAGCCGGACTTCGCTAGTTGCCCCGATGGACATCACTTGGAGCGCCGTGCGCGGTCCGACGCCGGAGACGGCAATCAATTTGCGGAATAGTGCCCGCGCCGCCTCGTCGGCAAAGCCGAAGAGCTCATGGCTGTCCTCGCGTGTGACTTCCATGGTGCAGAGCCGCACCCGTTCGCCGACCGCGAGCTTGACGGCGGTGGGCGCCGTGAGCGCGACTTCGTAGCCAATACCCGCCACTTCAACGATGGCGCGGTTTTCTTCTTTAGCGGTGATTGTTCCTTCGAGAGTGGCGATCATACTTTCCCAAACCCCTCCCCCTGCGGGGACTCCCTTTAGCAAAGGGAGAATCAGATTACAGGACTCACTAATAATTACATACCCCGCCGCGGCAGTCGCCGGCAAATTCCGACTCGGCGGTAACGTGGCGTTCCTGGCCGATGATGTCCAGCGTCCCCAAGGTCAGCACTTGGTCGGGCTTGGAACCGTAGCGATAAACCGTGATGCCTTTGCACTTGAGCTTCCATGCCAAGAGATAGGCCGCGCGCACGTCGGCAACCGTGGCCTTGGCCGGCAGATTAATGGTTTTGGAAACCGCGTTGTCCGTATATTTTTGAAAAACCGCTTGCATCCTCAAGTGATTCTCGGGAGAGATCTCGAGCGCAGTCCGAAAGAGTCGGCGCGCGTCCGCGGGGATGCCCTTGATTCCCGCGAGGTTGCCCTTGGCCGCGATTTCAAACAGCAAGTCCGAGGAATAGAAGCCCCGTTTTTTAGCGAACTCTTCAAAAAGAGGATTGACCTCGAGGAGCCGCGTGCCCTCCATCACATTGCGGACAAAGGCGACGGCAAAGAGCGGCTCAATCCCCGAGGAGCAGCCGGCGATAATCGAGATGGTGCCGGTCGGCGCGATGGTGGTTGTCGTCGCGTTCCGAAAAGCGCGGTAGCCGCGATGAGCCCAGAGCGAGCCCTTAAAGTTGGGGAAGGAACCGCGCGAGCGGCCGAGCTCAGCGCTTGCGCGGGAGCTCACGTCGCGGATGCGCTTTATCAGTTTGGCGCCGAACAGGAGCGCGCGGCGCGAGTCGTAAGGAATCCCGAGTTTAATTAATGTTTCAGCGAAGCCCATAACACCGAGCCCAATCCGGCGGTTCGCCAGCGTGGCGCGTTCAATCTCCGGCAGGGGGTAATTGTTGGCGTCAAGCACGTTGTCCAAAAAGCGCACTGCGGTTTTGACTAAATAGTCGAGTTTGGCCCAGTCAAAACGTCCGTGGACGTCAAAAATTTTGGAGAGATTGATTGAACCGAGCGTGCAGGACTCCCAAGCGTGTAAAGGTTGCTCGCCGCAGGGATTTGTCGCCTCGATTCGTCCGAGATGCGCGGTCGGGTTTTTGCGGTCAATTTCGTCGAACCAGACCACGCCCGGGTCGCCGGTGCGCCAGGCCTCGGTTACGATTTGGTCAAAGATGTCGCGCGCCCCGACCCGCTCGCTGACTTTGCCGGAGCGCGGATTCACCAGCGATATTTTGCCGCGGCGGCTGACCGCCCGCATAAAAGCGTCGCTCGCGCCGACCGAGAAGTTAAAATTGGAAAACGCTTTGCCGTCGGCTTTGGCCGTCACAAACTCGCGAATGCTCGGATGGGTGACAGCCAAAATCGCCATGTTGGCGCCGCGCCGTCGCCCGCCTTGTTTAATCACGTCGGTCGTGGTGTCAAAAAGCCGGATAAAAGAGACCGGCCCCGAGGCAATCCCGCCGGTCGAACGCACGATGTCGCCGCCCGGCCGGATGGCGGAAAAGGAAAAACCGGTGCCGCCGCCGGACTGGTGGATTTTGGCCGCGGCCTTAAGCCCGTCAAAAATGGAATCCAGCGAATCCTCAATCGGAATGACAAAACAGGCGGCGAGCTGGCCGGAGGGGAGTCCCGCGTTCATGAGCGTCGGCGAGTTGGGTAGGAACTCGCCGTTGGCCATCATCCGGTAGAAAGTTTCCTCGGATTCGTCCACCGTGTCGCGCGCGCCGCCGTAGCGCTGTTCCGACTGGGCCACGGCGCGGGCCACGCGCCGGAAGAGCTGAGAGGGGGTCTCAATTGTCCGGCCCTCGCCGTCTTTTTTAAGATAGCGTTCGGCGAGGACTTTAATCGCGTTTACGCCGAGCTTGAGGTCGTCGCGGACGCCGAAAAATTCCTTGATTCGCCGCGTCTTGGTCCGTTCGGCGCGGTAGAGGATAAAGGCCTTGGCCGCGTCAGCGAGTCCGCGCTCCATCAAGGAGTTTTCCACCGCGTCAGAGACATCTTCCACCGTCGGAATTTTTCGGCCGTAGGCCTCGGCGACAGTCGTCACCACTTGATTGGCTACGGAGCGCGCGACTTTGCCGTCTGGCCGGCTGACGGCCAGAATCGCTTTTTCCACGGCGCGGGCGATTTTTTCCTCGGAGAATGGCTCCAGCCGTCCGTCGCGTTTGCGGACGAATTTGGGGATCGCGTTTATCTTGGGCATACCCGGTGGTAGAACGCCGACTCGAACCCCGCTTAAGCGGGGTTCGACGAGCGAACACTTTTTACGACTATTAGCTTTTGTTCTGGGCTCTGCTTCATTGCCTTGAAGAAACTTTGCTCTAGGAACGCTGTCGGCGTTTCACCACCGGGCATACGGGAGTATTGTAACAGATTCGCCGAAGACTGGTTGGGTTTAAGACGTCAGAGGCAGGGCAAATGCGAACACGAGGTTCGACCTCCTCGGGAGGTCGAACCTCTGGTGAGCACAGACTAAACCTTCTCCAGTCCAATCCAAGCTGTCTCGCCTTGGATTTGCACCTCCGTCGTGTACGGCAGATCGGCGCGGCCGGTCGTTACAGTTTTGGCGCGGACGGCTTGGCCAAGTTCGGTCTCGACTTTTTTAAATTCGGCGGCAGGCTCGCCAGAAGTTTCGTAAGAGAGATGGATGAAGTCGCTCACGGTGAGTCCGGCACTTTTTCGGAGCGCCTGGATATGGCGAATCAGCTCGCGCAGAGCGCCGGCGCGTTTGAGTTCCGGCGTTAAAGCCGTATCGAGCGTCACGGAGATTTCCCCGCTCTTTTTTTGTTCAACGGCGAGAACATTCAGTTCATCGCGGATAATCTCGGCAATTTCATCCGTAAAGGGCGCGCCGGTGAGCACGGCTTTCGCGAGCGGCTGGCGAGTTGGCATTTTGGCCGCCGACCGCTGTTCCAAGCCGAGCGAGACCACCACCCGCGCTCGCGCCATTTCTTCCAAGAGCTTTTTATCCGACATCTTTTTTTCAAGTTTGGGCCAATTTTCGAGATGCACTGACTCCATGGAACCTTGGAGTTCGCGGTAAAGCGCCTCGGCGGTAAAGGGCGCGAATGGCGCCAGCAGTTTGGAAAATTGAAGCAGTGCAAAATGGAGCGTGGCGCTGGCTTGTTTCCCCCCCGCGCCCTTGAACCGCTCGCGGCTGCGGCGGACATACCAAGTGGAAAGGTCAGTCACAAAGTCAGCGAGCGCTCGCGCCGGCTCGGTGACGCGATATGCTTCGAGGTCGGCTGTGACTTTTTCCGCGAGTTCTGAGAGACGCGCGAGAATCCAGCGGTCGAGAATGTGACGCGAGGGGATAGTGGATAGTGGATAGTGGATAGAACTGTAAGTTTTGTAGAAGGCGAGCACGTTCCAGAGAATCAGGAAAAATTTGCGCTGGAGTTCGGCCAAGTCCTTTTCGTCAAAACGTTTGGCGTCGCCGGGCTGGTTGACCGAGTACATATAGAGCCGCAGGCAGTCGGCGCCGTATTTCTCAATCATCTGCCAGGGGTCAACCACATTACCTTTGGATTTGGACATTTTTTGCCCCTTGGCATCGAGGAGGTGTCCAAGCGAAATCACATTTTTGTAGGGCGCGTCTTTGCCGAGGAGCGCGGCAACGGCGAGCAGGGTATAAAACCAGCCGCGGGTTTGGTCAATCGCCTCGCTGATGTAGTCGGCGGGAAAAGCTTCGCCGCCATCCACCCGTTTTTTGTTTTCAAACGGATAGTGCCACTCCGCAAAAGGCATGGCGCCGGAATCAAACCAGACGTCAGCGACCTCTTTGACCCGGCTCATCCAGGCGCCGCATTTTTGGCAGTGGATTTTTAGGGCGTCCACAAAAGGCCGATGGAGGTCAACCGCGCCGCTGTTTTTTGGCAACTCGCCGGTCAGTTTTTCCAGTTCTTCAAGCGAGCCGACGCAGAGGCGGTGCTCGCATTTCTCGCATTCCCAAATCGGGAGCGGCGTGCCCCAGTAGCGCTCGCGGGAAAAAGCCCAGTCCTTGACCGAACGGAGCCACTCGCCAAAGCGGCCTTCCTTTATATATTCCGGCACCCAGTTGATTTGAGCATTGGCGCGAAGCAGTTTTTCCTGCAGCGCGGTCATCCTAATCCACCACGATTCCTTAGCGTAGTAGAGGAGCGGCGTCCCGCAGCGCCAGCAAAAGGGATAGTCGTGCGTGTAATCGTAGCTCGCATAGAGCGCGCCGTTTTTTTTCAGACTGGCGATGATTGCCGGATCGGCATCCTTGACGAACTCACCGGCCCAAGGCGTGATCTCAGGGAGAAACCGGCCATCAGGGTCAACAGTCATCAGCACCGGCAGGTTGTTTCCACGGCCGACGTTGAGGTCATCTTCGCCAAAAGCCGGCGCGATATGGACAATGCCCGTGCCTTCTTCGACCGAGACAAAGCTTCCGGCAATCAGCCGGTAAGCGGGCCGGTCGGGTTTAACAAAGGTAAAAAGCGGTTCGTAGCTGAGGCCAGCGAGCTCGCGGCCCATAACCGAGAAAAGGGTTTTTGAATCGGGGGGGAGGACTTTCTCGGCCAGCGCTTCGGCGACAATCAAAGTTTCTTCGCCGTTTTTTGCCAGCCGGTAGGTGATGTTCGGCCCGACAGCCAGCGCGACATTGGCCGGGAGTGTCCAAGGGGTCGTGGTCCAAACCAGAAAAAAAGTTTGGTCGTCGGTCACAATTTCTTTCCCTGACCCTGATTTGATTTTTTGCCCGGCCGCGGCGCGCAGTTTAACGATGACCGACGGCTCGGTGACTTCTTTATAACCTAGCGCCACCTCGTGGGAGGAGAGCGCGGTGCCGCAACGGGGGCAATAGGGGACAATTTTGTAGTCTTTGTAGAGCAGTCCTTGGTCCCAGACTTGTTTGATAATCCACCAAAGCGATTCAATGTAAGGCGTCTCGTAGGTGATGTAGGGGTGCTCCAAGTCCAGCCAAAAACCGATGCGCCTGGTTATTTTGTTCCAATCTTCAAGATAAGACCAAACGCTTTTTTTGCATTCGGCGTTGAAAAAGGCGATGGACTCGGCTGGGGTCGCTTTGAGCGATTCAATTTGTTTTTTCCCCGAGATGCCCAGAGCTTTTTCCACGCCGAGCTCGACCGGCAGGCCGTGGGTGTCCCAGCCGGCTTTGCGTTCCACGCGCCAGCCGGCCATGGTCTTGTAGCGCGGGAAGAGGTCTTTGAAGGCGCGGGCCTCAACGTGGTGGATGCCCGGCCGTCCGTTCGCGGTCGGCGGGCCCTCAAAAAACACAAAATTGCCGCGGGGAGATTTTTTTTCCAGCGTTTTTCCAAAAATTTTTTTCTCTTCCCAGAAACGAAGGATTTGTTCTTCCAATTCGGGAAAATTAGGGGCGGGCATACCCGGCAGTAGAATTTGTTAGCACGGACCTTGAAGGTCCGTTTTCACAGACCTTCAAGGTCCGTGTCCAGCTTGGAAAAGTATACCAGTGAAGCGCTGGTTGGCAATGTGCTTCCTGACGGGCCTGATTGTTTGACAGCCGCGTTTTTATCTGTTGAGCTGACGGCGAAGGCAGGAGGAAATGGAGGATTATCAGCTGGAAAAACAGATGGCGGTGGCGATTTACTCGTTTCTCTTCGCCGAGGCTCAAGCGCGCCTGCGCCGTCTTCAGGAAATCGTGAACGATTGGGGGATGAATCAACCGCCGCTCGAAAAAAATGGCGTGGAGCGCGTGCCGGCCGCGAGTCGGGTCCCGCGCGAGATCTGGGTCGAAATTAAACTCCTCGAACAGGAGTGGCAGGAGCTTGCGGCGGCAGCTCGGGCATTGACCGAACAGGACAGCCGTGAGTACTACCGGGTCGCCGACGCGCTGGCCAAACTCCGGGCGAGTTTGGAGGTATCAGACACGCTGGTTTGGGCAATTCGTTCAGCTATCGCCAATCGCGGCGTAATCGCCTCGCGTCTCGCCTTTTGGGAGAGAGAACTGCGCCGAGCACAGACGCCCTGAAAAGCGTCTTTTTTTAATTTTGATATAATGTCTCCATGAAAAGGACAATAGTTTATATCGGCGCGGATCACGCCGGCTTCCGGCTGAAGCAGCAGCTTTTGGCGTATTTGCGGCAGCTTAAGTTTAGAGTGGTGGACCTCGGAGCAAAAAAGCTTATTCCCGGCGATGATTATCCGGATTATGCCTTTGCCGTGGCGCGTGAGGTCGGCCGCGGCCGCGGCTCGGGGGTGCTTATCTGCGGCTCGGCGCAAGGGGTCTGCATCGCCGCCAACAAAGTGCGGCGGATTAGGGCTGTCGCCGCCGCCACCGTCCGCGACGTTAAACTTTCCCGCGAACACAATGACGCCAATGTTCTCTGTCTTTCCGGCTGGAGCACGCCGCTCCCCCGGGCGCGGCAGCTCTTGCGGGCTTTCCTCAACACGCCGTTCTCCGGCGCGCCGCGCCACATCCGCCGAATTAAAAAAATCAGTAAGCTGGAGGTAAGGTAATCTTGTGACAGAAATTATCCCCGCCATTTTGGCTTATTCGGAAAAAGAGTTTGACGACAAGGTCAAACAAATTGGAGCGCGAGCGTCAACAATTCAGATTGATGTCATGGACGGATTGTTTGTGCCTAACCGCACTTGGGCCGATCCGGCGGCTGTCGCCAAGATGCGTCTCCCTTACACCATCGAAGCCCATCTAATGGTCGCTGATCCGCTTCCCGCGGCGCAGGCTTGGGTGGCGGCTGGGGCTCAGCGGATTTTTGTTCACGCCGAAGCCGAGGGCTGGCGAGCGGCGGTCCAGGCCGCGCGCGAAGAGGAGCGGGAGGGCGGCGTAGCCGTCAATCCAAACACGCCACTTTCGGCGATTGAAGAAGTCATCAACGAGCTGGACGCGGTGCTCGTCATGGGGGTTAACCCCGGCTGGAGCGGACAGCCCTTCGAACGCCTTGCCATCGCCCGCGTCGCCGAGTTACGATCGAGGTATCCTCGGCTCCGGATCGAGGTTGACGGCGGAGTCAACGAATCAAATGCCCGCGAGCTCGCCGCGGCCGGAGCTGACGGACTCGTCGCCGCTTCCGCCCTTTTTTCCGCCAAAAATTTCGAAGAATCATTTAAAGCCCTTAGCCGGGCCGCAAACTCATGAAGCCAAAACATTTTTTTCTGACTGCCGTTGCGGCAATTTTTTTTGCCGCCGCTTTTAGTGCCCTGAGCGTTCAGGCCGCGACCATAACCGCGGGGAGCCTGATCAAGGGCACGAGCTTCTCTTCCGTTTATTATTATTCGTCAAACGGCAAGCGCTACGTCTTCCCTAACGAGAAAACTTACAAGACTTGGTATTCGGATTTCTCCGGCGTCGTCACCATTCCGGATACCCAGCTCTCGGTCATACCGATTGGCGGCAACGTGACCTATCGTCCGGGCGTGAAGATGGTAAAAATCACTACGGCTCCGCGAGTCTATACCGTGGCCAAGGGCGGCGTGCTCCGCTGGGTGACGCAGGAGTCAATCGCCTCGGCCTATTACGGCGCCGACTGGAATAAAAAAATTGACGACATTCCTGATGCTTTTTTCACCAACTATACCGAAGGCGCGATGATTTCCGCTTCCGCCGACTACAACCCCATCACCGAGACCACCGTCGCCACCACGATTGATGTTGACAAAGGAATAAGTCAGCCGACGGTTCAACCAAAAACCGTGGACGTAACCTACACCCTGACTGGTTTCAATCCTCAAGCAGTCACAATCAACAAAGGCGATACAATCCGCTGGACCAACAACACCACCGGCGCACTAGAGCTCCGCTCCAATCCTCATCCGGCGCATACTGACAATCCGGCATTCTCCGGTAATGCGGTTTCCGGCGGCCAATATTCGCAAACCTTCAGCCTAGCTGTCAGTTTTGGTTATCATAATCACGTCTCGCCGGGCAATACCGGAACAATCACCGTCAATCCTTAAGGGCTAAGTACTAACCTTTAATTCAATTATATGCGCAACGAAAACTACAACTTACTCAAGCTCCTGCATAATTCTTTAGATGACCAGTGGCGTTTGGAGAAGCACTATTTAAAGGACGCCAAAAAATGCGGCTGTAAAAGCTGCTCGATGCTTCTTGGTAAGCTGCGTAACCAGCTCACCGTCAATATTGCCGCCCTGCAAAAGGAACTGGCGATGCACATGGGGAAGAAGGGCAAATTGTCCTAGGCGGGATTCCAAGACCCGATCTCCATTGCGCATTAGATAAAAATAAAGTGTTACCGTAGTCGTGTTGGTATTTTGAAAAGTTTTTTAAGAATCGAGTCGCATTTTTGTTTGAGTACAATCGGGTTCAGTGTAGCATATTTCTGACGCAATCTTTCTTTTGTTTCAGGGTCAATATCCGGATGAGCCAGTACCCGCTGATATACTGTCTGCGCCGTATCGTACTTGCGCACTTTTCTGGAAAGAATCCGTACTTTCTCAATGCACTTCAAAGACGGAATGAAAAAGTTAATGTAATCTTCCAAAACATCATAAAGTTCGTTTAAAATTGCGGCGTGTCGCAGATCGTTAAATCTAGTGTAACCCACGATATGTCTCACATTGGCGTAGTTCTTCTGTTCGATCCTCGCATGGTCGTTTTTCATGTAAGGACGGGTGCGGGTCATCTTAATTTTCCGTTCATCGCACCACCCCTTAAGATGCCAATTGATGAATTCTCCTCCGGAATCCGGATCAATGCCGCGTAACGGAAAGGGTAAACGTCTTTCAATTCGCTCAATACTGCGCACGGTTTCCATTTCTCCTTTGTTCCACTGCGCCGCCAGCATCGTCCAGATAGTTGCGACGTCCGTATACTGCACTGTATAGCAAAAATCGCCTGAAATCGTGTATCCGCAATGAGCCACAGTGTCCACCTCGCCCCACCCCGGAGGAGGATTCTCCCAAGGACCTCTTCGTACCGGAATGATTTCTTTAAGATTGGATGGTTTGGTTGCGCCTCGTCCGCCGCGACGTCTGATGTTCTCAAAATTAGCAATGCGGTTCTTAATGGTGCCGAGACTCGCCTGAAGCAAGAGACCGGTCGTTTCCTCAGCGTGCTTCCACATCCCGTCTCTCTTCAAAATTCTGATATATTCTGGAATTGCCGGGTGCAGACGTTCGGCGCAGATGCGATTGGCGGCTGCCCATATCTCCTTAAGAGCCGCCGCAGTTCGGTGGTCATAGACCTTCTTCCTCCCGCGGCGTTCTTCGTAGGAGCTAGGGCGAAGATGAAACGTTCGGAACCTCCGGATGGCCGATTTTCGGAATACCTTCGTGATACTACAGACCGCGTCAAGGATTCGACCCTTTCCTGCTTTATCTGCGGTTAGATACTCCCGCAGTTTTTCCTTAAAAATCTCCTGTTTGGTAGCCATATTCATATACGGCTACGGTAACAGGAATTATTATCTAACCGCTCCTGTCTCGGTAACAGTTATTTTTATCTAAAGCGCATTGGAGATCGGGTCTTGTTATTTGTGGTATGATAAAGATAAGAACAGACCTTGAAGGTCTGTAAAAACGGACCTTCAAGGTCTGTGCTCGCGATCTATTACCTACCGAGTATGCCCCAAGTTACGCGCCAGCCGGAACATCTCCACGACAAAAAATTGAAACAGCTCGAGGAGCGGGCGATGAAAATCCGCGAGGATATTATTGCCATGCTGACCGAAGCCGGGAGTGGCCATTCTGCCGGACCGCTGGGTATGGCCGATATTTTTACCGCGCTCTACTTCCACGTTCTTGTCCACGACCCGAAAAAACCGGACTGGCCCGAGCGCGACATCTTGCTCCTCTCAAACGGCCACATTTGTCCGGTGCGCTACGTAGCCATGGCTCATGCCGGTTACATCCCGAAGCGCGAGCTGATGACTCTGCGCAAATTCGGCTCGCGTCTCCAGGGGCATCCCGAGCGCGTTCGCTGGCCGGCACTTGAATCCACCTCCGGCCCCTTGGGTTCCGGGCTCCCCATTGGCGCCGGCATGGCCTACGCCTATAAGTATTTGGATAATAAACCCAACCGTGTTTTTGTGATTTCAAGCGACGGCGAGCTTGAGGCCGGGGTCAACTGGGAGGCGGCGCTTTTCGCGGCGCGCAACCGTCTGCATAATCTGACTTGGATTATTGACCGCAACAACATCCAGATTGACGGCTATACCGAGGACATCATGCCGCTCGAATCGCTCACGGAAAAATTTATGGCTTTCAATTTTCATGTATTGGAGATTGACGGACACAACATCCGCGAGTTCGTGGACGCGGTGGAGGAGGCCCGCGCGGTCTGGGAAAAGCCGACAGTGATTATCGCCCACACCATCCCCGGCCGGGGCGTGGATTTTATGGAGTTCGAGCCCTATTGGCACGGCGTGCCGCCCAAGCGCGGCGAGGAGGCGGAAAAGTCGCTGGCCGCGCTCCGGACGCTCGGGGGACGGATTGTGAGTGAGCATGAGTGAAGACGTATGCCATTTGGAATAAATCCTAAGGCAAAATTGGTCAAAAATTTATTCGCCGCGGACATTGAACTCAAACCGACCCGCGATGGCTATGGTTTGGGTTTGGTGGATGCCGGCAAAAAGGACGCCAAGGTGGTCGTGCTTTGCGCCGACCTTTCCGAATCCACCCGCTCGCATTGGTTTAAAAAAGAATTCCCCGCTCGCTTTGTGCAGATTGGCGTCTCCGAACAGTCCATGGCCGCGATTGCCTCGGGCTTAGCGCTGGCCGGCAAGGTGCCGTTTATCTCAAGCTACGCCGGTTTTTCCCCGGGCCGGAATTGGGA
This sequence comes from Patescibacteria group bacterium, assembly GCA_004299275.1. Lineage (GTDB taxonomy): Bacteria > Patescibacteriota > Patescibacteriia > 2-12-FULL-57-11 > 2-12-FULL-57-11 > SCSU01. Next base: position 14,285 of record SCSU01000061.1, read on the forward strand.
ACAGATTCGGACGACGATTACCTTGAACGACGCCAACGTCAAAGTCGCCGGCGCGCACGCCGGGGTCTCGGTCGGTCCGGATGGCGCCACGCACCAGATGACCGAAGACCTCGCGCTGATGCGTACTCTGCCGAACATGGTAGTTCTCGCGCCGTGCGATATGCAGGAAACCAAAAAGGCCACGGTCGCGGTGGCGGGTGTTTACGGTCCGCACTATCTCCGTTTCGGCCGCGAGAAATCGCCGGTGTTCACCACGCCGGCCACACCTTTTAAAATAGGGCGAGCAGAAATTTTCCGTTTCGGCCGCGATGTGACGATTGTCGCCTGCGGTATTTTGGTTCACGAGGCGCTCAAGGCGGCGGAGGAACTCCGCAAAAAAGGCATTGAGGCCGAGGTGATTGATTCTCACACGATTAAGCCGCTGGACGCCAAAACAATTCTCGCTTCAATTGCGAAAACCGGCTGCGTGGTGACAGTGGAAGAGCATCAGGTTGACGGCGGGTTGGGAGCGGCAGTCGCTGAAGCGCTTGGGGCGGCTCGGCCGGTGCCTTTAGAGCGGATTGGTGTGCAGAATCGTTACGGCGAGTCAGGTGAGCCGATAATGCTCCTCGAGGCCTTCGGTTTAACTTCGCCTTATATCGCAATGGCCGCGCGACGGGCGACTGCGCGAAAAGCAGGGAAAAAAGTGTCGGAAGTCCCGGATTATATGGCGGCGGCAGAGCGACGTGCCGTTGAACTAAAAAAACAAGTGATTAGCGAAGCGCTCTCCCGCGCGCCGCGGGAGTGGGGAGGAAAAAAGGGAAACATTAAAGACCTAATTAAAAAAAGTAAGTAGAACATAGAAGGTAGGCCAAAAATAAGTGTGCTATGTCCAAACCCGTCTTTGACATGATTTCGGTCGGCGATGCCACGCTGGACATCTTTATTTTTGTCTCCGAGGCCTCGGTGATGTGCTCGGTGGACCGCACGGCCTGTCTTTTGTGTTTTAACTACGCGGACAAAATTCCCATTGAGCGGCTGGACCGCTCTGTCGCCGGCAACGCCGCCAACAATGCCGTTGGCAGCGCCCGCTTGGGGCTCAATACTTCTTTCTACTCCATCATCGGCGACGACGAGACCGGCCACTCGGTCACCGAGACGATGAAAAAGGAAAAAGTTTCACTGGAGCATCTGCGTTTGGACAAAAAGCATCCTTCCAATTATTCCGTGGTGCTCAATTACCGCGGCGAGCGGACGATTCTGACCCACTCGGAGCCGCGCACCTACGAGGCGCCGCACTTGGTGCATTCGGAGTGGGTTTACTACACGGCCATCGGCAAGAATCACGAGCGGCTGGAGCGCGATATTGTGAAGCACGTCAAACGCACTGACACCAAGCTCGCCTATAACCCGGGCTCGAGCCAGCTCCGGGAAGGGTTGAAACGCCTCCTGCCGACTTTTGCCGCCACCAATGTTTTATTTTTGAATAAAGAAGAAGCCCAGCTCTTAGTGGGCAAACAGGGGACGATGTCGGCGCTTTTGCGCGCGCTCCAGGAGCAGGGGCCAGAGATGGTGGTCGTGACCGACGGGCCGCGCGGTTCAAGCGTCTTTGACGGCCGGAAGATGTATTCCATGGGGGTGTTTCCGGTCAAGGTGGTGGAGATGACCGGCGCCGGCGACGCTTTTGCCACGGCTTTTATCGCCGCGCTCCACTACGGCCGGCCGGTAACCGAGGCGCTCCGCTGGGGCGCGGCCAACGCCGCTTCGGTCGTGACTAAAATCGGGCCGCAAGCCGGGCTCCTGCGTTTGCCGGAGCTCAAGCGCTGGCTTAAGAGATATGCTTCGGTGAAACCAAGGGAGTTGAAGACCGGCTAAGCGCTTATCGCCTAGCGCTTATCGTTTATGTTTAGATTTGAGGGCCTGGAGATCTGGCAACTAGCAATCAAGTATGCTGAAAAGTTATACTCCGTCTCGCGGGCATTTCCAGATGAGGAACGTTACGCACTTGCTGATCAGCTCCGTCGCGCGGCAATCTCTATTTCCAACAATATAGCCGAAGGTTCGGGTGGAACAGATAGAGAATTTCGTAACTTCCTTTCGATGAGTGTCAAGTCAACATTGGAGTGCATTAACATCTTAATTATTGCAGAACGTCTACGTTATATTTCGAGAGCAACGAAGGATTCTCTCTACGAGGAAGGAGAACGACTTATTCGTAAGATACGAAGTTTTCGCAACACTTTTCCATAGTAATCCCACGGTCGGCGATTAGCGATAAGCTATAAGCGATTAGCGATAAGCATGCTGGTCACACTAAAATCCGTACTCTCCAAAGCCCACCGCGGCAATTACGCCGTCGGCGCGTTTAACATTAACAATTTGGAAATTTGTCAGGCGGTGATGGCGGCGGCGGAGAGAGTCCGCGCGCCGGTGATTCTCCAGACTTCCGAAGGCGCGATTGACTACGCCGGGATGGATTACCTCGCGGCCATCGCGCGGCTCGCGGCGGCGAAGACGCGCCTGCCGGTGGTTTTTCACCTCGACCACGGCAAAAATCCGGCGCTGGTTGAACGGGCGATTAAAAGCGGGTATTACACCTCAGTGATGATTGACGGGTCGGCTCGTTCTTATAAAGAAAACGTCCGCATCACAAAAAAGATTGTCGCGATGGCTCATCGCCGCGGTATTTCGGTTGAGGCCGAGCTCGGCGCTATCGCCGGGATTGAGGATTTTGTTTCTGTTTCCGAGCGCGAAGCGCGGCTCACCAATCCCGTGGAAGCCGCAAAATTTGTTAGAGAAACCGGGTGCGATGCTTTAGCCGTGGCCATTGGCACGAGCCACGGCGCGTTCAAGTTTAAGGGCGAACCAAAACTTGATATTGTGCGGCTGAAAAAAATAAAGAAGCTCACCAAAAAACCGCTCGTGCTCCACGGCGCCTCCGGCGTGCCGGCGGACATCAAACGGCTCGCCCTAAAATACGGCGGCCGTCTCAAGGAAGCCCGCGGCGTCTCCGACGCGCTCAACCGCACCGCGGTCCGCGGTGGCATCAATAAAGTGAACATTGATACTGACCTGCGTCTGGCTTTTACCGCCGGCGTGCGTCGGGCGCTCGCGGAACACCCCGAGGTGATTGACCCGCGCAAAATTCTTGGCCCGGCAAAAAACTTCATCACGCAAGTCGTCGCGCGCAAAATGCGCCTCCTCGGCTCTGCGGGCAAGGCGTAAATTTCAAATACTCGTCGAGCGAAACAGCGATATGGGGATGTTGAACATCCCGAGGGATGTTCAACATCCAGAAATCCGGTGGATGTTTGACATCTGGATATACATTTGTGACTGAAGCTAGCGTATTTAATCCCGTTCCGCACTACGTGGTATCTTTGCAAAACCCGCTCCGCAAGGAGCGGGCTTTGTTTTTCAATTTTTCATTGTGATAGAATGTTGGCGTATGGCTGGTTTTGACCTCATCACTATCGGCGCGGCGACGATTGACGCTTTTGTCTGGTCCAAGGCCTTCCGTCTGGTTAAAAGCCGCGCTTTTTCCACTGGCGTGGGCGAGTGCTTGTCGCTCGGTTCAAAAATCGAGATTGATAAGTTCGTGCTAGGGACCGGCGGCGGCGGAACCAACTCGGCCGCGACTTTTGCCAATCTCGGTTTTAAAACCGCCTGTTTGACCGCTGTCGGCGATGACCTTTTTGGCCAAGGCGTGCTCGGAGATTTAAAAACGCGCCGGGTGGCTTCGGTTCTGGTTCAGAGAATCCCCGGCGGACAAACCGCCTTTTCCACAATTTTAGTCGTGCCTTCGGGCGAGCGGACCATACTGGTCTCGCGCGGCGTGGCCGAGCATCTGTCGGAAAAAATGCTTCCGCGGCGGTTCAGCGCCAAGTGGATTTACATGACCTCGCTCGGCGGCAATTTGAAATTTGGGAGGAAAATTTTCAGCCAGGCAAAAAAATCCGGGACGAGCATTTTCTGGAACCCGGGCGCCAAAGACCTTGTGCTTGGAGCCGGTCGTCTGAAGCCTTTCTTAAAACAAGTGGAAGTTTTGGACATGAACCGCGAGGAGGCGATGAAGTTGACCGGTCGGCCTCTTGGAGATTTAGCAGGCATGCTCCGTGACTTAGATAAAATCGGCAGCCGCTTAGTGCTCCTGACCGACGGGGAGAAGGGCGCCTATCTCTCAGAAGGCGGGCAGTTGTGGCGGGCGCACACCCATCGCCATATCAAAGTGGTTAATAAGACCGGCGCGGGTGATGCTTTTGGCAGTGGTTTTCTCGCCGGGCTCATCAAATATCGTGACCGGACGCGGGCGCTCCAGCTCGGGGTCTTGAACTCCGAGAGCGTCATCCAAAAAATCGGCGCCAAAACCGGACTCCTCACTAATTGGCCAAGCAAAAATAAACTGGCCGGCGTAAAAGTGACCGCCGTCGCTAAAAGCTAATCGCTTAGCGCGTATCGCCGGCGATATGCGATTGGCGATAAGCGATATGCAAGCAAAAGGTATGCCCAAGATTTTTATCACCCGACAAATTCCCGATGCTGGGATAAAGCTCCTCAAAAAAGCGGGCTACAACGTTTCGATTTACCCCAAGGACGAGATTATCCCGCGGAAAGAATTGCGCCGCGCCGTCAAAGGCGTTGACGCCTTGCTTCCGTTACTTACCGACCGGATTGACGGCGAAGTAATGGACGCGGCCGGCAAAAAATTAAAGATCATCGCCAATTACGCCGTTGGTTTTGATAATGTTGATTTAGAAGCCGCCAAAAAACGCGGGATTATTGTTGCCAATACGCCGGCGCCGGAGGTGTCCGAGACCGTGGCGGAGCACACCTTTGCCCTGATGATTGCTCTCGCTCATCGAATCGCGGAGTCCGACGCTTATGCCCGCGCCGGCAAATATCAGGGCTGGGGGCCGTTGCTCCTCCTTGGTGTTGATCTTTACGGGAAGACCTTGGGGATTGTGGGTTTGGGGCGGATCGGCGCGGCCGTGGCCAAGCGCGCGGTTAAGGGTTTTGGCATGCAGGTCGTCTACAGCGACCCGCGCAAGAATCCGGATTTTGAAAAAGAATTTAACGCCCGCTATCTGCCGCTTGCCAAACTGTTGGCGGTTTCCGATTTTGTTTCCCTGCACGTGCCTTTGCTACCTTCCACGCGACACTTGATTTCCACCGCCGAATTCGCTTTGATGAAAAAGACGGCTTATCTTGTAAACACCGCCCGCGGCCCGATTGTGGACGAAAAAGCCCTGCTCCGGGCGCTCCGGACCGGGCGCGTCGCCGGCGCCGGGCTGGACGTCTTTGAGTGCGAGCCGGCGATTGACTGCGACCTCACCGACAAACTGGCGCTTAAAAAATTCGCCAACGTCGTGCTCACCCCGCACACCGCCTCGGCCACGATCGAGGCGCGGCAGGCGATGAGCAAGCTCGCGGCGGAAAACATCATCGCGGTACTTTCTGGAAAAAAACCGTTGACTCCAGCGAAGGTGTAGGGGGTAGTACATAGAACGTAGAACATAGAAATGTATGCGGGTGAGTTCATATAAGGATTTGATTGTTTGGCAGAAGGCAATGCAGCTTGTGAAAAAAGTGTATTCTCTAACACAGCTGCTACCCCGGGAGGAGCTGTATGGCCTCGCGAGTCAAATGAAGCGCGCCGCGGTTTCTGTCCCGTGCAATATCGCAGAGGGATTCAGGCGAAACCACCGGCAAGAGCAAATCCAGTTCTTTGCGGTCTCGTATGGCTCGGGTGCTGAACTGGAAACTCAGATTGAGATTTGCAAGCAGCTCGGTTTTGCAAAAGCGGAACAGACCAAGGTCGCAGAGGATATTCTCAATGAGGTGATGAGGATGCTTAACACATTTTCCATTCCCATGAGCCGACGCCTCCAAGATTCAACTACCAACTACGTTCTACGTTCTACGTTCTGATACTATGCACATTTTTTCCAAACACTGTTATTGCCGGCGGCAGATTATCCCCTTCCGTTCGACTGAGCATTTTGACGAGCACGCGGTGGCCAGAGTTTTTTGTCCCGATTGCGCCGAGCGCGCGCCGGGGGAGGCCTTTGAGGTGGCGGTCGCCGGCATTCCGGGTTGGAGCGGCGTTTACGCCATTGACTGGAACCAGTCTTTTTTGGAAGAGAAAGACCCGGATTTTCGGGATAGCGAAAATTATTACAAAAAACTTTTTTCTTCCGGCGACGTCACTTTTGGTTTTTTGCCTAAAAATAAGCCGGAATTTTTTTACACTTTGTTCGGGATTAGCGAGCGTCTGCCTTCAAAAACTTTGCCGCCAGGACGCGCCGGACGCACTCTTGCGGAAGAAGAGGCGACCGCGCACGCCCATCGCCACCCGCTCCGCGGCTCGCGGGAAAAAAAACGCCGCCCGCGCGGCTGGGGGAGGAAGGGCTAGTTAATTCTCCCTTTGCTAAAGGGAGTCCCCGCAGGGGGAGGGATTTAGGTTGGAGGGTATGGAGGAATAATAAAAACCGGCGTCTCCATTGGGAGCGCCGTTTTTCTTGCGGCCGCGGTCCGAGCGGTTCCGTTTGAGCGCCGGTCGTCCGCGAGTCCCGGCGCGGAGCAGAACCTTCTTCTCCCCTGGTTCTTTTTCCTCGGAGCCCGGGGTTTCCTTGCTCGGCTGAAGGAACTTGTAACGTTTGGTCATGAACGTTCTCCTCCCTCTCATTTTATACAAATATTGACCCGCTGCCAATTTATGGTCGGATGTTGAAAAAATGAGTAAAATTATCCACAGGCGTTAATTCTTAATATTTATCGGGAAAATTATGAATCCCAAACAGTTTTTTCAAATCGGGGGCATCGTCCTCGTGCTCGTCGGACTCCTTGGTTTTATCGGGGTCCTTGGGCCGACCGAGGGGCAGAGCGTGTTTGGCCCGCTCTGGTGGTTTGATAACGCCGAGAACTGGGCGCACCTCGTCGTCGGCATCGTGGCGCTCATCGTTGGCTTTGCGCTCGCGGCCAACTTGCAGAAGCCGCTGGCGATAGTCGTTGGGGTAGTGGGCATCTTAGTCGGGTTGTGGAGCTTACTGGTGAGCACCAAACTGCTCGGCGCCAACTTGGAGAACCCGATGGATACGATTCTCCACCTCGTGGTCGGCGCTTGGGCGCTCTGGGCCGGGTTGCGCGGCGCGAAGGCCATGCCGCCAGCCGCGCCGCCCAAGCCAATGGGGACGATGTAACTTTATTATCGGAATGAAAAACACCCCGACCTGCGTCGGGGTGTTTTTTTTGGACCCAGTGGGAATCGAACCCACATCTTCCGGATGCAAACCGGATGCTCTACCACTAAGCTATGGGCCCGCCAAAATCAGACGGGATTCCGAATTTCCATTATAAAGCGGGGAAAGGATAACAGAAAGCGACATTGCGGGCAATCCTTAAACACCCAAAAACACCCCCCGATGTACATCGGGGGGTGTTTGGCTTGAAAACCGCGGGAGCTCTAGCGTTCCTGCTTGGGGCGGGCTTCGTTGCAGGCGAGCGCCCGGCCGCCGAGATCGTAGCCGTTGAACATCTCAATGGCTTTTTGCGCTTCGGCGTCGGAGGCCATCTCCACAAAGGCGAACCCGCGGGGGTGGCCGGCCGCTTTGTCCATGGGGATAAACACCGAGGCGACCGTGCCGGCTTGGGAGAAAAGCTCGGTTAACTGCTGTTCAGTAACGTTCCAGGAGAGATTGCCGACGAAGACACGATTGGACATAACTGCGATAAGATTAGATTATTAATAAGTAAGACGATAAATAAAGAGGGCGCGACACTACATACGGCAAAAGTTTTAAAAATTAGACGCTAGTGAGTATATCACAGCTCTGGCACTAAAACATGTTGCGAGTCAAGCCTTTCATCTTTGTTGGCGTTATTCTCCTCCTCGCGGTTTTTGGTTGGGGCGAGTGGCGGGCGAGGACGGCCGTAAAGGCCGCCGCCAGCGGCTACCGCGGCGCGAGCGAAGTCAACAGCGTTTTGGTTCTCTCGGTTTCGCGCGACCTCGCGGCCGGCAAGAAACCGGCGGACATTTTAAATTCTTTTCGAGCGGCGAGCGAAAGGCAGGAGAAATCTTTGGCCGGATTTTATAAAGCCGTCCCTTTTTGGTGGCGGCTCCAGCCGGGCCGGAGCGAGATGCGGTTGATTAAATTAGCCGAAGCGGAATCGCGGGCGCTCACGGCGCTCACGGACTCACTCGCGCTCCTTGAGCAATCCGCGGAAAACGAATGGTCCGAACCGCTTAAAAAGTTGAATCAGGCAACCGCCGAGTTCGGTTCCGCGCATCGCGCGATCATGCAAACATTCATCCCTTAAGCTCCACCCTGATTTTTTGGAGCATTAGTTTTTCGGCATCAAGCAGGGAAATTCCACCGATGGCAAAGGCGGCTTGGCGCGGCGCGCCGGTCGGCGCCCAGTCGCGGACGAGCTGGAGCGCGTCAAGGTTGCGGTTCGTGTGGAGGAGTCCGGAGACGCCGCCGGCGTTATTTTCGTAAAGTACAAAAGAGACAGCTACTTCGGGCGAGGCGGCGATGAGCTCATCCAAGACGCCGGCGAGTTCCGTCTCGCCGCCGCCGGCGGCCACGAAATCCTGGCGGGTGAGCAGGGCCCAGGCGATTTTGTGCTCGCTGTCTTGGCGGAGCCGGGCGAGCGCGCGACCCCAGAGCCGGAGGGTCGTCACTGTGCGCGTCCGGTAGAGCTCGGCGACAATCCGTTCGCGGTCGGCGCCGTCTTCGACGAGCTTGGCGGCCGTGGCTAGAGTCCGGGGCGAGACGTTTCCAGTTTTAAAACTTTTGGTTTTGGCGATTACGCCGGCCAAGAGCGCGGTCGAGAGCGCCCGGTCAAGCTTGGCGTCCGGCCATCGGGCGAGGAGCTCGGCGACAACTTCCGAGACGGAAGCGGCGGTGAGGTCCACCAAGTTTATATTGCCGTAGTGTTCGTTGGTCGGCGAGTGGTCGAGGTTCGCGACCGGCACGGAACGCCAAAACTCCGGTGCCTGACGCCAAAGCGCGCCCAAGGCCTCGTGGTCAGGACAGCCGACGGTAATCGCCAAGTCGTAACGGCAGCGTCCAGGCTCGGCCCGGACCTGTTCCGGGCTCCAATTTTCTTTCTCCGGCGTCAAGGTGATTTTAAGTTCGTCACCGGAGACGGCATAGTGAAGGTTCGCGAGTTTGGCCGGGCCGAGCGGCAGAGTGATGACCAAATTGGCCAGCCCGGGCAGATGGCTTTTGATTGTCTCGGCGTCAGGCAGGAGCCCGTGTTCCGGCCTCAAAACAAAGCCGTCGCCGACAGTGTCCACTGACTTGCCCTGAGCGCGGAGCAGGCGGCGGAGCGTTAGGCCGGCCGCGGTCTCATCAACGCCGGCAAGGTGGGGTAGCGCAATCAGAATACGCTGGCTGCGCCGGGCTGCCTCCAAAAACTGTTCGTGCGGTTCGAGTGCCATGGGGTAGAATTGGTAAAGTAAGACACCTTACCCGCTCCCTTTAATTTTTGCAACCCGCCCCGTCCGCTTGTTATAGTTCCCTGCAGTATGCCCGGTAGTGAAACGCCGGCAGCATGCATAGAACAAGGTTTCTTAAGGGCTATAAAACTGAATCAAGAGCAAACGCTCTTAATCGCAAAGAATGTCCGTTCGCCGAATCCAGCCCCTGTTTCCGGTAATGGGTGAAATTCAAACAAGGTGCAGCATTAAAACAATAATTATTCGCCGACAGAAACAGGGGCTGGGTTCGGAGCCGGCGTTCTACTACCGGGTATGACTAAGAAAATTGAACTCCCCAAGTCCTACGCCCCCAAGGACTACGAAGACGCGCTTTACCGCCAATGGGAAAAGAGCGGGTTTTTTAATCCGGACAAATTGCCCGGCCGGCGTCCGGATTCTTACTGTATTGTGATGCCGCCGCCGAACGTCACCGGCGTTTTGCACATCGGCCACGCGGTGATGCTCGCGATTGAAGACCTGCTGATTCGTTTTGAGCGCCTGCGCGGGAAAAAAACGCTCTGGCTCCCGGGCACCGACCACGCCGCGATTGCCACCCAGAACAAGGTGGAAAAGCTCCTTTGGGAGAAGGAAAAGAAAACCCGCCACGCTCTCGGCCGCGAAAAATTTTTGGCGCGGGTTAAAAACTTCGCGCAGGAGTCGCACGACACGATTGTCACTCAAGTCAAAAAGATGGGCTCCTCCTGCGACTGGTCGCGCGAGGCCTACACTTTGGACGCGCCGCGCGTTCAGGCCGTGGCCGAGGCCTTCCGGCGATTGCATGAAATGGGACTGATTTACCGCGGCCAGCGGGTTGTTAACTGGTGCCCGCACTGTCAGTCAACGCTCTCTGACGACGAGGTAGCGTACCGGCCGGCCAAGGAGAAGCTCTATTGGATTAAATACGGACCCTTTGTTTTGGCCACCGCCCGTCCCGAAACCAAACTAGGGGACACCGCCGTGGCCGTGCACCCCCAAGACCAGCGCTACAAAAAATACGTGGGCCGGCGTTTCAAGATTCCCGGCGTGCTCGGCGAATTTGAAGTCGTGGTCGTGGCTGACGGGGTAGTGGACAGGGAGTTCGGTTCGGGGATGATTAAGGTTACCCCGGCCCATGATTTTACCGACTTTGAGATCGCGGCGCGCCACGGCGTTCCAATGCGTCAAGTAATTGGCGAAGACGGCCGGATGATGGCGAATACCGGCAAATATGCCGGGCTCACCACCGCCGAGGCGCGCGCGGCGATTGTCCGCGACATGGAGAAAATGGGTTTGATTGAAAAGATTGAAGAATACGAGCATAACCTCTCGGTCTGCTATCGTTGCGGCACGACGATTGAGCCGTTGCCTAAACTCCAGTGGTTTATCGCGGTCAATAAACCTTTTACCTTTCGCCAGTCAGCGCGGTCTCCGATTAAAGACATCGGCGACGGCGAAAAAATCACGCTCAAAGAGCTGATGAGTCACGTGGTCAAAACTGGCCAGATTCAAATCATCCCCGACCGTTTTGTCAAAACCTATTTCCACTGGATTGACAATCTCCGCGACTGGAACATCTCGCGTCAGATTTGGTTCGGCCACCGGATCCCAGTTTGGCACCACGATACCTGTCAGATGCTTGGCATCATGGACACAATGCACCAGCCTGACACATGGATGCGGGATGCTTATGTTATTTTGGATAAACCATTGGATGAGTATGCCGACGACGAGATCGTTTATTGTGGGAAGTGCAAGAACGGTTACACCATCAAAAAGATAAAGGAGGGTCATTTTACACAGGATCCGGACACGCTGGACACCTGGTTTTCTTCCGGGCTCTGGACTTTTTCCACGCTCGGCTGGCCGGCGGAGATGGCGGATTTTAAAAATTATCATCCGACCGCGGTGCTCGAGACTGGTTATGACATTCTTTTCTTTTGGGTGGCGCGGATGATTTTGATGTCGCTCGCGCTGATCGGCGAGATTCCTTTCAAAACAGTTTATTTGCACGGACTGGTGCGCGACGAGCAGGGGAGGAAGATGAGCAAGTCACTCGGGAACGTGATTGACCCGCTCGCGGTCGCCGCCAAGTACGGGACTGACGCCGTGCGGCTCTCGCTCGTGCTCGGCACGACGCCCGGGAACGACACCCGGCTCTCGGAAGAAAAAATCGCCGGCTTCCGCAATTTTACCAACAAGCTGTGGAATATCGGACGGTTCGTGTTGAGCCAAACCTCAATTTCCAAATTCCAAATTCCAAATTCCAAAACTTTGCCCGACCGCTGGATTCTTTCCCGCTTGTCCGAGGTGACCGAGCGGGTGACGCGGCATCTGGAAAATTATGAATTTTCCGCGGCCGGCGAAATTCTGCGCGATTTTACCTGGGGCGATTTTGCCGATTGGTACTTGGAAATCAGCAAAGTTCAAAAACAGAGTTCACCCGCGCTCGCCAAAAACACCGATTTAATTCTCCGTCACACCCTCGCGGTTCTCCTTAAGCTCTGGCATCCCTTTATGCCTTATGTGACCGAGGTTCTGTGGCGAGAACTTCAAGGAAAAGAGGGCGGTTTGCTTTTGGTCGCGTCCTGGCCGGCGCCGGGGGCACGGGAGGCGCGAGCCGAGCAAGCGATGAAGAACTGGCAGGAGACGGTCGCCGCGATCCGCAATCTCCGCGCCGAATACAAGGTGCCGCCGGAGCGGGAAGTTGAGGCCGAAATCGTCAGCGCGCCGGCTGGATTGTCCGAGGAGCTCGCTTGGCTCGAAAAATTGTCTCGGAGCAAAATCAGCGCTGTTAAAAAAGCTGAGAAAAAAGGCCAGGCGGCCGCGCTCGCCGGCTCCATGGAAATTTATGTTGACCTCGCCGGAGCGGTTGACCGAGGGCGGGAGTCCGCCCGGCTTCAAAAAGAGCGGGAGAGTTTAGAGAGTTATCTCGCCGCCTTGGAGGCCAAACTAAAAAATAATGACTTTTTGAAACGAGCGCCGTCGGCGGTGGTGGAAAAGGAAAAAGAAAAAGCCGCGGCGGCGCGCGACAAACTGGCGCGAATCCGCCGCGAGCTCACATCGCTTGGTGCGGACGGTTGACAAACCACGAGCGGTCTGCCCTAATGCAGGCAGGAGGAGCACATGGTCGAAGAGAAAAAGGGGGACAAACCCTTCAAACACGTCTGCGTGCTGTGCCTGGCCACGCTCTGGGGCTGGCGGCCGAAGGCCGACCACTCCTGCGGCTACCTGACCGTCGAGGTGGCGCGGGATTACAATCTGGCCGAGATGATTCCGGAGAGCGAACGCGTCGCCTGCGCGCAATTCGCGCTCCTCATCATGGGGTTCACGCCGGAGAAAACCAGGGACTACAAGCGTCGGACGGAGCGCGTGGGCACAGTGAACATTCCGCCGGTCATCACCGGCGGGCGGCGGACGAAGTCCCTGTTTGGGACCCAGTCCGGCCGGGGAACCGCGGGGCCGGCTTCTCGCCGCAGCCGTCCGACGGAGCCGAGGACCAAGTGACGCCGGCGGGAGGCAGCTGACACGCTCCAGAGAAGCGTGTCTTTTTTATAACGCGTTGATATAATAGTAATCTATGGTTAAAGGAGAAAAAACCGTTGGCCCTCTTCTTTCCTCGCGCTTTATTCAGGATGTTGTTGTTCGTGCGTCTTTGGAGAATAAGCTTGCGAGCGGCCGGAAGCTAAGAGTCAAAATCGGGATGGACCCGACCGCGCCGGACCTCCACCTCGGCCACGCGGTGGCATTGCGCCTACTGCGGCGGTTTCAGAACGCCGGCCACACCATTGTTTTTATCATCGGCGATTTTACCGCCAAAATTGGCGACCCCTCGGGCAAATCCAAGACCAGGCCGATGCTTGACGCTCCAGCGATCGAGGCCAACGCTAAAACCTATTTTGAACAGGTCGGTTTGATTCTGGACGTCAAAAAAGCGGAGATTCGCCGCAATTCGGAGTGGCTCGGGAAGCTCGGTTTTGATGATGTGATTAAACTCGCCTCCAAATTCACCGTGGCAAGAATTCTTGAACGCGATGATTTTGCCGAGCGCTTTAAGAGCGGTTCGGAGATCTCCGGCCATGAACTCCTTTACCCCATGATGCAGGCGCAGGACTCGGTGGCTGTGGCCGCGGACGTCGAGGTCGGGGGCACGGACCAGCTTTTCAATATGCTCGCCGGCCGCGAGCTCCAAAAAAAACTTGGTTTGCCGGAACAGGAAGTTTTGACCGTGCCGCTGTTGCTCGGATTGGACGGGACGCTGAAAATGTCCAAGTCGCTCGGCAATTATGTCGGTCTCCGCGACAAACCCGAGGAGATGTACGGCAAACTGATGAGTCTGCCGGACCGATTGCTCCGGCACTACTTTGAGCTTGCGACCGATTTGTCGGATTCGGAAATCGAAGCGATTCAAAAAACGCTCGTCGGAGAAAAGGCAAATCCGCGCGACCTAAAAATGCGTCTGGCGCGGCTCGTGGTCGCGAGCTATCACGGCGAGGGGGCGGCGGAGAGCGCCGAAGAGTCCTTCGTCAAAGTTTTTCAAAAAAAAGAAATTCCGGATGAGGTCAAAACAGTCGCCGTGGACAAAAATAAACTGACCGCGGCGGAACTGCTTCTTTTGACCGGCCTCGCGGCTTCAAAAAGCGAAGCCCGGCGCGTTATTGAACAGCGGGGTTTAAAGATTGACGGCGTCGCGGTCGGCGACCCGTCGCTCCCAGTGGCCATCGGGGAGAAGGGCGTGCTGCTCCAAAAAGGCAAAAGGCATTTTATCCGGGCGGTGCGGAAAGCTTGAATTACAGACTATTGACTTGGAAGTCCTGGGCGCTTAAGATTCCTTCGCAAAGCCAATTAAAATAATTTTTAGCAACTTTCGTTTTATGCTGAAAGACAGTTCCGAGGCGTTTAAGAATTCTTCAAGAATCGCCGGCAAGGTAAAAAAAGGGATGACGCCGCCGGTGGTGGCCGCTCTGGCAGTAGGCGTCTTGCTTATAATCGGCGTGGCCGCGGCCTGGCAGAAGACCGTGGGGGAAAAATCGACGCGCTTGGCCAACGCCGAGGCGGAGAGGACGGCGCTGAATAAAAAAGTCAAGGAATTGTCCGGCGAGCTTTCGGCCAAAGAAAAGGAAGCCGCTGACGCCAAAAAAACGGCGGAGGAAAAAGCCAAGGAGGCGGAAGCGGCCCGGCTCGCGGCCTTGGAAGTGCCGCTGGACTGGCGCGTTTTTACCGTCACTCCTTTCGGTTTTGAATTCCGCTACCCCAAAGAGTGGGGCGAGGCGGCGCTTAAAACTTTTAAGCTGGAAGATAAGTCGGGTGAGCGCGGCGAGGGCGGCAATATCACCTTTTCCGCCCTGCGGCCGACCGTGGTGCTCGCCGGCTGGAACAGCGCCGATTACACCTCGTCTAAGCCGTCTTTGGCCTTTGACGCCGTTCGATTTAAGGGAATCAAAAATTGCGATGACCTCAAAAACCGCCACACGGTCTCTAACTGCGAAGAAATCAAAACCCGCGACGGCCTGACCGCGCTCCTTTATCGCGAGAGCCAGTTGCCGGCGGACCAGGTGAACGGCGTCTCTTTCTCCTTTGACGTCGGAGCGGTTTTTACCGGCAACGAACGATTCCCGGTTTTCGCGGTGCAAATCAATCAGGACGCCAATATCGCCTTTGACAGCTTGAAGCGAGTGATTGCTTCCATTAAAAATATTGCTGCGCCGCCGGTAGCCGCGACTTCCAGCCCGCCGGCCGCCGCACAAAAGCAGTAGGGAACAGCAACAGGTAACGAAAATCCGAGACTCAAGAGGTTTCGGATTTTTGAATTGAAAATTAAAATATAGACAATAGTCATCTCGACCAAGGCGGAGAGATCTTCAATTCGACGAAAAAGAGTTGAAGATCCCTCGGCTCCGCTCGGGATGACGACATATCCATCATCTCGACCCCGTTCGGGGACTTATTTGTTTAGTTCCCGAGCATTGTCGAGGGACTACTTTAATCCCCGTTGCGATCGTAGCCCCTCGGCTGCGCTCGGGGACTTCTCAATTCTTCAACTTTCTACCAACCTTGTTTTCTTACCGTTTCAAGGATAATCTGTGTTAGGTCGTCTTAAATTTACGCTATGAACTCTTTAGTTAGAGCCAAGGAAGAAATTTTGGCGCACCTTGCCGCCGCTATCGGCCCGGAGGCGGAATTGCTCGCGGACTCGCTCGGCGAGCCGCCGCAGCCGGACTTCGGCGATTTGAGTTTTGCCTGTTTTTCCCTCTCTAAAATTTGGAGCAAAAAGCCAACGGTCATCGCGAACGACCTCGCCGCCTCAATCGGCCGGGAGCTCGCGCAGACCAAAGAAAAAGGTTATGTGGAGCGCGTGGAGGCCCGCGGCCCCTACCTGAATTTTTGGCTGGACATCGGGCGCGTAGCCCAGGAGACGCTCCGACAGGCGGCGCGGAGCGGCAGCCGCTACGGCACCCGCGCGGCCGGAGCCATCGGCGCGCGCTTGCCGGCGGTAGATACTTTTTTGGAATCGCAGATTGAAGAGCTCCGGAATTTTTTGCCCGGCCGGGGAATTATCCACGGCGTTTCCCGGCTGGTTAAAGTCCCGGGACGCGCCGGCGCGCGGCTGCTCGAGTCGGTCGGCGGTGCGCGACGGCGGCCGCTCGTCATGGTTGAGGTCTGTTCGCCGAACACTCATAAAGAAATTCATATCGGACATTTGCGCAATATCGTGTTCGGGCGGGCGATAGTAACGCTCCGCCGGGCGCTGGGCGAGGAGGTAATTACAAGCTCCTACCCGGGAGACGCCGGCGCGCACGTGGCCAAAACGCTCTGGGCGCTGGACAAATTCCACAAGAATGAGCCGGTGCCGGCGGAAAAGGGCCGCTATCTGGGCAAGATTTACAGCGAGGCCAGCCGGGCGCTGGAAAAAAATCCGCAAGTTAAAGGCGAGATTGACTCGGTTCAGCGTTCGCTTGAGGCCGGGGACAAATACTGGACCGCGCTGTGGCGCAGAACGCGCGCCTGGAGCATTGCTGAGATAAAAGCGGTTTTCACCGAACTCGGCGTGCCGATCCGGCGCTGGTATTTTGAGAGCGAAACCGAGGGGCCGGGGCGGCGGCTGGTGGGCGAGCTCTTAAAAAAGGGGGTCGCCCAAAAAAGCCAAGGCGCGACAATTATTGATTTGTCCGCCGAGGGGCTGG
Organism: Patescibacteria group bacterium; assembly: GCA_004299275.1. Lineage (GTDB taxonomy): Bacteria > Patescibacteriota > Patescibacteriia > 2-12-FULL-57-11 > 2-12-FULL-57-11 > SCSU01. The sequence continues at coordinate 30,905 of SCSU01000061.1, forward strand.
GCGCTTTCCTGATATTAAAATCGGACGGCACGACGCTTTATGCCACCAAAGACCTGGCTTTGGCCAAGAAAAAATTTGCGGAATATCCACTGGACCTTTCCATCCATGTCGTTGACGCCCGGCAGACGCTCTACTTCAAACAGCTTTTTGCCGCGCTTCGTAAAATCGGCTTTGCCAAACAACTGGTGCATCTGCCTTTTGAATTTGTGACGCTCAAAGAGGGCCCGATGAGTTCGCGGCTCGGCAATGTCATTGCTTACGAAGACCTGCGCGACGAGATGATCAAAAAGACCTCGGCCGAAACGCAAAAACGCCATACCGATTGGCCGAAAAAACGCCTCCAGTCCACCGCGCATGCGATTGCCCTGGCCGGCATGGTGGTGGGTATGCTCAAACAGGACACTGACCGGCAGATTGTTTTTGACCTGGAAGAAGCGCTCTCCTTTGACGGTTTTACCGGGCCGTATCTGCAGTATACTTTAGCCCGGGTCAAAGGAATTTTGGCCAAAGTTCAAAGCGGGCGCCGCGGCGCGGCGGACGGTGGGTATAACTTTAATCGACCAGAAGAGCGCGCGCTTGTCCTGGACTGCGCCCGCTACAGCGAGGCGGTCAAAGAAGCGGCGGAGTCCTATCGGCCGGCGAAGCTCGTGGCTTTTTTATTCGTTTTGGCCAAGCATTTTGCCGAGTTCTACGAACGGGTGCCGGTCATCGCCTCGCCCGAAGCCGAACGCGCCGCGCGCCTCACGCTCGTCGCGGCGGTCGGCGCGGTGCTCGAAAGCGGTTTCCGCCTGCTCGGTATTCCGGTGGTTCGTGAGATGTAATTGAAAGTTTTGGTTACTACAGTTTTCTCTTGCAGGCTTTGGCACGGGTGTTATACTCACCCCCACGATGAATTAATCGCAAATGTATGTTTAAACAGCGTTTAGAGGGCGGCGCCGGCGACACCGTCATCGCCGGCGGGGTCAAGGTCGAAGGTGATTTTGTGAGCGAGGGCAATGTGATTATCGAAGGCGAAGTGGTCGGGAGTCTCCGGACCGCGCGCGACCTGCAGGTCGGCGACGCGGCCAAGATCCACGCCGACGTGGCGGCGACCAACGCCCGCGTTGCCGGCGAGGTGCGGGGCAATGTCGTCATCAAAGAAAAACTGGAGCTGGCTTCGTCCTCGCGAATTTTCGGAGACGTTCAGGCTAAGATTTTAACGGTTGAGGCCGGCGCGCAGTTGAACGGCAAAATTCATATGGGGGAAGCGCCCGCCGAGGCGACGAGCAAGAGCGAACGCAATCACGCGGAACGGACTACGGCTGGCGGTCTCTCGGCGCTCGTCGGCAACCGCGTCAAGGCAGAGAAGGCCAGCGCAAATTAGTTAATAGCTATAGTTTATAGCTATAGGTCTTTAAAAAATTTCTCGCTATTCACTATAGCTATATACTTTTTTGTGTACCACTATATCTACGACAACTTTCTTTCCGACAAGCGGCAGGCCAAGACGCTGGCGGAGCTCGAAAACCGGCTGACTGATTTGGGCATTCAGGGGCGGGTTGACCGCCTCCATCCTTTCAAAAGTCTGCGCGAGGCGATTGACGAGGGCCTCCGGCGCGGCACTAAGACTTTGGTTGCCGTCGGCAACGACGAAACTTTCAAAAAAATTTTGGATGTGGCGGCGGGCATGGGCGTGACTGTCGGTTATGTCCCGCTCGCGCCCGAGAGCGCCTTTGCCGAGCTTTTGGGCATCCCGCTCGGAGTCGCGGCTTGCGACATCCTCGCCGCCCGACTGACCGAAAAGCTTGATGTCGGCCGAGTCAACGGGCAATATTTTTTGGCCGCGGTTTCCTTTGACGCCAAAAACGTTAAGTTGGAATGCGAGGGGCGGTTTCGGCTGGAGCTCGTCGCCGGCGGACGGGTTTCCATTATGAACATCGCGGCCGTGGAGCGGGACGCCCCGGAACACGTGGCCAATCCTTTTGACGGCCTGCTCGAAGCGGTGCTCGAGCCCGCGGCCGCCGGTCCTCGGCCGTTTCGCGGCCGGGCAGTGCCGAGCGTTTTACCGATTAAACGCGTGGTGGCGCGTTCGCCAGAGGCATTTTCGCTTTACTCCGACGGCCGCGAGCTCAAGAGCCAGAACGCGGAGATTGATTTGGCCAAAGAAAAACTCAAGGTGATTATCGGCAAGTCGCGGCTGTTCGCGGCGATGGCCGGCGGCGGATAGCGCAGATGGCACGGGGTGTTATCAAGAGTGTTTACAACCTCCTATAGGAGGTTGTAAACACTCAAGATACGGGCGGTTGTGACCGCGTAAAAAAATATTTGGTAGACGCTTATTATTTGAGGTATGTTGCCCAAATAAAAAGTCGCCATTAAGTGGTCCCCTAAATTCGCCTATGCCCTCGGTCTTCTGACCTCGGATGGCAGCCTTTCTATTGATGGCAGACACGTAAATTTTACGTCAAAAGAATTGGAGTTAATTAAATTATTTCGAGCCTGTCTTTGTCTGGATAACGCAATCGGCAGGAAGGTTCGTTCAAACGAGCGTGAAAAGAGGTACTACCAAGTACAATTCGGCGACGTAATTTTTTATCGATTTCTTCTTGATATCGGTCTTACTCCTAAAAAGTCCAAGACGATTGGTTCACTTAAAATTCCGGACGATTTTTTCTTTGACTTTCTGCGCGGATATTTTGACGGTGATGGGTCGGTATTTTCCCATAAAGACCGTCGTTGGAAAAACAGTATTATGCACTACCTTGTTTTCATCTCGGCTAGTCGGAACCATCTTCAATGGATACAAGATACTAATCGACGTTTGCTTTCAATCCGCGGAGCAATCAGCCAAGGTGGTAGAGGTGTTTTTCAGCTCCGTTACGCCAAACGCGAATCTCGTCTTCTTGCCAAACGATTGTATTACCATCTAGTATTACCATACGGGAAAAGAAAATTTAGAAAACTTCAAAAAATCATGGGCGAGTGGAGAAACTGGTAGACTCGTATGCTTGAGGGGCATATGCTGAAAAGCATGAGGGTTCGAATCCCTCCTCGCCCACCAGCCTTCGCCAAGGCTTCGGCTGGCAAGCCAGATGTAGCTCAAGCGACGGCTGGCATGCCGGCAGGAAGGTTTGGCGAAGGCTGTCCTTCGTAGCTTGCAGAGCGAAGAAGGGCAAAAGACGCTCCGACGAACGTCGGAGCGTCTTTAATGGGCGGTTAGCTCAGCTGGTTAGAGCGTCTCGTTTACACCGAGAAGGTCGTAGGTTCGAATCCTACACCGCCCACCAAAGCACCCCGACGCATGTCGGGGTGTTTTGTATCTTGACTAATTTTAAATTTCCTTTATATTTCTGTCGTCCCCTGAGGAGGAAACGATGGATGCAGAACAGAGACGTGCAGCGCTTCTCGATTTCTTCGACTCGCACTTGCTCGAGCCGAAGCCGGAGAGAGCGGCCGCGCTCCTCGAGCCATTTGTCCGGATGATTGAGGACGGCCGTTACTATCTCTCGGCGCGGAGCAAATTCCGCGCCAGCCAGGTGACGGCGATTCTCGCGCTCGCGACGGACGGAGCAATCCAAAAGGGCGAGCTGGTCTCGTTGTCCGCGCCGCCGCTCCGCGAGGGCTGGATGACTGAGGAGGCCGCGGCCAAGTCCTTTGGCGTCGCGCTGGCGGTGAGCACTTGTTCTTTGGAACTGCCGCGGCTTGCGCTGGAGCCGCCGCGCGGAGGAGGGGAGCTCCCGCTCGAGGACGAGGTCACTGACTTTCTCGAGGCGACGCTCTGGAAGGACCTGCGCCCGTGTCTCGTAAACACCCTCTGCGCGGAGCTCGGGGAACACCAGCGGCTCAGCCGCTGGGTCAGCGACACCTGGGACGCGCTATTCCTCGTTCTGCTCGCCGCGCGGCAAAACCGCACCGATGTTTTCCTGCGGCTTAAACCCCTGATCGAGCTCCTCTCCCACGCCATCCTCGCCGGCCGCAAACGCGACGATTCCTCGACAGCGATACTCTTTGTCGCCTGACCCCCCGCCGTAGCCGAGGGGGCTTTTTTATGTTATACTTCCGGCATAACAATAAATGATGATATATGCCTGCTTCCAAAACGATATTAGTCGTGGAAGATGAGCTGTCGGTCAGCAAGGTTTTAAAAGATAAATTATCGCGGGCGGGGTTCCGGATGCTCACGGCCGCGAACGGCGCCGAGGGTTTGCGTTCGGCCCTGCGCCACCATCCCGATTTGATATTGCTGGACATCATTATGCCGGTCATGGACGGGATGACCATGCTTAAAAAATTGCGTCAGGACAAATGGGGAAAAAAAGCCGAGATTATCATACTGACCAACTTAAGCGACACCAAAGACGTGGCCGATGCCCTGCGCGCCGGCGCGTATGACTATTTAGTCAAAGCCAATTGGAGTTTGGAGAGTTTGGTGCGGCGGGTAAAGGACAGATTAGGGGTGTGATATAATTACGGCATGCAATATTTTGTCGGCATCCTGTTTATCGCTCTCGGGGTGCTCTTAGTGCTCAAGACCGAATTTTTTTACGGCCTTGTCGGCGCCATGGAATGGCCGGAGAAGCACATCGGCCCGGGCGGAACAAGAATTTTTTTAAAAATTGTCGGGTTAGTTCTGGTTTTTGCCGCCTTTCTTTTAATGAGCGGAACTCTGGCCGACGTCGGCCGAGTAGTGCTGACGCCTACAGTCCGCTGATTTTACGACGCTGATAACGCTGATAGCATTTGCGACAATAATCAGCGGACTACTCACGACTCACTACTTCACCTATGCCCTACCTTCCCTCCGGCACCGAATTGCTGAACCCCTTCCAGATATTAGAACGCGCGGGGGTTAAAGAGGGGATGCGCGTCGCCGACCTCGGTTCGGGCGCTATCGGCCATTTTGTTTTTCCGGCCGGCCGGATGGTCGGCAAAAACGGCGCGGTTTACGCCGTGGATATTTTGAAGTCCGCGCTCGCCGGGGTTGAGTCGCGGGCCAAGATTGAGGGCGCGGCTAATGTGCAGACAGTTTGGGCGGACATCGAAGTCGTTGGCGCGACAAATATCCCCGCTGGAACGCTCGACATCGTGCTCCTCATCAACAATCTCCCCAAGCAATCTATGGTGGCGGAAGCGGTTCGGCTTTTAAAACCCGGCGGCAAACTGCTGGTGGTTGACTGGAGTCCGACCGCCTCGCCGTTCGGTCCGCCGTCTAAAGACCGGGTGGACAAAGAGACGGCCAAACGGCTCGCCGCCGAGCAAAAATTGCGGCTGAAAGATGAATTTCAAGCCGGCCGCTACCATTACGGGCTGGTGTTCGAAAAATAGCTCCGGCTATCGTAAGACCGCTCCGATACAATGTCGGTGCGGTCTTGTATTATGTTGATGATTTGCTATTATCGTTCGCGAATATGATTGACTGGCGTTTGCTTTTTTCGCCGCGGTTTTGGTTTGCGATTGGCTGGAATCCTCTCCAACCGCGGACGGGATTTATTATGGCCGCGGTTTTCGGTTTGTTTTTGGTCGCCGGCGCGACACTTTGGTTCTTCGCGAGCCGCCGCGACAGGTTTGACCCGCCGCTTCGCCGCGCGCTTAAACGTTTCGGCCACGTTTTTTTCACCGTCGGCCTGCTCGGATTATTCTTCACCCTTACCGCCTACGAACAGGCCGGAGTTTTTGCCGCGCGTTTTTGGTTTTTGCTTCTGCTTTTGATTTTTGCGGTATGGCTCGGCTCCGAGGCCTGGCGGGCGCATATTCTGATTCCGGCGGAGCGCGAAGCGGCTTCCATCAAAGAACGTTTGAAAAAATATTTCGGGAAAAAACGGCAGTAGGATTATTATGGACGGCCGAAAGAATCTGGGCAATTTCGGCGAGCGGCTGGCCGTCACAGCGCTTTTGCGTCAGGGTTATAAAATTCGCGGCCGGCAGGTGCGCACTCCCTTTGGCGAGATTGACATCATTGCCGAGGCGCCCGACCACCTTATTTTTGTGGAGGTAAAAACGCGGCGAACCGCGGAGTTCGGCGCGCCCGAAGAGGCAATTACCGAAAAAAAGCGCGAACATCTGGCGAACGCCGTGGAGTCCTACCGGCTGGCCGAAGGCCTCTTGGATAGACCGTTCCGCGTGGACGCTATTGCCATTTTTTTGGACGAGGCCAAGCGCAAGGCGACCGTTAGACACATTAAAAATATTCTGGAGGACTAAAGTCCATTCTCCCTTTGCTAAAGGGAGTCCCCACAGGGGGAGGGATTTAGATTGGAGGGCATCGGGGATAGGGTATAGTGTTTGACAGTCCGTCGGGTGTTTGATATCTTACTCATTGCTAGGACGAGCTATTGAGTAGGCTCGTCCATTTTTCTACTCGTTCTCTAATTTCTACTCACGACTCACTATTCCCGACTCACTACTTTTATGGCTTCCCCCATTGTTCAGGCAATGAAGCAAATCTGCGACGAGAAAGGCATCCCTTACGAGGCGGTGCTTGATACCGTTTCGGCCGCGCTTGCCGCCGCTTATCGCAAGGATTTCGGCGAAAAGAATCAAAACGTCAAAGTGGAGTTTGACCCGGAGACGGGCGGCTCCCGCGTTTTTGACGTGAAGACGGTCGTTTCCGACGAATTCGTGGCCGAGGCCGTTAAAGAAATGGAGGCGTTTGAAGCGGCGCGCACCGCGGGCAAAGAGGTCAGCGCGGAAAAAATAAAAGAAGGCCGCGTGGAGCAGGCTATTGCCGTCGCCAAGCCCGGGGAGCTCGTCGCCGCCGGCGAGCCGGTGGAAGAGGTCAAGTACAATCCCAAACTGCATCTCTCGTTTTCCGAAGCGCAAAAAATCAAACCGGACGCGCAGATCGGCGAGGAACTCCGGATTGAGTTGCCTCTGCCGGGCGCTTTCGGCCGCATGGCCGCCCAGACCGCCAAACAAGTCATCACCCAGCGCCTGCGCGAGGCCGAGCGCACCCGCGTCTTTGAGGAATTCAAGGGCAAGGAAGGGGAGCTCCTGACCGGCATGGTCCAGCGGCGCGAGGGCAAGATGATTTTGGTGGATTTGGGGCGGGTAACCGGAGTCATGTCGCCGACCGACCAGATGCCGAGCGAACCCTACAACTCCGGCGACCGCGTGCGGGTTTTCGTCTATTCGGTCCAGATGGGGCCGAAGGGGCCGGAGATACTTATCTCACGGACGCATCCAGACATGATTCGCCGGCTTTTTGCCTTGGAGATTCCGGAGGTCGCTTCCGGCGTGGTGCAGATCCACTCCATCGCCCGCGACCCGGGCTCCCGGGCCAAAGTGGCGGTTTCCTCCACACAGGAAAATGTAGACCCGATCGGTTCCTGCATCGGCCAGCGCGGCAGTCGCATCCAGACGGTCATCTCGGAACTGGGCGGGGAGAAGATAGACATTATTGAGTGGAAAGATGACCCCGAGCGCTTCATCATCAATTCGCTCTCCCCGGCCAAGTCAATCAAAGTTGCCTTGGACCGCGAGACTAAAGTTGCCACCGCGAGCATCGCGCCGGAACAGCTTTCTTTGGCCATTGGCCGCGGCGGGCAGAACGTGCGCTTGGCGGCAAAATTGACCGGCTGGAAGATCAACATCGTCGAGGCTGGCGGCGACAAAATCGAGTCAACCAGCGAAACGGCGGCGGGGGACGCGGAACCGCCAGCACCCAAGGAAGCAGAAGCCGCCGAAGAGAAAAATGATAAGGGTGCAGTTGCGGGTTAACGCGCCAACGATTTTATGGAAATTCTAAAAGCCGTCTTTTACACTCCGATTTTTAACTTGCTGGTTTTTCTCTACAACGCCATCCCCGGCCACGACGTCGGCGTGGCCATCGTGCTCGTGACCGTGATTCTGCGCTTGCTCACCCTGCCGCTCAACACCTGGAGCATCAAATCGCAAAAAGCGCTCCAGGACCTCCAGCCCAAACTCAAAGCGATTCAAGAACAATTCAAAGGCGATAAAGAAAAACAGGCGCGGGAGACGATGGCGCTCTACTCGGCCGAAAAGGTGAACCCCTTTTCTTCCTGTCTGCCGCTTTTGATTCAGCTGCCGTTCCTGATTGCGCTTTATCAAGTGCTCCAGAATGTGCTTTCCTCCCGGGGTTTTGAAGTGCTCTACCCTTTTGTCGGGAACCCCGGCGTCATCAGTCCGGTCTCTCTCGGTTTAATCAACTTGAGTTCTCCTTCGTGGACCTTGGCCCTGATTGCCGGCGTCTCCCAATTTTTCCAGGCAAAGATGATGACGGTCTCGAGGCCGCCTCAGCCGCCCGCGCCGGGCGCCAAAGACGAGGACACGCTCGCGCTCATGAACAAGCAGATGATTTACATGATGCCGATTATGACCGTGGTGATTGCATGGAGTCTGCCGGCGGGCCTGGCGCTTTACTGGATAGTGATGAATGCCTTGGCCATCGCCCAGCAGTGGTGGGTTTTTAAAAAGAAAACAGTCCCCGAAAAGAACACAGTACCCGCCTGATTCGCTTTGATTCGCGTGAAGATTAGTTTTGATTAGTTATTTATGTATGCGCATTGATTCCCGCGACTTGGTGGGCTTGCCGGTTTTAACTGAGTCGCGGCGGCGTCTCGGCAAAGTCCTCTCGTTTGAAATTGACGTTGACTCGCAGGCGGTCACGCTCTATCACGTCGGCGCGCGCCATTGGCCCGGCGCCGCACGCTACTTAATTTCGCCGCGGCAAGTGGCCTCCGTCACCGCCGAGGAGATGGTTGTTTTTGACGCGGCGGTTCGCGAGCGCGAGGCCGAAGCGCGCGCCATCGCCGCGCCGGCCGCCACTATCTCGCCAGTGGCAAGCAGTCAAAGGGATTAGAGAAGACCGTTGCAAAACTCGCGATTTTGCCTTTCACGGGCGCCTGTCGACCCCGCTCTCCCTACGTTTTAGTAGGGTTCGCGGGGCTCGTGAACCCGTTCAAGGCAACCTCATCAAGTTTTGCAAAGGTCTCTTAGAGTGAGGTTGGTGTCTGGAATTTTGTGTTTGGATTTCGGATTTCGGAATTTGGGATTTTTATTTTGTTATGTTGCCGCTCCCTCGCGCGATAATCCGGACCCTCTGTTTTGCCGATGTGCTGGACATGGCTCTGACCCCGGCGGAGTTGCACCGGACCCTGGGCATTGACCTCGGTGCGAGCGCGGCGCTCGCTGAGGTTTACTTTGCGTTCTGGGGTGACCGCGAGCTCCGTGAAAAAATTGTTTTCAAAAACGGTTTCGTGGCGCTCGCCGGCCGCGAGGAGCTCATCGCCGAACGGCTGCTCCGGCTCGCGATTGCCGAGGAAAAGTGGAGCGCGGCGCAAAGAGCTCTCCGGCGTCTCCGCCACCTGCCGTGGCTCAGGCTCGCCGCGGTCTGCAACACCGTGGCCATGGGTCTGCCGCGCGCCGAGAGCGACATTGATATTTTTTTGGCCGCCGCCCCCGGGCGGCTGTGGGCGCTCCGTCTCCTCTCCCACCTGGCTCTGGCGTTAGGTTCGCTCGCCCGCCGCGGCGGGCAAACCAGAAACCGGATTTGCCTTAGTTTTTCCGTAACCCGGGGCGCCTTTGACCTCTCACGCGTGGCTAAGCAACCGGCCGACCCCTATCTCACTTTTTGGCTGTCCTCAATCGTGCCGGCGCTGGACTGCCGCGGCACCTACGAGGAGCTCCTCGCGGCCAATCGCTGGTCAGCGGAGCTTTTGCCGAATTGCTCAGCGCGCGCCCTGGCCCCGTTTTATGCCGTCCAGAATTCCCGCCTCGCCGTTTTTTTGGAATTTATTTTTTCCGGGAGAATCGGGAGGAATCTGGAGATTTTTGCCCGCCGGCTGCAGCGCCAGAGAATTCTGGCCAATCCGGAGAGTCGCGTGCATGAGGCGGGCACCGATGTAGTGGTGACCGACGAGATGCTTAAGTTCCACGAGCAGGACCGGCGCGCCGAGATCCGCGACGCCTTTCTCCTGCGCGCGGTGCATTACGGAGTATAGAAGTAGTTAGTACGTAGAACACAGAACATAGAAAGTGTTATGAATTCGTTTGTTTTCCTGCGCGAGTGGGGGACAATTCTGCTGGTGTTCCTCCTCCCCTGGCAGGCGCGCTGGATTGCGCGCGAGGGTTGGCGTCCGATTGATGGCGCGAAACTTCCTTGGCTGACACTTTCTCTCTATGCCACCGAAGTTCTGGTCGGCCTGCTTATAATCTTCGCGTTGGCGGACCGTGATTTTCGCCTTCGTCTCCGTTCGCGCCTGCCAAGGTTGATTATCTACCCTTTGGCGCTGATAGTTTTATTTTCTTTATTATCAATTTTCTGGTCGGCTGACCGCGACTTGGCGCTGCAAAAAAGCGTTCAGCTCATTTTGGCCTTGTCCGTTCTGCCGCTTTGCATTGCGCACCAAAAACCGAAAAATTTGGTCAGCGCTTTTCTCCTTTCGGCCGGTGTTCAGGCGTTCCTCGGCGCGGCCCAGTCGCTCGCGGGCTTTTCGCCGGCTTCCACTTGGCTCGGCGTGTCGCGCCAGAGCGGCGAGCTCGCGGCCTCGGTCGCCGAGGGCGGCGACTTGCGGGTGCTCCGCGCTTACGGCACTCTGCCGCACCCCAACATCCTCGGCGGCTATCTCGCGGCGGCGATACTCCTCGCTCTCGTCCGCTACCGCGAGGCAGTTAGCCGCAATCAACGGATATTTTTCATCGTTTTTCTTTCGCTGCTTTTCTTCGCCCTGTTTTTCACTTTCTCCCGCAGCGCCTGGCTGGCCGTCTCCCTCGGTTCTTTGCCGCTCCTTTACGCGCTGGTCAAAGAACGCGCCGGCGCGCATCTGCTTTTGCCCTTGGCGCTAGTGCCCGCGCTTTTGGCCGCCATCGTTTTTGCGCCGGTGGTCGCCGGCCGGCTCACCGGCGCGGGGCGGCTCGAGGTTCGTTCCACCAAAGAGAGAGTCACCTCCCTCGCCGACGGTTTCGCCGTCTTTATGGGGAGCGGGGGTTTAGGCGTCGGCGTCGGGCAAATAAATCCCAAAGCTTACGGTTCCCCAACAATTTCCACCGAACCGGCTCACCTGGTGCCACTCCAGTTTGCCGCCGAACTCGGCATCATTGGTCTGTTGCTGTTCCTGTTTTTCGCTTGGCGGCTATGGCGCGCCGCCCGCGCAACCCCCCTTTCTCTTGCCCTGTTTCTGTTGTTGTCCACTGTTTCTCTTTTCGACCACTACCTCTGGACCCTCTGGGCCGGCAATCTGTTGTCCATTTTCGCAATTTTTGCGATTCTTCGGGCAAAGTCCGACCCCGCTTTTGGGGGGTCTTGACATCTTTGGGGGACTGTATACAATACCCCCGCGTTTAGCACTCGCCCCATAAGAGTGCTACCCGCCTTTTATTTTTCTAATTATTTTCAGCGAACTATGCAGAAACTGCGTCCGCTCCATGACCGGGTAATCGTGAAGCCGATTGAGGAGGCCGAGGCCACGGTCGCCGGGATTATCCTCCCCGACACCGTGGACAAGGAGAAGCCGGAGAAAGGCGAGGTCATCGCCGTCGGCCCCGGCAAATACGAGGAGGGCAAATTTGTGCCGATGTCGGTCAAGGTCGGCGACAAAGTCGTCTTCAAAAAGTACAGTCCGGACGAGGTCAAAATCGGGGAGGTCGAATACCTGATTCTCTCCGAGTCTGACCTGATGGCGATAATTGAATCATAACCTATGGCTAAACTTATCTCTTTTGACGAAAAGGCCCGCGGCGCGCTCAAGCGCGGCATTGACCAGCTCGCGAACGCGGTCAAGATTACGCTCGGGCCTAAAGGGAGGAACGTTGTGCTGGACAAGGGTTTCGGTTCGCCGACCATCACCAAAGACGGCGTAACCGTGGCTAAAGAAATTGAATTGGAGGACAAGTTTGAGAATGTCGGCGCCGAACTGGTCAAGGAAGTCGCTTCCAAAACCAACGACGTGGCCGGCGACGGCACCACCACGGCTACCGTTTTGGCCCAGGCGATTGTCGCCGAGGGTTTAAAGAACGTGGCCGCGGGTTCAAACCCGATCGCGATTCGCCGCGGGATTGAAAAAGGCGTGGAAGCGATTGTCGCCGAAATCAAGGAAAAAATCGCCAAGCCGGTTTCCGGCGCCGCGATTGAACAGGTGGCGGCGATTTCGGCCAACGACGCCGAGATCGGCCGGACCATCGCCGAAGCGATGAAGAAAGTCGGCGAGAACGGCGTGATTACCGTGGAGGAATCGCAGAGCTTCGGCATCACCACCGAGGTGGTGCAGGGGATGCGCTTCGACAAGGGTTACGTCTCCGGCTACATGATTACTAACGCCGACCGGATGGAGGCGGAGTACGCCGACGCTTATATCCTGATCACCGACAAAAAGATTTCCTCGGTTGAAGATATCCTGCCGGCGCTCGAAAAGGTGGCGCAAGCGGGCAAAAAGGAAATCATCATTATCGCCGACGACATTGAGGGGCAGGCCTTGGCCACGCTCGTGGTCAACAAACTGCGCGGCACCTTCAACTCGCTGGCCGTCAAGGCGCCGGGTTTCGGCGACCGCCGCAAGGAGATGTTGCAGGACATCGCTGTGCTGACCGGCGGCCGGGTGATTTCCGAAGACGTTGGTCTGAAACTGGATAAAGTGGAACTCGCGGACCTCGGCCGCGCCGGCAAAGTGACCGCGACCAAGGACTACACCACCATTGTTGACGGCCACGGCGACAAACAGACCATCGCCGACCGCGTGGCCCAGATTAAAAAAACACTGGAGACGACCGAGTCCGAGTTTGACCGCGAAAAGTTGAACGAGCGGCTGGCCAAGCTCTCAGGCGGCGTGGGCGTGATTAAAGTCGGCGCCGCCACCGAAACCGAGATGAAAGAGAAAAAGCACCGGATTGAAGACGCGGTCGCCGCCACCAAAGCGGCCGTTGAAGAGGGGATTGTGCCGGGCGGCGGTGTGGCGCTCCTGCGCGCGGTCGCGGCTCTCGCCCGCGTCAGCGTGGATGGCGAAGAGGCAGTCGGCGTAAATATTCTGCGCAAAGCGCTGGAGGAGCCCTTAAAACAAATTGCCGAGAACGCCGGCAAAGACGGCGCGGTCGTGGCCGAAGAAGTCAAAAAACTCTCCGGCGCCTCGGGCTACAACGCGCTGGCTGACCGTTACGAAGATTTAACCGCCGCCGGCATTATTGACCCGGCCAAGGTTACGCGGAGCGCGCTCCAAAACGCCGCTTCCATCGCCGCCATGATTTTGACCACCGAGGCGGTGGTGACCGACAAGCCCAAGAAAGAGGAACCGCTGCCGCAAGGCGGCATGGGTGGCATGGGCGGGATGGATTATTAAAAAAGAGTACGTAGAACGTAGAACATAGAACTAAACACAAGATCGGATCCCACGGAGATCCGATTTTGTTTGTCGCTTGGTGATAAACGCCACCCTCCGCTGATAAGCGAGCGACAAAGAAAGATTGTGGAGGATAAAAGAAAATACTAAAGTTGGCTTTGCACTAAAATTTGTTTTGCCACTGAGCGAGCTCAAATGTTGCTACGCAGTGAGTTATTGCCATGTTGCTCGGCATAAACGGGTGGAGGGGATTGGTAGGGGTGAGGAGGGGCAGCCGCCTCTCCTCACCCTTACCACCGCGTAGCCGGTTGATTATTTGTAATTTTTCGCGTACCATAGTTTTGGCGGAGATGCCTCAAAGATGATTAAGCGCAGCGCGGAAAGCCAAAAGATTCACGACGACATCCGGCAGAATAAATTTTTTGCCGCCATTGGTTATATTTGGATTCTCTGCCTCCTGCCGCTCCTCGGCCGCCAGAGCTCCAAATTCGCGCTGTTCCACGGCCGGCAGGGCTTTTTGCTTTTCGCCCTCTCGCTCGGTCTCTGGATTTTAAGCTGGTTCCCGTGGATCGGTTGGCTGATTTGGCTTGTTGGCTCGGTCATTCTGGCCGCGCTGGCTCTCTCCGGAGTCTTTTTTGCGCTCCGCGGCGAATACTGGAAGATGCCCGTCCTCGGCAGCTACGCCAAAAAAATCACCTTATAATTCCATCTCTCACCTCTAACACCCAACTTTTAACTTCCAATTTATGAAAGACCTCCTCGTGCGTTTGGAAAATTTGTCCGAGAAAATTTCCTCCACTTGGAGGTTGCTTTGACCTAGGACGCAAGGAAAAACAGGCGGCGGCTTTGGAGGAACAGATGAGCGCGCCGGAATTTTGGCAAGACGCCGCCCGCGCCAGAAAAATTTCCGAAGAGCGCGCCGCGCTGGCCAAGGAGCTGGAAGAGTGGGGAGCGCTCCGCGCGACCGTTGCCGAATTGACGGCTCTGGTTGGCGAGTCAATAAAAACCGGCGACAGCGCTTTGGCCGAAGAGTTTGGCGCGGAAATTGAAAAATTGGAAAAACGATTTTCGGAGCTGGAATTCGCGGTGCTCTTTTCCGGAAAATACGACATGCGGGACTGCATCGTCGCTTTTCACGCCGGCACCGGCGGCACCGAGGCGATGGACTGGGCCGAGATGCTGCTCCGGATGATTCTGCGCTTTGCCGAACGCCAAGGTTTTAGCGCGCGAGTGGTTGACCTGCAGCGCGGCGGCGAGGCCGGGATTAAATCGGCCACCGTTGCTTGTGCCGGCCGCTACGCTTATGGCTGGCTCAAATCCGAGGCCGGCGTGCACCGGCTGGTGCGCATCTCGCCCTTTGACGCGGAAAAGATGCGGCATACCTCCTTCGCGTTGATTGAAGTTTTGCCGGACTTGGGCGAGCTGGCGGAAATCGCTCTGGACCCCAAGGATTTGAAAATTGACACCTTTCTCGCTTCCGGCCACGGCGGCCAGGGCGTGCAGACGACTTACTCGGCCGTGCGCGTCACGCACCTGCCGACCGGCATCGTGGTCTCCTGCCAGAACGAACGCAGTCAAACGCAGAATAAAGAAACCGCCTTGCGGATTATGCGCGCCAAACTCCATGCCCGCGCCGAGGCCGAGCGCCAGCGGGAAAAACAAAAGATTCGCGGCGAGTACACCTCGGCCGAATGGGGGAACCAGATTCGCTCCTACGTGCTCCAGCCCTATCGGCTGGTCAAAGACCACCGGAGCGGCTTTGAGAGCCCGGAGACTGACGCGGTGCTGGACGGTGTGCTCGAGTCGTTTGTTGAGGCCTATCTCCGCTGGGAGCAGGCAGGGAGGCCAAAGATAAAAGGTTCAAAAGAAACAGTTGAATAAAACAGATAATGAAAGCCAATTTTTCCTATCTTGGCTTTAATAAATCGGGAGTTACGCCAAAAAACGCTATAGCGTTTTTTGGCGGAGTCTAGAGGAGGAATAAAATCAAAAGGATAACTAAATAAAATTATGAGAATTCTAGTGACCGGTGGTGCAGGTTTCATCGGTTCCCACGTGGTGGATGCGCTCGTCTCTCGCGGACACAAAGTAACCGTGCTCGATGACCTCTCCACTGGCAAGCGGGAGAACTTGAACCGCCAAGCGGCCTTCGTCAAAGGCAAGGTTGAGACCCTCGCGGCCGAACGGCTGGTGCGCCGGCTCCGTCCCGAGGCGATTTTTAACTTCGCCGCGCAAAAGGATGTCCGTTTTTCTGTCAGCCGTCCGGCTGAAGACGCGCTCATTAACGTCGTCGGTCTGCTCCGCTTGGTCCAAGGCGCGCTGCCTCATGGCCTCAAACGGTTGGTGCTGGCTTCGACCGGCGGCGCGATTTACGGCGGCGCAAAAAAATTGCCGACGCCGGAAGATTATCCCGCTCATCCGTTTTCGCCCTACGGCGTCTCTAAACTTGCGAGCGAGCTTTATCTCCACTCTTACCGGCACGCCGGCGGCTTGCCCGCGGTCTCGCTCCGTTTCGCCAATGTCTACGGCCCGCGCCAAGACCCGAAGAGCGAGGCCGGCGTGGTCGCCATTTTTGCCCGCCGACTGCTCCGCGGCCAGCGGCCGGTGATTACGGGCGACGGGGAGCAGTCCCGGGACTTTGTCTACATTGACGATGTCGTGCGGGCTTGCCTCGCCGCTTTGACGACGAAACATCTCGGCGTTTACAACATCGGCACCGGGGTGGAAACAAACATCAATGAACTGGCGCGGATGCTGAATTTACTTGTTGGCAGCGAGCTCCAGCCGGTTTACGCTCCGGCAGTAGCGGGGGAAGAGCGCCGAAGCGCTCTAGCGATTGGACTGGCTAAGAAATTTCTTGGCTGGAAGCCGCGAGTGGCGCTGGCTCAGGGACTGGCCAAGACGATTGAGTGGCAGATAGCGCGTAGCTAATCGCATATCGCAAATAGCAGATAGTGAATGTTAAATTCTCCTTTTCTAAAGGGAGTACCCGAAGGGGGAGGGATTTATGAATAATAGCGAATAGCGAATAGCGAATGAAAGCGAATTCAAAGCAAATAACAGCGAATAGCAGATGGCAATAACTCGTAGCAATATTCGCGCGGCGGTGGAGGTTCTTAAAAAAGGCGGGTTGGTTATTTATCCCACGGAGACTGCTTACGCCCTTGGCTGTGACAGTCGGAACCTGAGCGCTGTCCGTCGTATCTATGCGCTTAAAGGCCGTCAGCGGCAGAAACCGCTTGCGCTCATCGCCGCCGGCCTCAAAATGGTCAAACATTTTTTTCGATTCACGACTCACTATCCCGCCTTTGACGGGACCCCCCGCCTCTGGCGGGGTGGCTCACGGCTCACTCGCAAGCACTGGCCCGGCCCCTTGACGCTTGTTCTTCCAGTAAAGAATCCCCGTCTCCGACGCGCGCTTGGAGCGCGCGAGGTCGGCGTGCGCGTCTCGCCGCAGGCGGTTGCCCGAGCTCTTTCCAAATATCTCGGCGCGCCGATTGTCGCCACTTCGGCCAACCGAAGCGGTAAAGGGAATTGTTATTCAATTCGCGCGGTCCGCCGTTCCTTCGGCCTTTCACGAGATTGGACTCCGACGTTACGTCGGAGTCCAATCTCGAAAGTCGTGTTTATCCTCGACTCCGGTCATCTTCCGCGGCGGAGACCGTCAACCGTAGTCGCTTTCCGCAAAGGTAAACCAATAGTCCTCCGGCAGGGACCAATTAGGATTTCGTAATCTCGTCTTTATTCGTATTTTCGTAGCCCCATGCTTCAACCCGGCGGCTCGCAAATATTCTGGAAGTACTTGGTCGCCCACCCCTCGCGTCAGGTGAGGGAACTTTTTCTTTCCACGGCGATTATGGATTTCGCCGTCGCGGCGATTACGATTTTTGAGCCGATTTACCTGTTCAAAATCGGTTTCAGCATTCCTCAAATCATCCTTTTTTATCTAAGCATTTACGGCTTTTACTTTGTCATCCAACCCCTGGGCGGCAAAATTACCCGCTCGCGCGGCTACGAGCACGGGATTATTTTTTCCACGCCTTTTTTGATTCTTTATTATCTGTCGCTTTTTGCCATCCCTTACTCGCCGCTCTTCGCCGCGGTCGCGGTGATTGCCTTCGCCATCCAAAAAACTCTTTA
Organism: Patescibacteria group bacterium; assembly: GCA_004299275.1. Classification (GTDB taxonomy): domain Bacteria; phylum Patescibacteriota; class Patescibacteriia; order 2-12-FULL-57-11; family 2-12-FULL-57-11; genus SCSU01. The sequence continues at coordinate 48,310 of SCSU01000061.1, forward strand.
CTGGCCCGGGTTTCACGCCGACTTCGCCCGTTTCGGTTCGGTCGCCGAACGCGGCCGGGAATTCGGCGCGCTGGTTTTTTTGCTCTCCATCTCGGCGGTAACCGGGCCGGTTTTCGGCGGTCTCATCCTCAAATTTTTTGGCTTCCCCGCGCTTTTCGTGATTGTCTCTTTGATTATTCTGCTATCGAACATTCCGCTTTTAACCACGCCCGAAAAGTTTAAACCGCGCGAACTTTCTTACCGCGACGCTTACAAACGGCTCTTTCGCCCCGAGCACCGGCGGCTCGTCCTCGCCCATATCGGCTATGGCGAGGAATTGTTCGCGGCAGTTCTTTGGCCGCTCATGATGTTTTCGATCATCGGTCATTTTGCCACACTAGGTTTGATCGTAACTTTGGGGACGCTCTTTACCGCCGTCGTCGGCTTTGTCATCGGGCGGCTCACCGACACCGCCCCGCGCCGCAGCATCCTCCGATTGGGCGGAATTTTTACGGCGCTCTCTTGGCTCACGCGTATCACCGTTGCCTCGCCGTTAGCGGTGCTCGGCATCGAGGCCATCTACCGCTCTGGACGCATGGCCCAGGCATTGCCCATGACGGCCATGACCTACGACCGCGGCCGGGAGTACTCGGTCACCAAAACCGCGCTCCTCTTCGAGATGGCCGTGGTGATCGGCAAGGCGTCGGCCGCGCTCTTCGCGCTCCTCGCTTTTATTTTCGCGCCGGATTACGCTTGGCCGATTGTCTATCTGCTCGCCGCGGCGTATACGCTGTTGTATTTGGTGTTTTAATATGCCCGGTAGTGAAACGCCGACGGCAAGCCGGACACAGACCTTGAAGGTCTGTAAAAACGGACCTTCAAGGTCTGTGTGTATGGATTTAACCGACCGTACAGAATTGCGCGCGCTTCTTGCCCGCCACGGCATCACGCTGGCCAAAACCTACGGCCAGCATTTTTTGGTTGACCGCCGCGTGCTGGAGATGATTGTGGAAACAGCCTTCCCTATTCCCTATACCCTATTCCCTATACCCCTAGTTTTCGAGGTCGGCCCCGGCGCCGGCACGCTCACGCGTGAACTTGCGGCGCGCGCCGGGCGCGTCATCGCCGTTGAGCGCGACCCGCGTTTTTTGCCCGTGCTCGAGGAGACGCTCAGCGAGTTTGGCAATGTTCAAATCATCGAAGCCGACGCCTTAAAAATCTCCTTCAGTCAACTCACCCCTCCCTATACCCTAGACCCTAGACCCTATACCCTTGTCTCCAACCTCCCTTACGAAATCACCACGCCTTTTCTCTGGAAAATTTTGGAAGAGGAGCCGGTTGTGCCGGCGCAAGCCGTCCTCTTAATCCAAGCCGATGTCGCCGAGCGAATTCTGGCCAAGCCGCCCAAGATGAATCTGCTCGCGCTTTTGGTCCAGCTCTCGGGCGAGGTGAAACTTGTCCGCAAGGTTCCGGCTTCGGCATTTTTTCCGCCGCCGCGGGTCCAGAGCGCGATTATTGAAATCATCCCCAGATTGGATATCCGCCAAGCGCCAAGCGCTAAGCGCCAAGCTCTTTCCTTGGCCCGCCGCGCTTTTGCCAACCCCCGCAAAAAATTAGGCAATACTTTGGGCAATCAGGCCGGGCGTTTTGCCGCTCGCCGGCCCGGGGAGCTCGGGGTGGAGGACTGGCTGGAGTTGTGATTTATGCTCGCCAGAGGTTCGACCTCCTCGGGAGGTCGAACCTCGTGCTCGCCCACTTCGCTATTGCCCTGTTTTCCTTTATAATAATCTCAAACCACGCCGAGGCGTGGATATTCGCGTATGGTTCAATCTTCCTGGTCTGATTCGCACCGTCTCTCGCTCGCCGTGCTGGCCGGCGCGACGGCGGTTATGCTCTCTTTCGGCTTTCTTTCCATTGGCCGGGCCATCCAGCGGCCTTTTGAACCCAAGGGTCCCCCCACTAAAACCTACGACGAACAGGCCAAGGAGGCGGAGCAGGCCCTCAAGGTCAAGGACACGGACGGCGATGGGCTCTCCGACTGGGATGAAATTAAAATTTATAACACCAGCGCCTATATCGCCGACACCGACTCGGACGGCAAGAGCGACGGCGAGGAAGTAAAAATGGGCGAAGACCCCAACTGCCCCGCCGGCAAAACCTGCGCGAGCTCGGCCGCCTATCTCGCTCCGCCGGCCAAAGTTGACCCCGAGGACCTGCTTAATAATTCCGCCAATCCTTTTGAAAATATTTTCCAAAGTTCCGGCTCGGCGCTGGATGTCTCCCTGCTCGCCGCTTTTGACGCCCCCAAGATTCGCGCGCTCCTTAAGGCCTCGGGCGTCGCCCAGGACACTTTGGACAAACTCACCGACAGCCAGCTTGAAGCTATATATAAGGAAGCTCTCGCCGACCAAGTGCCGACCTCCACCGCAAAATCCGTTCTGGGAGCACAATAATAATGTGAGTAGTGAGTAGAACGTAGAACATAGAACGTAGTATTTATTCGTCATCTCGACCAAGGTGGAGAGATCTCCAATTCGTCAATGCGATAAGAACTGAAGATCCCTCGACCCCGGTCCGACGTAACGTCGGACCTTCGCTCGGGATGACATCTGCTCACGACTCACGATCCCGCCTTTGGCGGGACCCCCCGCCGCTGGCGGGGTGGCTCACTACGCCAATGTCTCCTTCCGCTCGCCGCCGAGCCGCACTCACGCTTGTCTGTCTCTTCCTCACTGCGGAGGTTGGTGTTTTTGGTTTGGCCGCGGCGGCCAACGCCCAAGGCGGCGCGGTGACAATCCTCCCTTCTCCAGCGGCCGGCATCGGGCCGGTTTTTGTCCGCACCGATGTCGGCGTCCGGGACTCGGTCCGCTTCGGCCTCTTGGCCACGCTCCTGATGAGTTCCTTGAACGCGATTAATTATTTTGCCCAAAAAATCGCTTTTGACTACGCCGAGCAGGTCTCCGAAGGCGGGCCCGGGCAGAAGCCGCTCTTTTTTACCGAGGATTGGAAAGATTATCTCAGGGATGTCGCTCTGGATTCAGTCGGCGAATTTTTGGGCACGCTAAACCAGTCCGGACTCCTGCCGTTTAACGTCTGCGCGCCGAGCATCAACATTGTTGTCCCCTTGGCCTTGGGCATCCTCTTTGACGATTACCGGCCGCCCAAGCCCAAGTGCGAATGGAAGGCGATACAGGCCGCTTACAAAAATCTTACTTTTAACCTGACCACCGACCTCTCGCTCAAGGCCACGGCCTCAATGTTTGAGCCGGGCCAGTCGGAGTTGGACGCCGCGATTCGCGCCGCTTCGCTGGCGCGCCAGCGCATTCCGCCGGTCCAAAACCCGGCGGCGCTCGCGCGCTCCTCCGGCCGGGGCTTCCTCGACCTTCGGAGTCCGCTGTCGCGGAATGTCCTCACGCCCGCCGAGCTCATCCGCCACCAGACCTTGGCGGAAACCGTGGATGAACCGAACAGGGCCAAAGACCTCTCCTGGCGGGGCTCGTGGGAGGTGATTAAAGCCGCGCCGGAGAATATCGGGCTGGCCGCTTTAAACACTTTTATCACCCATTTAGTTTCTAAACTGATTCAAAAGGCGCTCAAGGGTTTGCTGTTTCACCCGCCGGACCAGCCTGTCTGCAACCTCGGCATCGCCGGCTGCAGCGGCGGCATGGCTGACCAAAATGCCGGCAATAATCCGGAGGATTTAGGCACGGCGCGTCGCCTGAACGCCGACCTGATTACGCCCGCGCTCCAGTCCGACGCCCGCTATGATATCCTAACCGAACTCGCCACCTGCCCGGATAAATTTCGCACGCCCAATAATTGCGCCGTGGACACCCAGCTCGCGGCGCTCGTCGGCCAGGGGCCGCGGGACGGCAAATACTTCACGGTCAAAGAAGCGCTGGACGCCGGGTATCTGCACGGCGACTGGCCGCTCATCTCCAACTCCGAGACGCACCGCGCGCGAAACGCCGACCCCTACTGTTTTGCCAGCGGCTATTGCTACTCTAACTTGGTCAAATTGCGCAAGGCGCGGATTTTGCCCGTCGGCTGGGAGCTCGCCGCGGCCAAAAGTCCGGCTGACCCGGTCAAACTTTCCGAAGTCGTCGCCAAATTCAACGACTGTCCCACGCCCGAGGACCCCAACCCCGCCAATCATCCCTGGTGCAAACTCATTGACCCCAACTGGATATTGAAAGTGCCTGTTACCCAGTGCCGGCTCCGCGGCTTTGGCGCCACGATGCTCGACGACCAGGGCGGCGGCCGGGCGGAAATCTGTCTGGATCAGCCCTCCTGCATGCAAGAGGACAAAAACGGCAACTGCTTGGTCGGTTACGGCTATTGCGCCCGCGAAAAAAATATCTGGCGAATCGGCGGCCGCGAGTGTCCGAGCGCCTACGCCTCCTGCGCCAGTTTTGCCGGCCGCGCTGGCGAGTCGCTGACCGTGCTCCAGTCCAGTTTGGACCAAGGCGTCTGCAACGCGGAGAATGTCGGCTGCCGCGCTTATTCCACAGTCCGCGACAGTAAGGACGCGAGCGCTTGGCTCTATTCCCCGGGCCGTGACCGCGTTTTCCTGAATCGACAGGTGAGCGCTTGCGAGGCCAAGGACGCCGGCTGCGGCAAGGTTATAGATAAAGAAGGTCTGCGCCGGAATTTGGTGCTGAATTCCTCGTTTGAGGAAGATGTCGCGCCGAATGCCGGGCTCTTCGCCCGCTACTGGACCAAGGCCGAGTGGGGCACGCAGTGGTTAAGCGACCAAGCCATGAGCCGGAGCGGCAGTCATTCGCTCGCGCCGCCGGACTACCAAAAATCCAATGATGTTGACGTCGCGGTCAAGCAGACCGTTAACCTCGACCCCAACGCGACCTACACCGTGTCTTTTTACGGCCGGCAGGAGAAAACCGGAGAAAAAGGCGGTTTAATTTTGCGGCTGGGGGTGCTCTCGGACGCCGGGGTTGTGCCCATAGCCGACAGCGCCACCAACTGCGCCGCGAATGGTGAGTGGCGGGCGCTCTTTGGCGTTCCGGCCGGTGTCGGCTGGGAACGCTATTCCTGCACCCTCGTTTTGCCGCCGAAGGTTTTCACTCCGCCCGGCTACGCCAAACCGGTAACGCAGACCGGCCAGCTCGCCGTGAACTTGTATCGCATCGGCGACCGGCCCTTGGTTGACGACTTGCAGATTGAAGACGGCTCTCGCGCCACCGACTATCACGGCTCCGCTTTTGAGGGCGGCGCGCTGGTGACGCTCAAAACGCCGCCGGAGTACCTCGGCTGTAGCGGCGAGGCGGCCAAAGACCCCAAGGACTGCGGCCGCTACGCCCAAGTCTGCCGTTCGGACGAAGTCGGCTGTGACCGTTTTACTCCGCTCGAGGGCGGCATCGCGCTCACGGCCGTGGTTTCGGGGAATGACGGCTGTCCCTCCGAGTGCGTCGGCTATGAGACCTTTAGAAAAGAAGAGACAAACTACGACACCGCCAGCTATCCGCTCTACTTCATCCCCAAGACCGCGGCCTCTTGCGGCGCGGCCGCTAACGGCTGTTCGGAGTTCACCAATTTAGACACGCAGGCCGCCGGCGGGGAGGCGCGGGAATACTTTACTTATCTCCGGCCCTGCGAGCGGCCGACCGCCGAAGTCCCCACCTACTACACTTGGGAGGGCTCAGACACCGCCGGCTATCAGCTCAAAGAGTGGCACCTCAAAGTCGGCGCCGCGTTCCCCAATGAGCCGGCCGGAACAACCGGCGTCAAACCGCCGGCCACGGTGCCCGGTTACAACCCCGCTTTCTGCACCAAGGCCATTTACCAGTCCGGCGGCGACCCCGACTGCCGCGAGTTTTTGGACGCCGACGGCAAAGTTTATTATCGGCTGTATTCCAAAACCATCATCATCACGAGCGACTGCCATCCTTACCGCCTGACTAAAGCGCCGGAGGACACCTCAGTCAAATCCGAGAACGCCTGCACCGGCGGCAAGCACTGGGCCGTCGGCAAATGCCTCGTCTGCGAAGACCTGGGGGGAACTTGGAACGCCGCGGCCGGCGAATGTACCTTTTACGGTTTGCGCTCCGAGTCCAACACCTGTTCATCGGCCGAGAACGGCTGCCGGCTGTTTACCGGCAACGCCGGCGGCAACGTCCAGACGATGCTCACCGAGACCTTTGAGGGCGCGCTTTCCTCTGGCTGGCTCAATACTCTAAAAGCCAACCCGAGCACGGTCGCGACCTCCACCGAGTCCACGGTCGTGGGCGGCGCTTCGCTCAAAATCACCGGCTCGCTCGCGGCCGCTTACAATTTTGTCACTTCCACTCCGCCCGCGCTCACCCAAGGCGACTTGTATCTCCTGAATTTTTGGGCCAAGGGCGCGAACGGTAATTTTGCCAACCTGAGTTTTACCAACCCCACGACCAATGAGACCGTCAAATTCCTCGACCCGGCGGTAAAACAAGTCGGGCTCACCGGCAACTGGAAGGCCTACAGCTTCGGCCCGGTGGTTTTGACCATTAACCCTAAATCCGCGGACGCGGTTAAGGGCATCAATCTTTCGTTCGCCGCCGGGATGCCGGGCAATTCGTCGTGGTATCTGGACAACATTGAGCTTAAAAAAATCGGGAGTGCCGTCGCCGCGATTGACGGCTCGTGGAAAACCCCGGCGATTTGCGACCAGAGTCCGGCCGGAGCGCCCCTGCCCCAGTATTACCTTGGTTGTGCCAGCTACACCGACCGCACCGACGCGACGCGCAACCTCCGTTCCTTTGACCGGCTCTGCCGTAGCGCCGCGGTCGGCTGCCGCGCCTATCTGGATACCCGCAACAACGATTTTATCGGTTATGAGTACTGGAACGCCTTGGCGACTTTGCCGGTGAAGGCCACGGTTCCCACGCCGGTCAAGGGTTCTTACAGTGAGACCGTGTGCACTGTTTCGCCCGAGCAGTCCTCCTGCCGTTATAACTTAAAGAGCGGCAACCGCCCGGCTTTGAATATCTTGGGGACAGTAGTTGAGTGCAGCCGGCCGGATAAAAGCGAGGGCTCCTGTTCCATTGACGGAACTTACATCTGTGAGGTGAAAAAAGGGGAGACCAAATGCGCCGGGAGCCCCTCGGACCTCGTCACCGTGCCGCCGGACCGGACAGTGTACCTCGTGGACGCCGAAGGCAAGCGCTGTGACGCCTCGCAAGCCGGCTGCAGCGAGGTCGGAGCGCCGCAGGGTTCGGTTTGCGGCCTGCTCTCGCCCTGTAAGCCCTCCGGCGGCGCCGTCACCTGCAAATGCGAGGCGCCGGTTGAGAACTGCGGCTACAACGCCCAAAACCAGTTTATCTGTTCCGCCAAAAACCAATTCGTCTGCGATGTGCCGAGCGGCCAGAGCTCCTGCACCTATGCCCTGCCGCAAAACGAGCCCTACGGCAAACTGTCTTATACCAGCAAAAATTTGATTTTAAATCCGGAGCTCTACCAAACCCAGGTCTGCTCCGGCCCGGCGGTTGGCTGTGAGGAATGGAAATCAGCCAATAGGAACGCCCCGGGAATCGCTTACTTCAAAACACCGGACGGCCGCTACTGCGAGTATCGGGAAAAGGTGCAAATAAACGGCGCCGAGTACTCCGGCTACTTTCTGCAAGGTAAGGATTCGCCTTGCGACCCGACTTACGTGATCGGCGGCAACTACTACGGCCTGCGCAAAACCGGCGACGCCAATTACAAGGGCTATGTCGGCTCCTGCTCCTCGGAGTTCGCCGGCTGCACCGAGTTTATTGACCACGCCGACCTGACGGTTAAACAAATCGGTAACAAGTTCGTCGCCGACCCGGCCCGCTACTACTACGTCAAAGACCAGAGCATTGACGACGCCTCCTGCAACGGCCAGGCGTCGCCCAAAGAGGGTTGCCTGCTGCTTGAAGACACGAGCAAACCCGAGATTAGTTATTCCGCGGTCGGCACTTACGGTGACAGCGCCAACAAGGACTACCGGCTCGTGCCCGCCCGGCCCGGCTACTGCGGCTACAAGATTGACTGCGCCAACGGCGCGCCGGTCCAAAACATCATCGGCAACCTCGGCGCCGGCTGGGTCGCGCCGTTCTATAACACGCTCGAGGACTATCTGGCCAACCCGCAGTTCTGGCCCTTTGCCAGCAAGGGCTATCAGAAAGACATTTTGAAAAAGGAATTTTTCTACCGCGCAAGCTTTACCCCCAAAGACGCCAAGGATGTCTGCCAGCTGATAAAAAAACTCTTCAACGCCGACCTGCCCTTTACCTACGCCGGTCGGGGCTGCAGCGTCAAGCAGGATTGCGCGGGCAACGGCTTGGACGCGAGCGCCGACTGCGTGGCCGCGAGTTCGGAATTTACTCCGTCCGCGCCGGCCAACTCGGTGGTTAAGGTCAGCCGCGACCGCGTCTGCGGCGCTTGGTTCGCCTGCAAGAGCTCTTCTCCGGTTTTTGACCCGCGCACCAACCGCTTCCGTGAGGTTTGCGACCAAATCGGACTTTGCGATCAAGCCTCGCTTGCCGAACAAAAGGACACGAGCAAGGTGGACATCACTCTCTGCAAACGGTGGGTCAACGACGCCGAGTCCAGGCAAATTCTTTCGGAAAAATTGTACCGCGAGCGGGATGTCTCTTTTTCCGGCTTTGATTACTCCGGCTACAGCGTGCCGCACCAGTTCCCGGCGAGTGTCCTCTCTCAGGCCAAAATCGGCAGCCGCTGCGCGGTGCCCCAAGGCGTCTCCTGCGACCCCAAGGTGAACTCTAACGCCGCCCAAAACGGCAAGGCCGACTGCTCGTGTCAGTCGTCGTTTGACTGTCCTTCGACTCTCGGGCCGGACAAAAAACCAACGGTCAACCGCTACTCCTGCGACCCGGTTTATTCGCTGGGCAATGACCTCGGCGCCTGTCCGTTTGTCCCGCAGAATCCCGATGTCGGAAAAGACGGCGACACCTGTCTTGTCGGCGGCGGCGAGGTTGCCTATTGCCAAAATCCCGCCCAGCAGAATTGCTGTCGTAACGGGATTGTGGAAGGGATTGAGGGCTGTGACGACGGTAACAGTATTTCCGGCGACGGCTGCAGCGCCGGTTGCGGACTGGAGGGCAAGTGTTTTGGCCGGCGGTGTTATCAGTCAGCTTTCGGCAAAACCGACCCGGTAGCGCTGGATGGGCCGCAGGCGCTCGAGCCCGTCGGTTCGGAGAATATCGGCAAAAATACGCTGGAATTTTCCTGTCGCGCCTACCCCGAGGCGAGCTCGCCCGTGCCCGGTGACGTCGTCTTGGCGCGCAACACCGACACCGGCGCGCCGGAGTCGGTCAAACAGGGCTTCCAAGGCGCGGCCATTTGCGAAGAGGGGGAGAACTGCGAATGCAATTATCAAAAAGCCAAATACAGCGGCGGCGAGCTCAAGTATTTCGGCTCCAGCGCGCCGCTCGCCAATACCGGCCGCTGCTCCGGCGGGCCGTTTGACGGCGCGGCTTGCGACCCGCTCCAGAACCGCTTTAAGGAGCGCAACGCGGTGAAAAATGTTTTGACCTGCAACGCCGCGCAAGTGGCGGCCGGCGGCGCGACCGAGGGCGACTGCCAGCCGGTTCAGCGCGCCGACTTGGTCCGCGGGTTCCAAGGGTTCTGTTTGGAGCGCGACGAGACGACACCCATCTACGGTCGCGAGCTCGCCGCTGGCGCTCCGAGCCGCGCTTGCCTCACATGGCTCCCGACCGACCGGCTCTCCGGCCAGCCCGACCTCTTTAACCAATACAAGAGCGCGACCTACGAGCTCCGCGACAGTTACGCCTGCGCCCTGCCGCAGGTCTACCGCGTGATGAAGGCCTCGGGGCCTTATGCTAAGGACTTTGCTACTGGCAAGGATGTGAATGCCCAGCAGGATATCTGGCTGGGGACAGTGGCTTCGGACGGGGATCAGTTCAACAAAAACGCGTTTAACCCTTTCCTGTTCTGCCCGCCTTCAACCGGGTTTGTGGTGATGGGCGCCTGCACCAACAATAGCGGTGAGGTTGAAGGAGCCGGTTTGGGGATAGGACCCCCAATGTTCAATCAAAAACCAGTGCTCAATTATGTTTGCGTGCCGTGGGGTTCGGTGCACCTTGCCGAACGCTCGCGCGGCAAATCTGGAAACGGTCAATACACGACTGTTCCGAGTCCGCCGGACATCGCCCAAAATTACCTAAAAGAGTGTTCGTTTGCCGACTTCCCGATTTCGGGGCAACCGAGCATCGTCAACTATCAGGAGCTGGCGCGTTTCCCGCAGGGGATTTGCGCCCAGAATGTCAGTGAACAACAGCTCAGTAATTTGGAC
>SCSU01000062.1 GCA_004299275.1 Patescibacteria group bacterium
CGGCGGCATCGAGGACTCTCACAAGGAAGGCGACCAGCATTCTTTTGTTGGTATTTCAACTGGTGTAAACGGTGAAGAATCACCAACACGTTTTCACCATTATGCCCGGGATGACAGCAAGGTGGACGTCATCACGGCTATCGAATAATAAAAAAATGCGGCCTGGACTCAGCCGCACCGGCGCGTCATGTCGAGGACCGGGAGAACGCCCGGGAGCGGAATCCCCCGGCGCATGGCGATCGCCACGAGCGTCTTGCTCACCCCCGCCGGCTTGTAGGTCATCATCCAGGCGTAGAGATAATCGCCGACTATCTCGGGATCGCTGCCCTCCCCGATCTCGATCGCCTCGAAGACCTCGCCCGTCCTCTCCTCGCGGCAAACGAAGTGCAGTCCGCAGACAGACCCCACTTTGTTGTCCACCGCGAGGACGAAACTTCTGTCGTCTCCCCTTGTCTTGGCCATTTTTTCGCCTCCTCTCGCGAAAACAAGCCAATATAGGTTACCCCGGAACAGCCGTCAAGTATCAAAAGGACCGCCGGCTGAGGCGGTCCTTTTTTACAGCCACAGAGGTCTGACCCCTGTAATCTTACGCCGTTATCTTTTCCACCTTAACCGCGGTAAACGGCTGGCGATGGCCAACCGTCCGTTTGTAACGAACTTTCGGTTTGTATTTTACGACCATGACTTTTTCGCCCAAGCCGTGCCCGGCTACGCGCGCCAATACCTTGGCCCCAGCCACCGTCGGCGCGCCGACTTTGACCTCTTTACCCTCTTCATCAGCCACGAGCAAAACATCGAGGTCGAGCGGTTCGCCCTCTTTTACCGGAACTTTTTCAATCCGCAGGGTCTGCCCCTCGCGAACCAGGTATTGTTTGCCGCCAGTGCGGACAATCGCGAACATTGTGGTCATATAAGTTGTCGGCATTATAAAAAAAGAACTTTCATTTGTCAACGGTGAATAAGGTGTCAGTAAGTAGCAGGTGGAGAAAATAACAGGCCGTACTACGTTCTATGTTCTACATACTACCTACTAATTACAGCCCCCTAACTTCATCCCCAATTTTGAGTTTTGTCCGCCGAACCGTCCCGGCCGCTACTTCCAGCACCATATCCGCCGGCAAACGCGGCCAGTAGCGCGGCAAATCCGTTGTGTCAGTCCCGGGCTCCGGCGCCGGAACGGCTTCGGCAATGTCTACGACCTTGCCGAGCCGAAGCCAGATAATATCAATCGGGAAACGCATATCAATCATCCAAAAAGCATAGCGTTCCGCCACGCCAAAAACAAAAAGCATCCCTTGCTCGGTGCCCAGAGATTCCCGGCCGCTAAGGCCGCGAGCTCGGGCGGCGGCCTCAACCGCAAGCTCGGTCCGTATCGCCGTGCCGTTCAGAAATATTGTTTTGTATTTCTGGACGGAACTAAAACCAAGCACAGCCGCCGTAATGGCTACTGCTCCGAGCACGACCAGAAAGGCGATTTTGTTTTTAAGCATGAATATTGATTCCGACGCTATCGTAGCCCCTCGATTACACTCGGGGACTCATAACTTAGTTCCCGAGCGCAGTCGAGGTACTACCTTTTTTCAATTTACCCCTGAGCCACCGGTTGGCTAAAGTCACGACCGCGGCCAGGATTAAAAAAGCTGCGGCTTTGCCGGCGGTCGTCGCCAAGAGTCCGATTGAACCGAAGGCGATGGCGACGAGATATAACGTGAGCACTGTTTGCCGTTCGGAGAGACCGGCGGTCATCAAGCGAAAATGGAAGTGCCTGAGGTCGCCGCCGGTAATCCGGCGACCTGCCCGCCGCCGCTCCAAGATTACTCCCGCGAGGTCAACAATCGGCGCGCCGAGCACGAGTAGCGCGGCCGCCACCTTGCTGCCGGAAATTATCGCCAAGGCCCCGATGAGGTAACCGGCAAAAGTGCTGCCGGACTCGCCTAAAAAAATCCGCGCCGGATGAAAATTCCAAGCTAAAAATCCGCCAAAGGCCCCGCCAGCGGCGGCGGCGAGCACCGAGACATCGGGTTGGCTAAGTTCCGGACGAAGAGCCACGGCGTAAATCAGGCCGAAGGAAATGACCGCCAGCCCCGCCACCAGCCCGTCCAGCCCGTCCAGAACTTTGGTAGTATAGGTCATGCCCAACAGCCACAAAAAAGCCAAGGCGTCCGCCGGCAAAGTCAGAGAAAATGACGCTAAAGGCAAAACCCAACGGTCAAGCGGAATAACCCCGCCAAATGGACTGCGGATGTAGCTGATGGTGATGCCCGAAGCGACAGCCGCAGTTGCCGCGAGGAGCGGAAAAATAATCTGAATTCTCGGTGACAGATTATATCGGTCGTCCAAGAGGCCGCCGAGCAAGAGGATTAAACCACCGGCCAAGAGTCCCAGAACCGACTGCCAAGGGACTAGCCCGGCGGGAAATAACCGCCAAAATTTCCAGGCCAAAACAATCACGGCGAAAACAAAAAAGACCGCCACGCCGCCCAAAAGCGGCACTGGTTTTTTGCGGCGCTCCGGCCCTATTTTTTCCGTGCAGTCAACTATTCCCCAAAGCTCAGATACTCTGGCGATTGCCGGCGTCAAAAACAATGTGCCGAGAAAGGCAAGTGAAGCGGCTAAAAACGCCGGCATAATGTTTAGTGAGTAGTAAGTACGATTAAACTTTCTGTCATCCCGAGCGGAGCCGAGGGACCTTCAATTCTTTTTCATCTCGCCGAATTGAAGTTCTCTCCACGCGGGTCGAGAAGACAAATAAATTAACAGCCCATTACTAACTACCCGATGCACAGGCCCTGCGACCGATGGAGGTGGCCCGCCTTTCTTGCAAAGCTGGACTTCGGGCTCACGCCTTTTTTACGATTCTTATCTCTCCCCCCTTTTCTAAAATCACCGTGTCGCGTCGGCCGAGCTTGCCTTCAAGCATTGCCTTGGCCAAGGCGTCCTGCACCCGCTCCTGGAGAACCCGCCGGAGCGGCCGTGCGCCGAAAGCCGGGTCAAAACCGGCGACCGCGAGCTCGGAGACCGCTTCTTCGGTCGCTTCCAGCACAATCTGCTTGGCTTCCAGCTGTTTGGCAATGCCGATAATCAAGAGCCGCGCGATTTTTTCCACATCCTCGGGCGCGAGCGGCCGAAAGACAATCACGCCGTCAAAACGGTTTATAAATTCAGGACGGAAAATGCCTTTTAATTTTTCGTTAATTAGAGAATCCTTAATTGCCTCAACGGCGAGCCCGCCGCGGATAGAGTCCTGGATAAACTGCGAGCCGGCATTGGAGGTGGCAATTAAAATGATATTGGTGCAGTCAACCGTGCGGCCGACATTGTCCGTGATTCGGCCGTCATCCATGACTTGGAGAAAAACATTCAAAATATCCGGGTGCGCTTTTTCAATCTCATCCAAAAGGAGCAGGGTAAAGGGCTGTTTACGAATCGCTTCGGTCAGCACGCCGCCGGACCGGCCGCCGGGCGCGCCAATCAGGCGGTTGATTGAATCCGGCTCCTGGTACTCGGACATGTCTAACCTGACCATCGCCTCCTCGCGGCCAAAATAAACCGCGGCCACGGATTTGGCCAGTTCGGTTTTGCCTACGCCGGTCGGGCCGAGGAAAAGAAAATTGGCAATCGGCCGATTTGGCGCGCGGAGTTCGGTGCGGGCGCGCCGGATTGCCCGGGCAACGGAGGAAACCGCCTCGTCCTGGCCAATCACCCGCTGATGGAGTTCCTCCTCGAGCCGCAACAATTTTTCCGTTTCTTTTTCCGTCACCGCCGTTACCGGTATTTTTGATTTCTCGGAAATTATCGCGGCAACGTCCTCGCCGCCGACATAGCTGCCTTCGCCGCGCTGGCCGCGGACAAAATGCGCCACCTCGCGCATAATTTCAATCGCTTTTTCCGGCAGAAAGCGATCGTGGAGGTAACGCCCGGAAAGGGTGACCGCCTTTTCCACCGCGTCGTAGGAAAAAATCACGCGGTTTTGCGCCTCAATCCCGCCGGCTTTGGCCTCGCAGATCTGAATCGCGCCGTCAGTCTCCGGCTCGGGGAATTCCAATTTTTCAAAACTGCGGCCAATGGCCGACCGCTCCACCAATTCGGTGTAACTCTCGGGGGTGGTGGCGGCGATGGCGAGCAGCCGCAATTTGGAAAGGCTGCTTTCAAAAATTTCCGCCAAATCTAAACCGCCGCTCAAGCTCATCCCGGCCAGCCCTTCCACCGCCGGCACCGCCAATACAATGTTGCCGGAAACCGCGACCTCATAAAAAATCTGCTCCAGGCGTTCCGCCGCCTCGGCTGGCGTGGCGCCAGCCACGAGCTTGGGGATGGATAGGGAAACTAGACGTTTGTCTTGGAGCGCCGCCGGTACGTCTTCAGCCGCCATCCGCTCGGCCAAACCCTCAAGAAAAGTCTGCTTGCCTGTACCTGGCTGACCGACAATAAGGACTGATTGACGGCCGCCTTCCAGAATCCGAAAGAGTGAGTTCATTTCCCTTTCGCGGTCAACAAAGGGCGGCAGAAGTCCGCGCACCGCGCGCTCGGTGAGGTCGTCCGAAAGCGAGTCGAGCGCCGGTGTGGCGATGGCCGTCATCGCGCGGTTCATCGCGCCTCTGGGCCGCATCGCCGCCCGCGCCCGGCCGCGGTGATAGCGTTCCCTGAGCTCGTCCATAATTCTGACCCAAGCCGTAACATTTTTTACTTTTTTTTCGTCAACTCCGAGGTCAAGGAGAAGCTCCTGCACCGGCCCGGGCGTTTCGGCAATGGCTAGAAAAAGTTCCAGCGGCCGGACATAACGCGCCCGGGTTTCAAAAGCAATGATATAAGCCGTAAACAGGGTCTGCCAAAATTCATCAGCAATGACGGTTACGTCTTTAACCGGCGGCGAGGAAGCCAAAAGACGCTTGAGGCGGCTGAGCAATTCCTCGCTCGGAATATTCAACCGGCCAAAAAGAAAAGCCACGTCTCGGGTTTCAAGCAAAGCGGCGAGCAGTAGGGCGTTGCCTGTCTCGGCAAAATTGCCGCCGCGCGCCAGCTCAAAGGCCTGTTCCACGGCCTTCATGGCCGCGGGCGAAAATGAACGCGAGATGTCAAGCCGTCTTTTGCCGCGCGCGGCCCGCGCCGCTTCCCAAGTTTTGGCGGCGGATTCTTTGCTCTGTCCGTAAATTTTGCGCTCTACCGGACGCAGTCGCTCGCCCTCGCGGATGATGCGGGAGATGAGGTAAGCGTCAGTCCAGATGGTGAAATAAAAGAAAAGGAGACGGACCGACGGCTCCAGCCAAAATTCTCGGGAAAAAATGTCAATCGTCGGCCGCAGGTTAATCTCAAAAATCAAGGCGGCCAATCCCAGAATGCCCAGAATCAAAAACAGCAGTAAAAATATGTTGCCAACCAATTTTTCAAAACGGCGTTCGGCAATTCCGAGGAGCGAAAGACGTTTTGACCAGTAAAGCGTGAGCCCGCCAAAAATGCCCAGCCGCGCGTCGCCGCCGCAAGTCGGACAGCCGGCGCCCTTGAGCGAACCGATGCCGCCGCAAGTCGGGCAAATCAAAATTTCCATATTCAGCTAATTACCCGCAAAAAGTCCAACCAGTTGCCCAAAAACCAACCATGCCAAAAAAATCGGGAAGGCCAGCCAGGCCAAGATAAATAAAACCGCCAGCGCCGCGATAATCGCCAAACCGACCGAGCGCGCTAATATCATCGCTACTCGGACAAAAAAACTGATGACTCTCCCCCCGAGGTCGTACTGGGCGAACATCGGCGTAAAAATATTTTTTACCCAAAGACCGACGGCCATAATTTGCCGGCCATAGTTGAGCCAGCGGCCGGCGGCGCGGAGCGTACGGACCAAACCGGCCGTGTACCACCATACCGGAAAAAAAACAAAATCAGCGACGAGGTCAATCGCCACAAATTTCATCGCGCTGCCAGCCACCGATTCCGCCATAATGCTTACATTATAACACAAAACCGCCCCGATTATCATCGGGACGGTTTTGCTTGCGCTTAAAAGCGGCTGGGGCCAAAATTGGCCTTCCGCTTGCGGTTGCAGTCGCGGCAGTAAACCGGACGATCTGCAGACGGCTGGAACGGAAGTTCCGTAATGGCGACACCGCAGGTGGCGCAGGAGAGGTTCATCGAGCTCACGTCAACCATTGGACGCGGCGCGAATCCCCGGTCTTGACCGAATGCCATAGGATGGGGTTAGATGTCCGACTTTCGTCGGATAAAATAAAACGACCTTTAACCGGTCGATCCTTCCCCGCCTCGTTTTTTATGACGTTTTTGGGGTTTTGCCGCTGACTGCTTTTCGATTGACTTGCGGTCGCTCGCGCCTGGTCTTTGGTTGGACTCGTACCGATGGCGGGATTCTATCACAGGTGAGCGTTCCTGTCAAGCCACTGTACAGTTACGCTAATGAGGTGACAATCTGCTTGGTTAGGGGTGACTAAGGGTAACTGATTAAAATATGCCTAAAAACCACACCCCAATCGCTCCTCGTGAGCTTCGTTTCCGTTGGTATCGTCAGGTGGAGGAAAACGGCCTAGCCGTGCCGAAGGTCTGCGACATCTTCGGGATTTCTAAGAAGACCTATTACAAGTGGTACCGCCGCGACCACGGGCTCGGCAGCAATCAATACAAGAACCGCGCCGAACATCCGCACACCAAGATTAAAGGACGAGTGCGCGTCCTGCTCGTCGAGGCGAAAAAGAAGTACAACTACGGCCCGGAAAAGATGCGCCTCTATCTCAAGCGCGAGACAGGCGTCGAGGTGTCGGGGAAGAACATCTACCTGTTTATGAAGAAGAAAGGACTCATCAGGAAACCACAGAGGAAGCAGGAGTGGTATGAACCGATGAAGGAACCCTACCGGGCCTTAAAACTCGGTGAAAACGTGCAGCTGGATGTGAAATATGTGCCGGCTCAAGGAGGGTGGTGGGACTACCAATTTCGCTTCCTGGATACGGTCTCGAACCTGCAATATGCCCTCACCTTGCCGCTTCGAGATTCACGCTCGACAATCCGCGCCTTTACCTCGGCCGAACGGTCCCTGCCTTTTCCCATCGTCGGCGTCCAGACGGACAATGGCGGTGAATTCCGCGGTATCTTCCACGAATATCTGGTTCGTCGCGGCATTGCTCACCGCTACATCCCCAAACGCTCCGCGCCGTGGAACGGCAAGGTCGAGCGAGCTAATCGCTCCGTTGATGATGAATTCTATCTCAATCTCGGGCGCCCTTGGCGCAAGCTCTATCAGTACACCCATTGGTACAACCACGAACGGCCGCATCTTGGCCGAGGTATGAACGGACTAACTCCTTACCAGAAATATCTCTCTCTGACCGGCAAAAACGTCACCCTTGAAGGGTAACTAAACAGCCACCCTCTGGCCAATCTCTTGGATACGACTTCAATTACAACTTACCTGTCTCGATTTCCCCGCGAATGCGCTCCATCAGGCGCAGGTAGAAACAAATATTATGGAGCGTCGAGAGCCGCAAGGCCAGCGGCTCTTCCACGGAAAAAAGGTGGCGGAGATAGGCGCGGGTGTAGCGGGCGCAAAGCAGGCAGTCGCAGGTCTTATCCACGGGCGAAAATTCCAATCGGTGCGATTCGTTGCCGGCGTGATAGACCTCGTAGAAATCCGGCCGCGAAAAATCGTCATGTCGCCAAACGTAGAGCGTCCCGTGCCGCGCGTTTCTGGTCGGCAGAACGCAGTCAAAGCAGTCCACGCCGCGCCGGACATATTCCACAATCTCCTCCGGCTTGCCCGCGCCCATAAAGTAGCGGATTTTGTCCGCCGGCAGTATCTCGTTCACCATGCTGACCAGTTCATATGTCTCCGGCCGTTCTTCGCCGACCGAAAGTCCGCCGTGGGCATAACCGTCAAAATCAATCCCGACTATTTCCTCCACGGCGCGGCGGCGAAACTCGCTGGATGTGGAACCCTGCACAATGCCCCAAAGCTCGCGGCCGGCTGAAGCGTTTTTCGAAAACCAATTTTTTTGCCGTTTGGCCCACTTGGTCGTTCGAGTAACCGACTCAATGACTCGTTCGCGCGTCACGGGATAATCCACCAAGTCGTCTAAAATCATGGCAAGGTCCGAACCAATCGCCTCCTGCACTTCCTGCGACCTTTCCGGAGTTAGCAGGTGTTCGGAGCCGTCAAGGTGCGAGCGGAAGAGCACGCCATCGTCCCTGACCTCGCGCGTCGGAGCAAGCGAGAGCACCTGATAGCCCCCGGAGTCGGTAAGAATCGGTTTTTGCCAATTCATCAAGCCGTGGAGGCCGCCCGCGGCTTTTAAAACTTGCTCGCCCGGCCGAAGCATCAGGTGATAGGTGTTGGAGAGAATGATGGACGCGCCCAGCTTCTCCAAATCATCTGTCCCGACTGTCTTCACCGCGCCCTTGGTCGCAATCGGCATAAAAAACGGCGTCGGAAATTTTCCGTGCCGCGTTGCTAGAGTCGCGCGCCGCGCCTGGGAACGAGCGGATGCTTTAATCAGTGAGAACATAGTCGCCGTATTTTACTGTTTATTTGCCAATAAGCAAGATTGGATCTCCCCGGGAGATCCAATCTTGGAAATCTTTGATGGTCAGCCAACCTTTAAAAACTGTCCGACCAGCACTCCGACGGCGACGGCAATACCGCCGACAAAAAAAGTGCGCAACGCGCTCTTCCAGCCGTCGGCTTTAAACATCCGGCCGCTCACGAGGCCGAGCAAAAACAAGGCGATAAGCGACAAAAAAATAGACGACCAAAATGCCGCGCGGACTTCCGTAAAAAAATAAGGCAGAAGCGGGACGAATCCGGACAAAAAATAGGAGAAAAACATGACACTTCCGGCAATCAGCGAATTTCTCCCAGACGCGACGGACGCGCGCTCATATTCTTCCACCGACCGCTCGGAGAGGAAGCTCCCGACCGCCATGGAAAAAGCCTCTACAAAAATCAGCACCGTGCCGGTCAAAAAAACCGTGCCCCGCGGCACGCCAGCCGCCGCGATGCCCGAGAGCAGTCCGACAGTGGAGACCAAACTGTCTTCCACTCCAAAAACAACATTTCGCACGTACATCGCGTTAATATCCCGGGAGTTCATATGTTTAGATTATACACCCATCTGTAGTTGCGCTAAATTCAAGATCGGATCTCCGGCGGAGATCCGATCTTGGCTGTCGTTTTAACGATAAGCGACCACGGCACCGCCGATGGTTACATAATCTACGCGCTCGACCGGCACCATCCCGAGCGCGGAAACGCGCTCCGCCACGTTGGCGATGGACTCCCGCCGCGCCAGCTCGGCCTCAAGGCGCGCGGCCTGCCGTCGGAGTTCCACCGCGCGGCCCTCCAATTTTTTCATTTCAAAAGATTTGACGGTCATGGCGTTCATCAAAACCAGATAGGTGACCAAAAAAAGCGCGAGCATAAAAAGCAGAGTCAAGGAAAACCAATGTCCGCAGTTCCAAAGCCGGCTTAAAACTAGGACCCTGGAGCGACCGCGCGATTGATGCAGTTGTCGAACAAACGGGCTCATACTCATTGTTTATGCTTTGCGGAAAACGCGGAGTTTAGCGCTTCGTGAGCGTGGGTTTCGCGTTAACTCAATCTGACTGGGAGTGACCGGCTTGCGAAAAATTGATTTGCCCCAGCCGCGTCGCGCGAATTCTTTGAAAGCGGTTTTGACTATTCTGTCCTCAAGCGAATGGAAACTGATGACCGCCAGCGCGCCTATTGGCGCGAGCAAAGTAACCGCCCTGGGCAAAACTTCCTTAAGCGCGGCGAGCTCGTCGTTCACCGCAATCCGCAGCGCCTGGAAAGTGCGAGTGGCAAAGTGGATGCGTCCGCGCTTGGTGGCCGGCGGCAGCGCCTCATCCAGGAGCTCGACCAGCCGCGCGGTTGTCAAAATCCGTTGGCGCTTCCTTGCGACAACTAGGGTGTCGGCAATCCGCGCGGCATTCGGCTCTTCGCCGTAGTCGCGGAGAATACGGACCAATTCATCGCGGCTGGCACTGTTTACAATCGTGGCCGCGTTCGGCGCATCGGTTCGTCCGTCAAAGCGCATGATGAGCGGCTCGTCTTTCCTAAAGGTGAAGCCGAGGCCGCTCTCCTCGAGCTCGGCGCTGCGGAGTCCGAGGTCCAGGAGAATGGCTGTCGGTTGGTGAAAATTGTGAAGGGCGGCGATGGAATCAATATTCCGGAAATTGCTTTGCGCGAGCGTTACGGCGCTTCCCCATCTCCCCAATCTGATTTTTGCCGCACCGATTGCCCGCGAGTCCAAGTCAATGCCGAGGAGTCTCGCCTTGCCGTCCAGCTTTTGGAGAATCGCTTCAGCGTGGCCGCCATCGCCAATCGTGCCGTCAATCACTATTGCGCCCGGCCTTAGCTCCAGCGCCACGATGACCTCTTCCGTCAAAACTGGCGCGTGATATCTCATGGCTATACTCCCAACTCACTCAGCTTTTCCGCGATGTCCGGCGACTCGCGCTCGGTGCGCTCTTTGTAAACATTCCAGGCCTCGCGGTCCCAGATTTCTAAACGGTTGTAAAGGCCGGCGACAATCACATTCTTGCCGAGCTTGGCGTACTGGCGCAGATAATCCGGCAAAACTATTCTCCCCTGCTTGTCCGGCTCAAGGTCCATGGCGCCGGCGAGCATCAGCCGCGAGAAAGCTCGGCTCGTGGCCTGCGCCTGCGGCAAAGTGGCGAGCTTGCCCGCGAGCGTCTTCCATTCCTCAGCGGTGTAGACGGCGAGACATTGGTCAATGCCGCGCGTCACCACACAGCCGCCGCCGAAAGCCGAACGAAATTTAACCGGCAGAGCCAGCCGCCCCTTAGTGTCAAGCGTGTGACTGTATTCGCCGATAAACACAATCGAGAGAGTTCAAAACGCGGGATCGCGGTTTATTCACCACTCAATCCCACTTTGTTCCCTCAATATCCATTTTACTCCACTTTTGATGTCTTTTCAACCATTGCAAACCATAAAAACAGACAAAAAAATACCGAAATCGTGTTCGGTTACTGTTCGCTTGGGGATAAACAAACTCAGACCTTGTAAAGCCAGACTTCGTTATGTGGATAAATGGCGAAAAATCTTTCGATGGTAACCAATCGCGAAACGGTGAGCCTCGTCACGCAGACGCTGGAGAATTTCTTTATACTGGCTGGCGATTCGCGCTAGCTCCAAGTTCGTGTGGTCGTAAATCAGTTGGTCTTGCTTGCGGTCAAAACCTTTGGCAATGCCCACAACTGGAATCTGCAAATTTTTTTCGGCTAGAACTTTCTTGGCTACATTGACCTGTCCAATGCCGCCGTCAACCAAGATCAAATCAGGCAAAGGCCACCCGCCTTGGCTCCGCTTTGCGGGGCTATGGTGGACAAGCCCGCTGACTTTTTCATGAATATGCGAAAATCTGCGGCTGAGCACCTCCTCTAGCATGGCGTAGTCATTCGCGCCTTTAACAAATTTTATTTTGAACTTGCGATAATCTTTTTTGGATGGCTCGCCGTCAACAAAAACAACCATACTGCCCACAGCCGATGTGCCGGAAATGTTGGAGATGTCATAACCCTCAACGCGGCCAAAAATGTTGATGGCCAAATCACCGCGCCGCGGGTGGCCGAAAAACTCGCTCTCTTCGCGAGTGAGAACCGCTACATCCTGAATATGCTCCAAGCTAAAAATTTGCCCGCGGACTTTTGCCGCTTCTTCAAAAAACTCGGCATCGGCCAGCCGTTCCATCTCCTTTTTAAGCTGACGGAGAATCTGCGACTTATTGCCTTCAAAAAAAAGCGTCAAGTTGCGCATGGTCTTCGCGTAGTCTGCTTTGGAAATCGCGCCGATGCAAACGCCCGGGCAGTGACCAAGGTGATAGTCAAAGCAAGCGCGTTTCTGTCCCGGTGTACAGACACTCCAAGGAAAGATGCGGCGAATGAGCTTCTGCGCCGCGCGAAGGGCGTTGGGATTTACATAGGGACCAAAGACCGCCTTGTAGCGCCGCTTCCCAGTTTTTTCCAATTCATGACCGCGGACTAAAAGCGGCCGCGAAAAATTTTCTTTGGTAATTGCCAAATACAAAAAACTTTTGGCGTCCTTTTGTAGAATGTTGTATTTGGGTTCCAACTCTTTAATCTTGTTGGCCTCAAGAATCAGCGCCTCAATCACGGTCGGGGTTTTGAGTACCTCAATCCGCCGCACTTCACGGACGAGGTCGCGCACCTGCGGACGAGCCATTGGCTCCTGCGGCCCCCAATACGAAGACACGCGGCGGCGGAGATTGGTCGCTTTGCCGACATAGATCACTCTCCCCCGTCGGTCCTTCATCAAGTAAACTCCGGGACTGCCAGGCAGGCCGCCTTGGGGGAGTTGAATTGTCTTTGGGATATCCATATTTGTGAACAGGATTGCTAACTGTCGACCCCGACCAAATCCTTCCGATCGGAAGGATTTGGTCGGGGTGGAACAAATTTACTTGACGATGCTACCGTCGGAATTGATTGGGGTATTACACTCATCTTAAAATTTTTTTCAAGTACTGGCCGGTGTAGGAACCGGCGCGGCGAGCAATCTCCTCGGGCGTGCCGGTAGCCACAACCTCGCCGCCCTTGTCCCCTCCCTCGGGGCCGAGGTCAATCACCCAGTCCGCCGACTTAATCACATCAAGATTGTGTTCAATTACCAAAACTGTATTGCCGTGAGAAACCAAACGCTCCAGCACCTCAATCAGTTTCTTCACGTCTTCAAAATGTAAACCGACCGTCGGCTCATCAAGGAGAAACAACGTGCGGCCGGTCTGGCGCCGGGCGAGTTCCGTCCCGAGCTTCACTCGCTGGGCCTCGCCGCCGGAGAGCGTAGTCGCGCTCTGGCCGAGTTCCAGATAATCCAAGCCGACCTCGGAGAGAATTTTCAGCTTGTCGTGAATAAAAGGCACATCGCGAAAAAACCTGTCCGCCTCGGCAATGGTCATAGTGAGGATGTCGTGGATGCTTTTACCTTTGTATTTTATCTCCAGCGTCTCACGGTCAAAGCGCTTGCCGCGGCAGATATCGCAGGTCACATAAACCGTGGGCAAAAAGTGCATCTCAATGGCAATTAGTCCGTTGCCCTCGCAATTTTCACAGCGCCCGCCGGGGATGTTGAAGGAAAACCGTCCGGGCTTGTAGCCGCGGGCGCGGGAGTCCGGCGTTTGCGAAAATAATTCGCGGACAAAAGTCCAGGCGCCGGTGTAGGTCGCCGGGTTAGAGCGCGGCGTGCGGCCGATCGGCGACTGGTCAATATCAATCACCTTGTCCAGCCACTCCAGACCGAGGATTAACCGATGCTTGCCCACTTTATAACGCGTGCCGTGGAGTTTGTTCGATAGCGACGGGTAAATCGTGTCCGACATGAGCGACGACTTGCCCGAGCCGGAGACGCCGGTGAGACAGACAAAACGTCGCAGCGGAATTTCCACGTCAATTTTTTTTAGATTGTTGGCCGCGGCGCCCTTGATGACAATTTTTTCCCGCGTGAGCTTGCGGCGCTCAGGAATCGCGATTGATTTTTCGCCCCGGAGGTACTGGAGCGTCAGCGATTTTTTGGGATCGCCGACAATGTCCGGCTCCCCCCCGCCGGAGAGGAGTTTCCCCGTCGGTCCGGCAACCACAATCTCGCCACCGAGTTTGCCCGCGCCCGGGCCGATGTCCACGAGGTAATCCGAGGCGGCGATGGTCTCCTCGTCGTGTTCCACGACAATAATGGTATTGCCGAGTTCGCGGAGCTGTTCCAGCGTTTCAATCAGCCGGGCGTTGTCGCGCTGATGGAGCCCAATGGTCGGCTCGTCCAGCACGTAAAGCGCGCCGACCAGCCGCGAGCCGATTTGCGAGGCCAGCCGTATACGCTGGGCCTCGCCGCCCGAGAGCGTCCCGGCGATCCGGTCCAGCGTCAGGTAATCTAGCCCGACATCGTGCATAAACTTAAGCCGGCCGACGATTTCCTTAAGAATGGCTTCGGAAATTTCCCGCTCAACCTCGGACAATTTCAATTTTTTAAAGTAATCCGCCGCTTCGCCGACCGACATCGCCGTGACTTGAACGATATTTTTACCGCCGACGGTGACGGCCAGCGCCTCGGCGCGCAGACGCTGGCCGGCGCACTTGGGGCAAATTTTTTCCGACCAAATTGTTTCTAGTCCCAACCCGTGGCAATACTCACAGGCGCCGTAAGGCGAGTTGAAGGAAAAAAGCCGCGGTTCAATTTCCGGAAAAGAAAAACCGTCGTCCGGACAGGCGTACTTGGAGGACATGGTGAGCTCCGTTCCGTTATCCAAAATTACGGTGACGGCATCGTTGCCGCGGTCGAGCGCGACCTCGAGCGCTTCGGCCAGCCGCGAACGGAAGGATTTGTTGCCCTCTACCGGCCAGCCGATTGGCACGCGGTCAACCAAAAGTTCAATGGTATGCTGTTGGTAGCGGCTCAAGACCAGACGGTTCCGGAGCGAACGAAATTTGCCGTCAATCCGCGCTTCGGCAAAGCCGGCGTTCAAGAGGTCGTAAAGCAATTGGTGATACTCCCCTTTTCGGCCGCGGACCACCGGCGCGAGGATAGTAATTTGGTCGGTGGTTTGAGATCGGGTCTCGTCGGTTCGGTGGATTTCAACGGTCCGGCGCACAATCGCGTCCACCATCTGCTCCACCGTGAGCTTAGTGATTTCGCGGCCGTCAATCACGCAGTGCGGTTGGCCGATGCGGGCGAAAAGCACGCGCAGGTAATCGTAAATCTCGGTAATGGTGGCCACGGTGGAACGCGGATTGGCCGAATGCGCCTTTTGGTCAATGGAAATAGCCGGCGAGAGCCCCTCGATCTCATCAACATCCGGCTTATCCATTTGGCCTAGGAACTGGCGGGCGTAAGCCGAGAGCGACTCCACATACCGCCGTTGCCCCTCGGCAAAAATGGTATCAAAAGCCAACGAGGACTTGCCTGAGCCAGACAAACCCGTCATCACAATCATCTTATTGCGCGGGAGCTCGAGCGAGATGTTCTTTAAGTTATGCTCCCGCGCGCCTTTGATAATGATATTGTCTTTCATGGCTTTTCCCCTCCCCTTACCTTAAAGGGGAGAAATTAAGGATGCGGAAATTCTTTTCCTCAGCTCCTTTATCTCATCCCTCAAAATCGCCGCCAGCTCAAACTGCAAAGCGTTGGCCGCTTCGCGCATTTGTTTCTCCTTTTCGGTGATTACTTCAACCAGCGGCCGGCTTTCTGCGGTCTGTTCCAGACTTAGCGCGCGGCGGGCCATCTCCTCTTCTTTTCGCCGCATCAGGCCTTCGGTGAAATCTTTGATGCGCTTTTTAATTGTCTGCGGCGTGATGCCGTGCTTTTTGTTGTAGGCAATTTGTTTTTCGCGGCGCGCGTTGGTGACCTCAATCGCCCGCTTCATTGAGCCGGTAATTGAATCAGCATAGAGGAACACCCGGCCTTTAACGTTGCGCGCCGCGCGGCCGATGGTCTGGATAAGCGAGGTCTCCGAACGCAGGAACCCCTCCTTGTCCGCGTCGAGAATGGCCACGAGCGTTACTTCCGGCAAATCCAACCCCTCGCGGAGCAAATTCACGCCCACCAGCACGTCAAAGCCGCCGCGGCGAAAATCAGTCAACAGGGCGATGCGGTCGAGCGTCTGCACGTCGGAGTGCAAATATTTGGCGCGAATTTTTTCTTTTTCCACTAAAAATTCGGTAAGGTCCTCGGCCATTTTTTTGGTCAGGGTGGTAACGAGCACGCGCTCTTTCTGCTTAACCACGCCGCGGATTTCTTCGATGAGGTCTTCAACTTGGGATTTCTGAGATCGGATCTCCGCGGGAGATCCGATCTCGCGCCGACCAGTCACTGGCCGCACTATAATTTCCGGGTCAACCAAGCCAGTCGGCCGAATCACCTGCTCCACTATCGGCGCGCCGCGCTTCGCGGCTTGGTCAAGTTCATACGGCCCGGGCGTGGCCGAGGTGTAGAGCACATTTTTCATCCGCGCCTGAAATTCCGGAAATTTGAGCGGCCGGTTGTCCGCGGCCGAAGGCAGGCGAAAGCCGTACTCAACGAGCGCGCGCTTGCGGCTGGCGTCGCCCTCGTACATGCCCGCAATCTGCGGCACGGTGATGTGCGACTCGTCAATCACCGTCAAAAAATCATCGGGGAAATAATCAATCAGCGTGTCCGGCGGCTCGCCCGCTTTTCTCCCAGATAAATGACGCGAATAATTTTCAATCCCGTGGCAGAAGCCGATATTTTCAATCATCTCCAAATCAAACTTAGTGCGGCGCTCCAAGCGTTCGGCCTCAAGCAGTTTGCCCTCGCGTTCAAATTCTTTAAGCCGCTCCTTGAGTTCAATTTTAATCGCCCTAATCGCCCGCTCGCGCTCGGGACCCAGAGTGATGAAATGTTTGGCCGGGAAAATCCAAACATCCGCGAGTTCATTTGTTATTTTACGCGTGACCGGATTAACGGCGAAAATTTCCTGGACCGCGCCGCCGCGCATCTCCAAACGATAAATAACTTCCTGATTGGCCGGCATGACCTCAAGGATCTCGCCGAGCAGTCGAAAAGTTCCGCGTTTTAGGTCAGCCGTTGTCCGCTCAAACATCATTGCCACCAACTGCGCAGTCAGTTTTTCCCGTTGAACCGTCTCTCCTCTTTGAACATGAAAGGCCGTCGCTTCATAAGCCGCGGGCGAGCCCAAGCCGTAGATGCAGGAAACTGAAGCGACAATAATCACATCGCGTCGCGTCAAGAGCGCTTGGGTGGCCGCGTGGCGCAGGCGGTCAATCTCCTCGTTAATCATCGCCTCCTTTTCAATATAGGTGTCGGTGCGCGGCAGGTAGGCCTCGGGCTGATAGTAGTCGTAGTAGGAGACAAAATATTCCACGGCGTTTTTCGGGAAAAATTCGCGGAACTCGTTGGTGAGCTGGGCGGCGAGTGTTTTGTTATGGGCAATCACCAGCGTCGGTTTTTGCACCGCCGCGATAACATTCGCCACGGTAAAAGTTTTGCCCGAGCCAGTCACGCCCAAAAGAACCTGATGGGGCAGGTCTTTTTTTAAGCCGTCAACCAGTTTTTGAATCGCCTGCGGCTGGTCACCGGCCGGTTTGTATTTTGAGGAAAGTTTAAACTTCATATGGTGGCTACGAAAGTACGAAAGAATACGAAAGTACGAACAAGATCGTTTTCGTATTTTCGTACTAGTTCGTAGTTCGTCGCCAAAATTTTCGTCGCCATACGCAAAGACGCCCTTTGGGCAGGCCTTCCCCTATCCCTCAGGGCTCATTATTCAATTGTGAATGTATGATACCAGGAAAAGCCAAAAAAGTCAAAAAATACCCCTGATGTTTCCATCAGAGGTTAGGGGTCGACGAAACCACTCATCCAGTCGTACAGTCGCGCTCGCCCGGTAACATCTTTTGCAACACGAAAACGGATGTTAGCCGCGCGTTCGAGCATCCTGTACTGCCAGTTGGGAATCTCGACTATCTTGCCATAGCGTTTGACCGTCACGAACGGGGGGATTGAGTCTTGAAGACGTTGGCTCCAGGTGATGCCTTTCTGCGGCGCCATCGCCGAGACCTGCTTGGGATCGATATACCCCTGCAAGTAAAGCTCGGCCGTCTCTACGACATTCTCCCGGAACGTGGCGATCAGTTTCCCGACTTGTTCACTGCTCAGGTTGTGCTTCTGCGCGATCTCTGCGACACCTATCGGTTCGACGCCTGCGCCGAAATAGCTCGCCACGACCCGTGGAGTTATCCCGAGACCGAGCCTCGAGAACTCAAGCTTCATGATCTGCCAAAGGATGAACCGCTCCTCATGGGCGCAGACCACATCTTCGGGCGAGGTGTCAGACCAGCGCCCGCCCGTCGCGGCAAGCCAGCCGTTCTCGAATCCTTCGTGCTGCTGGCCATCACTCGGCGCGCCTTCGAGTAGCGCGGACTGGAGCATCTCTACGTCGTCAGCACAGCTTCGCTCGTTCAGGAGCCCCTCGCGCAACAGCGAAGTGTTCGCGCTCCCCTCGGGGAAATGCCGGCTGATGAAGGAGGAATACCCCTCCACCGTATTCGGCACGCCGAGGTAGCGAAGCAGTTGGTAGCCGCGGCCGTAGAAGAGCCGATGCTGGAACAGCATCCATCGGAACTTCCGCAAGCTGCAGGGGCGTTCTGCCTCAAAGTCGGGATTGGACAGCACCACCGCGCAGACGTCGCTGGGGCGATCGGCCTTGAGCTTCGGCTTGTCGAACCGCGCCGCGAGTACGATCCGCGATTTGAGCTCCACCCCGACGATGGGATGAATCCGCGGGTGTCGAAGCACACTCACGACCGACTGCTCCAGTTGACGGCTCGATCCGATGAGCTCGCCCTGGGCATACTCGTCGGCCGACGGGAGGAACAGCTCCATCGGCATGATCGGCTGCTCAGGCAGATTCTTCGGCATGAGCATCACGATTGTCGCCTCCTCGTCCCCGCGCTTCGTCATCACGCGGCAGAACTTCTGTGTGGCACGGACGCGGGAAACGGATGGGGCCAAGTCCACAAGGAGCTTGCAGCGCGGCGAGTTCCACCCTTCGATCAGCACGCCGACTGAAATTAGCGTGTCGATCCTGCCCTCCTCGAAGTCCTGGAGGATACTTTCGCGATTCCGCGTCTCACCGAGGATGATGGCCGGCGTCTGCGTCCCATCGGGCCGGTGCGCGAGCAGGTACTTGTAAAGGTCGTAGGCCTGCTGGCGTGTCTTGCATGTCACGAGCGCCGGCGTACCGGCGTTCCCTTCGCCGTAGCGGAAGAACTTCACCGCCTCGAAAATCGGAGCGGCGGACATGAGTCGGCCGAGTACGTCCTCGCGATAGTCTCCCTGTACGATGGTGACCATCGAACCGTCCACGTCGACTTCTGCGGCCCACACCCTGACCGGAGCGAGCAAGTCCATCTCCACCGCTTCCTGCAAGCTGATCTCGTGAATCAAGTGAGGGAAGTAGGCCGAGAGGATACGCTGCTCGCTATAGTCAGGCGTCGCGGTGAGCGCGATGCGCACCGCGTGCGGCTCGAACGAGTGCTGTAGCATGCCCATGCGCTGCGCGGTCATCGAATGGTGCCCCTCATCGGCAAAGATGAGCAGAGCCGAACGAATGACCTTGGGCAGTCTCCCGTCCTGGAAGCGGCGCTGTAGGATCGCGTAGGTCGCGACGTTCACGCCGCCCTCGACGAGCGACTGTCCCTCTCCCGAGAAGTACCCGATGGGTATCCCGGGCAGTTGTGCCGCAAGTTCATTGGTGATCTGGTCCACCAACGTTCTCGTCGGCACGATGAAGAGACTCGGCAGTCCTGTCCCG
The DNA here is from genome assembly GCA_004299275.1 of Patescibacteria group bacterium. Classification (GTDB taxonomy): domain Bacteria; phylum Patescibacteriota; class Patescibacteriia; order 2-12-FULL-57-11; family 2-12-FULL-57-11; genus SCSU01. Next base: position 19,341 of record SCSU01000062.1, read on the forward strand.
CCAATCAGGCGGCTCGCGATCACGGTCTTTCCGGTACGCGGCGGCAGGATGATACGGCCGAAAGGCAGATTCTCCTCCAAGTCTGAACCGGCGGCGACGTCTTCGAAATACTCGATTGCATCCGCATAGACGCCCCTCTGTTCAGGCCAGAGCGAATCTTGTGACACGCTCTGTTCGCTGTGACGGAGACGGGATGCGGCCGCGATGAGCTTCCCGCACGTCGGCTTCAGAGCCGTGGGGGAATCAGAACTCATGATGCGCGTTTGCATCAGTCACTCCTTTCTTGGGCTGTAAATATCGTCCAGGGCCATTCCCAGACGACTGTAAAAAATAGCTGAAAATAAAGTTTTTGTCAATCACCCTACCTCGGGTACTATAAAGCAAAAGTCACAGGGTTATACTGGAGGATGTCTAATTCACTCCATAATAACGCCTATGACTTTCGTTCATTCATTATCCCAAATCCCTTCGGAAACACAAATCCAAA
>SCSU01000063.1 GCA_004299275.1 Patescibacteria group bacterium
AGGAACTTCCGTATTAACGCATAATAGTCCCGGTTTTGCTTGCCTCAAAGGCCGAAACCGGGACTTGTTTCAAAGAGGTCATCTGAAAATTCCAGATTTGGTCGAAATCGCCCAGTTTTGACTGCACCGACCTTCTCGACCCTCACAAGATACTCCGTATATTGCTCGGGTCTGCGGCGTCCGGTTCGCTCAAAACTGGACAATTTCGCTTCAAAAGCGAATTTTCAGATGACCTCAAAATAATTTGGCGGTTGTCGTGTCCGGATCGTATCACTGGCCTTTTTGCCGACGAAATTTTTCCAAATCGTTTTCAATCCGGTCCAGCTCGCGGAGAGCATTGTTATATTGAGCAACATCAACCCCCAGGCCATCATGATAATCAGCCAATATTTGCCCGTATTCCATCTGTTTTTTTTCGAGTCCGGAAATTCTCTTATCAATTTCCTCGGGCGACATTTCCGCTCCCTCCGGCCGTCTTTTTAATCCTTCAATCATAAGGAAAATAATTAAAACAATTAATTAGACTAACCGGTGTAATTAGTATCTTACTACATTCTACATTACCGAGAAATTTTCCACAAAAACTCGCGCGCGGGAATGCCGCCGATGCCTTTGATAACCAGTTTAATGTTTTTGGCGCCAGCCAGCGGCGCGAAGGACAAAATCCCCTCCCGATGGTGGCCGCCGGGCGGCGCGCCGCTCCAGCTGAGCGGCTGATATTCCCGTCCCTGCTCGCCAAGGAGCGTCGAAACTTTAGTCAAATCTTCACCGAGCTCCACCGAATGGGTGTTTAAGGACACCTCAAATTCCCAAACCGGCGCGTCAGGCGCGAAATTTTTGGGAGTCACCGCAACCTCTACCTCTCCCTGACTGTCGGAGATGGTTTTAGGAATTGTTGTTTCACTCGGTGGCGCCAAAACGGTCGTCCGGGCCGTGGACGCGGGACGGGAATAGCCGTAAGCAACCAGCGCTCCCAGAAAAATAATCCCAATGACGCCAATTTTTGTCAAAAAATTCATAGCGCGGCGGCGCGAACCAACAATATTTTACGGACAAGATAAGCGATGCCGAGCGCATTAGCCGCCAGCCCGACCCAAAAAAACTGGACTTGCAGCTGGCCGATTATTGAAAAAATTCCGCCAAGCGCGAGCAGGGGCAAAACGTTGGCCAAATAATGGGAACAGCAGGAAACCATGGCAAAAGTTGAAGTCGTTCCGGTTGCCGCCAAAACTTTTTTGCCCCCGTCCCGCGCGTCGATTGAACGGCGGAAATAGGAATAGAGCGCAATCTGTATGCCGAAACCGAGAGACAGGGGAACAAAAAAATACCAGTATCTGCCAAATTGACTGACCGCAAACTGACTGCCGGAGATAAGCGTTACTAAACCGAAATAAACGCCGATAAGACCCGCGCTCGCCACTGTCCCGTTTATTATCGGCCGCACGGACATAAGAAGATGTCGGGATGTTGAACATCCACGGGATGTTCAACATCCAAAAATCTTAAATCGGCGCCATTTCCGGCGCGTGATCGCTGTTAGCTTCGATAAACTCCTTAATCTTTTCCTCATCAACGGCCGCCAGTTTCAACAATCGGCCCCAAGACGTCAGGGCGACCGGCACATCCATCCCGCTCCTCGGGAGCATAATCTTCTTTCCCTCCGCGTCATGAAAGGCCTTTTTAATTTTCTCCACCTGCTCTACCGACAGTTTGTGGTCATACCAGACAACGACCGCTCCGTGCTCCATGCTGTGCAAGACCAATTCATCGGGCAACTGCTCATCCTTAATTCCCGGGCCAGCGACCCCATCTCCCCAATGCCAGCCGGAGGTCGGCGGATTGGAGTTGTAAGTCGGGTGCCCCTCGCCGCGCGCGACGTGCGCCGCGCCTTGGCTAGGAATTTCCTCACCCATTAACAGTTTCTTTTCTTTTTGATTTTGCGCGCTAATAAGCCAGATGCCGCCAATTATAATTACGGCGATAAAAATAATCATGCCGATTAAAAACTTTTTGTCCAAGGAACCTCTGGGGGCGGAGCTCTGACAGCAATCGCGCATAAGGGCTACAATAATTAACAACAATTTTTTAATTTCTTTTCCAAGTCCTGAACCTCTTGGCTCTCCCCGGCTTCTGGTTTCCGGTGAAAAACAAAATAAACGGCCGCGAGAATCAAAAGTCCCGCAAAAAAAACTGGCCACCAATTCCAGATTAAGGCGTAGGCCAACAGAAAGCCCGCGGGGATAGAAAGCGCTTTAAACAGAACCAGCGAACGGCCGGCAGGCAAGCGCTTTTCCAACTGATAAGTCACTCCCACCACCGAACCACCGAGGAGCATCGCCAATATCGCCGGTTCAACCGTTACGCCAAAATAACGGACGACTAGCATCCAAGCCCACGTGCCGGAGACACCGGCGCAAATCGGACACAGCCGAAAAGGCAGGTACATGCGAACGACCGCGGCCAGTCCGGTAATGGCCAAGATTGAAAGCAGGGCGGAAAAAATGGTCATAGAGATTCCAGTGTTTTTCTGTCATTCCTGCGAAGGCAGGAATCCAGACATTTTGTTTCTGGATCCCGCATCAAGTGCGGGATAACAAATGATTTTATAGGTAAAAAATTATCAACCCCAACAACACCATCGCGATGGCGCCGATAATCTTCATCTGCCGGCGATCCTTATTGTACCAATTCTCAACTTTGACTTGGAGCGTTTTATCACTCGCGAGCGCCAAAAGAACGACGAGCGGCGAAACAAAGATTAAATTGTAGATCAGTAAATAACCAACGCCCGGCAAATAAGTTGCCCGGTCGTGCAGGAGACCCAAAACCATGAGATACGGACCGCCGGTGCAGGGAAATTCGCAGAGCCCCACGAGCGTCCCCAGAACAAAAGCCGTCGGCACGGTGGCGCGGTCCATGAGCGTTGCCATGGCGTGATGGAGCGAGTGCGGCAGGCGGAACTTGACCGGAAATTTCGGGACAAATGCATAAAGCAAGTTCACCGCGCCTAAAACCATTAGCAAAAGCGCCCCCAAACGGCCCATAAAATGCGGGGTATTGAATAAGTGCAAAACTTGCAGGATGCCCAAACCGATGAGCAGATAAACAGTGAAAATACCAAGGATGTAAACTAGGCCAACACGCAAAATTTTCGCCCGGAGACTCCCGATGCTTAAAAGGAAGGCGATGGTCAAAAGCAAAACGGAAAAAGCGCAGGGGTTGACCGAGTCAATCACTGCGGAAACCAATATCAAAGGCAGGAGCCACTGGCCGCCGTTCGATATCTGCCAAAGCGCGCCGGTAAAGGCCTGGCTGCGGAACAGCAGTACCGCGCCGGCAATAGCCGCCGCGGTCAAAAATAAAATGATAATTCTTTTGTTCGCGAAAAATTTCATTTAAGGCGTCACGGTGGCGCTGATGGCGATAGCCAGCGTCGCGCCGCCGTCGTTCTCGAGCATTATTTTTCGCTCAATCCGTCCCACGCCGGCCGGTCCGTGCGCGGCGGGGTCAAACACTACTTCCACCTCGGCCTCTCCCCCCGACGCGAGCGGCGTGTCAATCCGCGGTATAGCGGCGTGTCCGGGCATGCCAAAAGGTCCTTGCTTGCCACCCGCCGTCAAAAGCGAAGCCGAGGTGCACATGCAGGAAGTGTAGAGTTTGTTTATTTTGACTTCCCGGTCACCGATATTTTTTACCTTAAAAACATGGGTGACTTTCCCCTTAGCCATGGAAATTGAACCGAAATCATAAGAGCCCTCTGTGGCGCTCAAAACGCTCGTAGCCGTCGGTCCCCCGCCGATCGCGGGAGTGTTATCCCCCGAATTCGCGACTGGTCTGGCAATCCAGAGAAAAACGCCAAAAACTAAAAGAACGGCTAAGACGGTAACTAGTTTCCTGTATTTATTCATATTGCTAAGTAGTGAGTGAGTAGTGCGTAGAGAGTAATGGGTAGTGAGTAGAATTATTACTACTACTCATCACTCACTATTCACTAATTTCTGCTGTGTATAACTTCCGCTTGACGCCGCGGGAATAATTCTACACAGTGTAGTAGCTTAAGGCAAGCCCGCTTATCCCCAGATATGCAAACCCCTTCTACCTTTGCCCGAATACTCGGCGAACTGGAACAGCAAGTGATGCAGGTGCTCTGGACCAAGGGCGGCACGGCCAGCATCCGCGAGGTCGTGGATATTATGCGCCGCGAACGGCCGATTGCCTATACCACCGTGCTCACGGTAATGAATCGGCTGACGGCCAAGGGCTTGCTCCGACGGACAAATGACGGCGAGAGCTACGTTTATACCACTCCCTTCTCGCCCCAAAAATTTTACAGCCGGGTCGCGGCCGAGATGCTCTCCCGCATCAGAGAACAGCACGGCGAGATGGCCGTTGCTTGTTTTGTGGACGAAGCCAGCAAAATCAGCCGAAAGAAGCTGAAAAATCTCCTTAAGGAATTACGGCAGAAAAAATAGCTATGTCTCTCGCCTATCGCCGCTATCGCTGGTCGTTTTTCCTGCCGGCATCAATCGGCGCGGCGGTTTTCGCGGTTTTATTTTTTTCGCCCCTTCATCTTCTTGTGGGGAGGAACAGTGCCAGCGCTTGCGCCCCGCTCGCCGCTTTCATCCAAAAGAACTGGCCCGGGCCGCATCTCGCCGCCGCGGCGCTGGCGCTCTCGCTCTTTGTCTTGTTTCTCTTTTTGCTGTTCAGGGAAATCTGGAATACCGATCGCCACCTCCGTTCTTTGCGTCTCCTTGCCCCATCTCTCTGGTCAAATAACCTGTCTCTGGCTCTCCACGAACTACAAATTTCCCGACAAGCCGTGGCGGTATTTGAGGCGGCCGATTCTCTTTGCTTTAGCGCCGGCTTTTTCCGGCCTAAAATTTATCTCTCTTCCGGCGCAATTAAAACCTTGAACGATGCGGAACTTTTGGCGGTGCTCTCGCACGAAAACCGCCATCGCCGTTACCGCGACCCCGCTCGTTCCACAATTTTACGCTCGCTCGGCCGCTCACTATTCTTCGTCCCTGTAATCAAGCTGCTGGAAAAACGCTTTGCCGTGGCCAAGGAGATTCTCGCCGATGCTGATGCCCTTAAACTCAAAAATGGCGGCCTGGCCCTAGCCGGCGCCCTCTACAAACTCTCCTCGCCTGGCCTGCGCTCTGGCGGCTCGCCGGCCGAAGCCTTGGCGAAGGCCGGGCAAGTCGCCCTGGCTCTCTTTGCCGACCGGCCGCTGCTCGAAATACGAATCTCTTATATCGCCGGTCAGGGGCACGCCCTCTCACCGCTTAAGCTTTCAAAAATAATCCTGAGTGCGGTCGTGATATCAGCCCTCCTCGTTTTTAGTGCGCCAGGTTCCTTAGCAAAGGAATCCGCGCCATCGTGCGCCTCCTTATCCGAAAACAACGCAACTACGCCAATTAAACAACCGGCCGGCGCCACTTACGCCCCGCCGGACTATATAACCACCTATGACCCCCATCACCCCCAAGACGCCGATTAAGAAAAACGAACTGGTCTTGCTGATTATTATTCTTGTAGCCACGCTTGGCGGATTGGCTATTTCTTTTTCGCTTTCGCGCGACGTCGCCAAACGACTTGCCGGAGCTAAAGAAGCGGCCGAACCGGTCAAACTGAATGTTATAAAAATCACCGCCAATTGCCCCGAGTGTCTTGATATCGCCGCCGCGCTGAACGACCTTAAAAAGCAGCCAATCGCCTTGAGTGAGGAAAAAGAAATCTCTTTTGACTCTCCGGAGGGCCGCGAGCTCACGAGCTCGCTCGGCATTGAAAAGATTCCCGCCTACATCGTGCGCGGCGATATCAAAAACAAAAAACTAGCCGCCTTTTTTGAAGCTAACGGCAAAATCGTCGGTGATTCTTTCGTTTTTGAAAAAGTCCAGCCGGTTTTCGTCACGCCCCAATCGGGCGAGAAACACGGCCAGCTCGCGGCGCTAGTTCTTTATTCCGCCGTGCAGTGCCCGGCCTGCACCGACCCCGCTCCCCTGCTCGAACAATTTAAGGCGGGTGGAATAAGCGCGTCCTCCTCCACCACCAGAACGGTTGACCCGCGCGGCGCGGAAGGTCAAACTCTGGTCAAAAATTACCGCATCACTTCCCTGCCGACGATTTTGCTCCAGGGCGAAACCAAGCTTTACGAACAACTGGTGAGCGCGCGCTTTGGCACTATTGAGCCGGACGGGACTTTCGTTTTCCGCGCTGTTTCGCCGCCGTATTTTGACGCCGAAAAAAATCGCGTCGCCGGGGTCGTGGAACTAATTTCGCTGGTTGACGGCTCTTGCAAGGAGTGCTATGACGTCGGCCAGCACGAATTGATTCTCAAGGGCACCTTTGGCGTAAAAATTGGTTCGTCAAAAATTATTGACGCGAGTTCCGCGGCGGGCAAGCGTCTAATCAAGCAATATTCAATAGCCGCCGTCCCCACGGTTATCATTTCGCCTGATTTAAGCGCCTACGACCAGCTTGTCTCCATCTGGCCGCAAGTGGGGACCGCGGAAAAAGACGGTTGGTACGTTTTCCGCGAGCTTAAGGCGCTCGGCGGCGTCGCCTACAAGGATTTGGCCGCCAACATCGTGGTTAATCCCGTTAAGGCAGCCGGCAACGCTACTTCAACCGTAAAGTAAAAATTTTTCTATGAAAATTTTTAAGGAATCCTGGATTGCCGTCAAACTTCTCCTTAATGACCGTCGGGCGCAAGTTGTCGCCGCGCTCGGCGCGCTCGCTTTCGGCTACCTAAACTACTGGCTCTTTTACCAGGTAACGACCTTTTCGCATTTTTGGCGGCAGGGCATAGCCGACGAATATGGCCGATTCAGCGTCGCCTACACCATCACCGCGATTGCCGCCACTGTCGCGACTATTGCGCTCTTCGGTATCGGCGCGGCTCTGCTTGACTGGCAATTCCGACATAAGCGGCAGGAGAAACTCGGAAATCTTTTCGCCGGCGGATTCGGGACGCTCTCCGGCGCTTTTGGCGCCGCTTGTCCGGTCTGTGGCGCGTTTCTGCTCCAGGCGCTCGGCGTCGCGAGCGGCATCAGTCTCTTCCCGCTCAAAGGGCTGGAGTTCAAATTTTTGAGCTTGGGGCTCTTGGCCGCCGGCACGGTTTACTCCGGCGCGAAATCCCTGCCCCTGCTCCAGAGCAAATGCGACGACTGCCGGCCGCGGCTAGCGGAAAAAACCGGCTCGGCGCCGGCTCCGGCCGCGAACTTTTGGGGGAGGAACGCCTTGACTAATTTTCTAATTGCCGTCTTGGCGTTGAACCACATCCTCATCGGCCAAGTAGCCGTCGGAATGGGGGGCAACGGCTCCGGTTCCAGTTCTAAAAGTGTCGGCGCGTTTTTGGGCTCGCTGATCGGAATCAAGTCAGCCGCGGCCAAGGTGATTATCGCCCCGAAACTTAATCCGGACGGCCGAACGACTTCCCTCGTGGAACAGCCGACCATTACCGAAGTACCGGCAAACCCAAATTCCGGCGACGCGCTCGCGGACTCCAAGGTGGTGATGCTCGCGACCGGCAAGCCGTTCTACGCTCCGGATGATATTGACTTTGACGACCCGATTAACGCGCAAAATAAATGGGGCGCGTATGAAGACGGCATTCAATTAACGGGTGCTCTGCAGACGCGGTATGACCAGCTAATCAGCGCCATGCTTTGCAGTTACTGTTGTGGCTCGCCGACCAGGGCCACGCTAAATAAGCAGTGTGGCTGTGCCCACGCCCGCGCCGTGCGTGGTTTCTATAAATATATGCTGCAGACTTACGGCGATAAGTATTCGAATGAAGAACTGATCGGCGAATCCCACCGTTGGTATGCGCTCTGGTATCCGAAAGGGATGCTTGAGGATTATCTCCTGGCCACGGGTAAGGGTGACGTCATCGGCCACGAGACGCACGGCGGCGCCGGCGCCGACGGCCGCCACGGACTTTAATTTCAATCTAATTCTAACTTCTAACACCTAACTTTTTAACTTCTTATGCCAGAACTCAACGAAAACACGGCTAACGAAACGCCGCAGGCCGAAGTACAGCCAAAGTCGAAATCTTTAACAATTAAAATCCCGCGCTTCAACATCCAAACGACGGTTCTCACGCTCATCGCTCTAGTAACCGTCTTCCAGACCTTTCAGCTCTATGCCCTCAAGGCATCAGCAAAAAGCATCACGGTCAAACCCGCCGTGGCGGCAAGCGCAGCGAGCACCGACGCGTCACATCACAGCGAAAGCGGCTCGGGCTCGGGTTCGGCGGCACCCGCCATGGTCGGCGGCTGTTAAAAAAACTAATAAATCGCTCCGATGGCCATCGGAGCGATTTTATTTTCCCTTATGTCAGCGCCATGGTCCCTTCGATTTTCCTCATGCCGGTGGCCGGAATCGTAAGATAAAAAGTCGAACCCTTGTTTTCCTCGGAATGGAACCAAATTTGTCCCTGCAGTTTTTCCAAAACTGAATAGACGATATAGAGGCCTAAACCCGTGCCCTCCGTGTATTTTAACCTGACGTTATCGCCGCGGAAAAACTTGCTAAATATTTTTTCTTGCTGTTCCTGCGGTATGCCCCAGCCGGTATCGGCGATGGAAACGCATAAACTGTTCTCCTCAAGCCCCCGGCCGCCGAACTTTTCTCCCGACTTTTTAATAACAGCCGAAAGCGTAATAATCCCCCCTTCCGACGTGTATTTTGCCGCGTTTGACAGCAAATTTTGCAGGATAATTCTGAACAGGTTTGGATCGATATTCATCGGTGGGATGTTTTTATCCAGGTTTGTTTCCACTTTTAATTTCTTTTTTACAATCTCCGCTTTTTGTTCAGCCAGCGCGCTTTGTATAAGTTCAGAGACATCGGCCATTTTTGGTTCAACCACCATGGTGCCGGTCTCGAGCCGCGCGACGTTAAGAAGCGCGTCCACCAATTCCACCATGTGCCGATTGGCCTTAAATATTTCATTAAGGTATTTAACCTGTTCGCGGCTAACCTTGCCGACATCGCCGTCAATAAGCATTTCCGTGTACCAATTAATGGTGGAGAGCGGTGTCCGGAGCTGGTGGGAAGCCAGCGAAACAAATTCGGTTTTTGCCCGGTCCAGCTTGCTTTCCTCCGTAATATCGCGAAAGACGATTATCGCCCCAATGACCTCTTTGCCAAAATAAACCGGCGCCGCGACCAGAGTCACGGGCAGCTTGCTCCCTTTTTTATTCACAAAGTAATAAGGATGCCCGATGGTGGTAGAGACAGTCGTTTTTTGGGACAACACTCTGCTGACCGGCAATTCTTCGTCGGCAAGTTCTTTTTCGTTTTCGTCCGCAAGCGCGAAGGATTCAGAAAAAACGCTGCCGATTGTCTCATACGGATTTAAATCCAGCATTTCCCTGGCCGCCTTATTGATTAAAAGTATTTCTGAGTCATGGCCAACAACAACCACGCCCTCCCCGATACTCTCAAGCAACGTCTTATTTTTTGAATTTTCTTCTTCAATCACTTTTTTCGCCAAATCCAAGTCTTCGGCGAGATTTAACAGAGCTTTCCGCAAGTTATACGCGTCTACAATCTTTTTGGATAATTCTACTGTCCTTTCTTCTACTTTTCGCTCCAGTTGAACACGCAGTTTTTCGTTTTCAAAAAGGCAAAAATAAAAAATGAAAAAGGCATTAGATACGCTGTAGAACGAAAACCATAAGATGAAAACTTGGCCGCTGATATGGAAATACCCTCCGAGCGACAATAAAAAATAACCCGCGGCGGCTATGCCGAACAAAACGTTTAAAATGCCCAGCGCGCGTGTCAACCTTTTGAAAGTTATTTTAAATTTTTCCGTCATTGTGATTTTTTGACTCAAGTTCCGATTTAAGCCGTTGGTTTTCTCCCTTCAACCTGACCATTTCTATCTCCCGTCCGACCAAAAAAATATTGAGTTTTTCCAGTTCCTCAATTTTCGTTAAGAGCGCCGCTATTGTCTGCTCTCCATGCGGCACGATTTTTGACGGTATTTTTGCCCTTCCCGGCGCGGCCGCCATTTGTTGCTTTAGTGCCGCAATTTCTGTTTTTAATTTGACCATTTCTAATTCCCTGCCAACCATCATGTTGTTCAAACGCTCGATTTCCGCAAGACGAACTTTTAAATCCCACTCCAATTTCTTTCGCTCCGTAATGTCAATAGCCACGCCCGATATATTTTCTTTTTTTCCATCAATAACCGCCCCAGTGAGTACCGTTTTATCTCGTTTTTTTGCCGTTATTATGTCCAACTCTAGCGTAACTTCCCCCTTTTCTCTGAGATTTTTCAAAAAAAACTCCCTGTCTTTGGGTCTTTTATATAAATCAATGACATTTGCCGCCCGCATTTGTTCTAACGTGTCAAAATCCAAAATTTTTAAAAGCGCTCTGTTGGCAAAAATAAATTTGCCCTTAACCGAAGTCTGAAACAGACCGACAAATGGGACTTCCAGGAGGGAACGCAATTTTTCCTCCGATGCCTTAATCTCCGCTGTTTCTTTACCAATCTTTTCTTTAAGCTCCGTTGTCAATTTTTCGTAATCGGCTATTTTTTCGCGAATTACTTCTAACATCACCTTGATGCCGCTATAGAGCCCCGAAAACTCATCTTCTCGTCTCAAAACTTCAACATCTGGCGTAAGATCTCCGACAGAAACCGCCGCAAAAATAGGCAGAAGCTTCTCCAGCTTCTCCTTTACGAACGAACGGTATCGTTCAAGTTCCGGATTTGTTTTTACTTCCCCTGGTCCCTGAGCCATAGTTCTGCTTCTTTTCTAGTATTGAAATATTTTGCTTTATCATTCATTCCGGAAGCAAATAAAATGAAGTTAGAAATATTTTTCATAAACATGTTTGCCCCAGACAAGGCGACCAGGTCGTAATCGGCGTTCCGTAGGGCGTGAACTGATGCTTTTCTGGAGCCGGCGGTGGATTCCCAAGTCGGGAAAGGTCAGTCAAAATTTTTACCGGTTTCCCGTTTTTTCTAAGCTGTTTCGATAATTCCAAAATCGCCCGCACGCTCGCTTGAACCGAATCGTAGGTCTGGTCTCCGATATATTTTTGCTCAATAAAACCGTCCCTGTTCAAAAAGACTGAGTTGGCCATGGCCGTTCATCAACTGCAGACGGACTTCAATTTTTCGACGGTACAGGCGCCATTTTTAAAAAGTGCCAGTAATTTTGACAAGAAAGCGAGTTCTTCCAGAGTCTCGTTTTCATTATTTTCCTCTAACTTGAATTCAATTCCCATAAAATATTTCACATTACCTTCATTGTCGGTAATTGGCAGGATGTAGAGTTCCAGATAATAAAATTCTCCATCCTTCCGTTTATTCTTGACGATGCCGAAAAAACTCTTTTTATCTTCTTTAATGCGTTGCCACATGGCCTCATAAAACGGGTCCTCCATGTGGCCGCCCCATAAGTCCGCCGGATTTTTCATCAGTATCTCATCGCGTTCGAAACCCGTGCCTGCCGCCACCTTGCGGGAAGCGTATAAAACGTTGGCGTTCGCGTCAGTAATTATAATATGCCGCGGGATGCGGTCCAAAAAATTAAAAATACTTTTTAACTCATCAACGGCTTTTTGAAATTCCACCATATTTGTGGGAACGCGGTACATAACATTAGTCAGAAAATATCGCTTTGATGATTAATGCCACCGGAAGGGCGTTGATTTAATCCGCCTGCTTTTTCCTTAAATATAAACTGGCGGAATTGATGCAAAACCGTTTGCCACCGGGCTTGGGTCCGTCGTCAAAGACGTGGCCGAGATGACTGCCGCAACGGGCGCACTTCACCTCAACTCTATCCATCCCATCGCTCCGGTCAATTTTCGACTCTATTTTTTTATTATCCAACGGCGCCGAAAAACTCGGCCAGCCGGTTCCGGAGTCGTATTTGGTCTCTGAATTGAACAATTCATTGCCGCAGGCGGCGCAGAGATAAACACCCTTGTCCTTCGTTTTCCAGTATTTGCCGGTAAAGGCCGGCTCGGTCCCGCATTGGCGAAGAACGCGGTATTGTTCGGGCGTCAATTCTTTTTGCCATTCCTTTGCGGTCTTTAAAATTTTCTTCTGGGCCATAATACGCTTTGGTTCCGCGGCAAAATCAAACTATGGCCCATAATTCGCCCTTGGCTTTTAGTATACCTTTACGCAGGTACAAGGTCTCCCCTCCTGTGGATAACTCCATAACGTTAAATAAAATTTGTGAAATAATAGCATAAAATATGGCAAAAAAGGCGATTGAAAAAATAGAACGAGCAGTCTTTGGCGGCGGGTGCTTTTGGTGCACCGAGGCCGTTTTTAAGATGCTCAAGGGGGTTATTTCGGTCACTCCGGGTTATGCCGGCGGCAGCAAACCAAATCCAAGTTATGAGGAAATTTGCGGCGGCGAGACCGGCCATGCCGAGGTCATCCGCGTTGAGTATGCGCCATCAAAAATATCTTATGATGATTTACTGACGGTCTTCTTTGCCACCCACGACTCCACGACTGTCAATCGCCAGGGCGGAGACGTCGGCCCGCAATACCGCTCAATAATCCTTTATGCCAATGAGGCGCAAAAGGCAGAAGCCGAGCGATTTATCCGCAATCTCAACTCCTCGTCCCCCCAAGGTCAGCTGATAGTTACAGAAGTAAAACCTCTGGACCGCTTTTGGCCGGCGGAGGATTATCACCGCGACTACTACGCCCAAAATCCCGACCAACCGTATTGCCGGACAGTCATCAGCCCCAAACTAAAAAAAGTCAAAGAAAAATTCGCCAAACTGCTTAAATCACAGGGAGAATAAACAGCCAAATTAAACTGATTGTGTAGAAAGCGGTTTGCATTTCTAAACTGCCATTCGAATTATAGATTGACTCAATACGCGACTGGCGGTATCATTTTTAAACTTTTTCATATTCCGGGGTAGCGCAGCGGTAGCGCAGAGGACTGTTAATCCTTTGGTCGTGGGTTCGAATCCCACCCCCGGAGCCAAAGTAAAACGACTACCATTCGGTAGTCGTTTTACTTTTTGACTGTGAGGTGTGGTTCGAACCTGCCTGCCGGCAGGCAGGCGGGCACGAGCGAGACAAGCCACAGGGCGGCGCAGGCGAGCGACGACCAAGCCAACGTCTTGGCTTGGTCGGTGCCCAGGACAAGGAGCGAAGCGACGAGGAAATCCCACCCCCGGAGCCAGAGAAAACCGACCACCTTAGGCGGTCGGTTTTCTTTAAATAGTTATGTTCTACATTATTTTTTACTGCGTCGTGGTGGCGCCGGTGGAGGTATTGGTGTTTGCCGGCGGGACAGGCGCGTGCTTTTTGGCCACTTCCATTGCTGCGCGATAAACCTTCCAAGCCGCCTCTTGCGCGGCGCGGAAGTTCTTCATCGCCGTTTCAATGGCCTCGCGCTCTATTTTTCTGGCGGCCTCATTTTCATCGCGATAAACCTTCCAAGCCGCTTCGGTTGCGTCACGGGAGGCCTTTTGCGCGGTTTCTACTGCCTCGCCAAATGCCTTATTAGCCGCCTTGCGCCCCTCTGGCGTCCCATCGCAACGCGTCTTCCAATCCGCCAGCGCGGCGTCAATCGCGGTTTTTCGTGCCGCAATCGCGGTATCAACCGCCGCCTTACGCTTGGCCAGGGCGGCGTCATGCGTCGCGCGGTAGCTCTTAATCGCCGCCTCAACGGCCTCGCGGCGCGTCTTCATGGCGACGTCAATCGCGGTCCGATAAGCAGCCGCCGCGGCCTTGACTGCCTCGTTCTTATAACCGCGCGAGTCCCGCTCCACGCGGCGATTCTCCTTCCATTTATCCTGTTCAAATCGCCGATTTTCAAGCCATTTATCGCCCTCGGCTTGACGGTTTGCTTTCCATTTACCCTGTTCGTCACGGCGGTGCTCGAGCCACTCCTCGGAATTAAGCCGCTTTTCGGCCAGCTTCTTCTCCCACTTAACCGTCCGCTCGTCGCACTTAGACGCCGGCTGAGTTGAAGTCGCAGCCGCATCCTCGGCGAGCGCGGCGTATGGCGCGAGCAGCGTCACCGCCAGCCCGACAACGGCTATTTTTTGGGTGCATTTGCCCATAAAAATAAAAGTTAGATTTATTAGATCCGATAAAATATACGATGCCTCCGCAGAAAAGTTACAACCGCATCGAATATCGGGATGTTGAACATCCCGATGGATGTTCAACATCCAAACGTCAATGAGCTAATAATCCCGGAGCCGCTCAATACCGCCGTGGGAGCGGATTTTCTCCAACGCCTTGGCCTCGATTTGGCGAATGCGCTCGCGGGTGACGTCAAACTCTTTGCCTACTTCCTCGAGCGTATGGGTAACCCCGTCCGAGAGCCCAAAACGCATCTCCAAAATTTTTTGCTCGCGGGCGTTTAGGTCCTTAATGATGTCTTTGACGTAATCCCGAAGCAGCTGGAGCGCCGCGCTCCGATCCGGCGTGACATTTTTGACATCCTCGATGAAATCCTCAAGCGTGGAGTCCTCGTCGTCGTCGCCGACCGAGGTCTCGAGCGACACCGTATCCTGCGAAATTTTGATGATGTGATGAATTTTTTCTAATTCCTCGCCCATTTCCGCGGCGATTTCCTCCGGGAGCGGCTCGCGGCCGAGGTCCTGGATGAGCCGCCGCTCCACCTGCTGGAAGCGATTAATCGTTTCCACCATGTGCACGGGGATGCGGATGGTGCGGCTCTGGTCGGCCAAAGCGCGAGTAATCGCCTGGCGAATCCACCAGGTGGCGTAAGTGGAAAACTTGTAGCCGCGGCGATATTCAAATTTTTTGACGGCGCGGAAAAGGCCGATGTTTCCCTCCTGAATCAAATCCAATAACGAGAGCGACTTGCCCACGAATTTTTTGGCGATGGAAACGACCAAACGCAGGTTGGCCTCGATGAGCCGCTGTTCGGCCTCCTTGTCGCCGCGGTCCTTGCGTTTGGAGAGCGCGACTTCCTCCTCGCCGGTCAAGAGTGATATCTTGCCGATCTCCCGAAGATACATTTGGATTGAATCTTGGGAAAGCTCGCCCCAGTCAATCTGCTTTTTGCCTTCGTCTTCTTTTGCCCTGACCGCTCCAATCTGTTTGCCGCGTTCCTCGCGGCGGCCCAGCAATCCCTCGCGGGTTTCCAGATACTGGACGCCCATCGCCTCCAGCCGGTCCATGGTTTTTTCAAAAAACGGCAAATGCTCCTCGAGGTCGGGGAAAGTATGGAGAATCTCCGCGTCGGTCACAAACCCGCGTTGTTTAGCTTTAGTGACAAGCGACATCAGAGCCGCTTCGGTCGGCGGCGGGGCTTTGACCCTAGCCGATGCGAGCCGCGCGCCTTTTTTGCCCTTGGGCTCTCGCTTGGGTTTTGGTCTTGACTTGGATTTCTTAATCCGGGCGGACATAATGTCTAAATGTAGCCCATCGACTTCGCTCAGGGACTTGTTAATTTAGTTCCCGAGCGGAGGCCATCCGTCGTAACGTTGGAGGGCCGAAGTCGAGGGACTACTTTATTTCTGATTCAAGCCTTCGCTGGGATGACAAAAAATTTTAAGCTTCAAATCGAACTCATCAGCTCGCGCGCGGACGCCTCGAGCTCGGCCACTTTGCTCTGGTCGCCAATCTGTTCCGCCGCGCGCATGCGGCGGCGCAAATCCTCAAGCCGCGCGGAACGGTTAAGTCCGCGCAGGGCGTCTTGGAGCGTGCGGAGTTCTTCTTCCGCCGCCGTAGCCGAAAGCGAGGCGTAATCACGCTCGCCTTTTAAAATCATCCGGCTCAGCAAATTGTGTTCTATATTCCCGGAAAGGTCCGGGGCGGCGGCTCCGCCAGCCGGCGGGGCCGAAAAATGTCCGGTTTGAGTATAGCTTGCCACGCCGGCCTTGTATAGTTCGCGGAGGTCGTCGCCGGTGAGTATTTCCGGCGGCGTGGCGGCGGTGGCCGCGGCGACTAATTCGGGACGGACAAAAAGCAGAGCCAAAAACGATTCGGAAAGCAGGCGGGGTCGCGAGGGCGCGGGGTGCAGCTCGTCTTTCGCGCCCGAAATTCCGGATTTCTTGGCACCGCCGGGCCCTGTCCCCGCTTTGCTCAAGCGTCCCATTTGCTCCTGAAGAATCGCCTCTGGGACAGCAAGGAGCGCCGAAAATTTTTGCAGCCAATGGGTCTGTTCGATGGCGTCGGGAATTTTCCTCGCCTCGCTGAGCAAGGCGTTGCCGATTTTCTTTTTTATGGCCGGGTCAGTCAGGTCGCGTCCGGCGGTTTCGGCGGCAATCAAATAATCCATATAGTGCGCCGCCGACGCGACGGCCTCGCGCCAAACACGCTCGTCTTTTTTGATGCACTCGTCGGGGTCTTTGCCCGCGCCGGCGGGAATCGTGATTACCCGCATGGTAAAACCTTGGGCAATGGCCAGTTCAATCCCGCGGCGCGCGGCGTTTTGCCCAGCCGAATCGGAATCAAAGGCGATAGCTAAATTTCTGGTATAGCGCGCGAGAATCCGCAGCTGCTCTCCGGTAAGCGCGGTGCCCGAAGCGGCGACGACATTCTTCATCTCAATTTGATGGCAGGCAATTACGTCCAAATTCCCTTCGACGACAATCGCCTGGTCTTTTTCCCGCATTGCCTGGCGCGCCAGGTCAAGCCCGTAGAGCGCGGCTGATTTGTTGTAGACCAAAGTCTGCGGCGTGTTGATGTACTTGGCCTCCTTGGTCTCAGGCGCAAGGACGCGGCCGGAAAAACCGACGGTCCGGCCGCTGGCGTCGCGAATCGGAAACATCAGACGATTGCGGAAGCGGTCATACCAGCCGCTCCCCCGCTCGCGGCGGAGGACCATCCCGGATTTTTCCAAATCATTCGCTTTGACCCCGCGTTTTTTTAGCGCGAGCTGCAGCGCGTCCCAGGAGTCCGGCGCCCAGCCGAGATTAAAGGCGGCGGTCATCGCCGGCGAAACGCCGCGGCTTCGCAAGTATTCGCGGCTGGCGGCGGCCTGCGGCGCGTCAGCGAGCGCCGCGGCGTAAAAACGCGCGGCGAGCGCTAGCGCCTCAAGGACCTGCTCGCGCTCGCTCCTCTCCTCGGGCTTCCACTCCGGGAGCTTGACCCCGGCTTTGTCCGCCAAAATTTTCAATACCTCGCGGAACTCCATGCCCTCCATCTTCATCACGAAAGTAAAAAGGTCGCCGCCCTCGCCGCAGCCGAAGCAATACCACATCTGCTTGTCGCGGGAGACATAAAACGACGGCGTCTTTTCCTGGTGGAAAGGACACCGCGCTTTAAGACTGCCGGTTCCGGCCTTGGCGAGCGGCAGATAGCCGCCGATTACCTCGGCCAAATCCAGGCGTTGTTTGATTTCTTCAACTTCGTTGGCCATAAATTATAGTAGCCCTTCGACTACGCTCAGGGACTTTGATTCTAGTTGCCGAGCGGAGTTCAGGTCCCCTGCCCGCTACTTTCTACGTTCTACATACTACTTACCACCCACCGGCTGCAACACTCTGACCAAATCACGCAGACCAAGTTTGGAAAGTTTGGAATCCGGCGCGACATCACTGCCGCAGAGCAGGAGTTTGCGCGAGTGGTGCAGATACCAGTCGGCCTTGGGGTCGGCACGCCGGAGCGTCTCGTAGGCCGCCGTAAGGTCAACATTGGAGTCCGGCGCGGCGCGAAAACCGCGGAACCCCCGCCTAGAGTCAATCAGCACCAGCAGAATAAAACCTTGCTGATAGGCGTATTCGTCGGCGCCGTAGGCCGCGGTCTCGAGCGCCACCGCCCGGCCCCAGGGACTCTCGAACTCCAGACGATTCTCCCAGTCTTTGACCAACTGCTCCCGCATCAAGAGCTCGGCGTAGGTCGCGGCGAGGATCTCAAAGCCGAATTGGGTGAGACGCGCCGGATCGGCATCATGCAGGTCATAGTACTGGCGGAGAAGCGGCGCCGGCGTCCATTCCCGATCGCGGTCTTTGTCGTGGAGACCAGTGTCCTCGTCGCGAATCCAGAGAACGAGCCGGGTCAAGGCGTTAAGCTCTTCCGATGCAAGTCCTTTTCTTGTCTCTTTGATAAAACGAAAGACCAGCGAAGCCGCCGACTCGCCCAGGTCACCTTTGTGTTCGTCAAATTTTCCCCGTCCCACGCCGACCCAAATCCGCGCCGGGTCGCCCGGGTCGCGCTCTTTGGCGGAAACAAAATCAAAAGCAGCGTCTTTAGCTGGCGGCCAAAAACGCGCGAGAAGCCACATCCCGCAGATGTCATCAATATGCGGACGGTGGTGGGTGATGAGAGTAAGAGATGGCGTATCTTTATGTCATCCCGAGCGAAGCCGAGGGATCTTCTATTCTTGTCCGCAAAATTGAATCCGGCAAAATTGAAGTTTTCTCCGCCCTGGTCGAAATGACGTATTGGTTTATTTCCCGCCGAAAATTCTCGAAAAAAATCCTCTTTTAACCGGTTTCTCCGGTTCTGGAGCGCGTACCGCGAGAATTGTCTGCTTAACCCGTTCCCCTTCCCGCTCTACCACTACGCCGTCGTACTCGCCGCTGTGCGCGTGGCCGACGCCATAGCTCGGTTTTTTTTGGTCAAGATGGAGCGAGACGACTAAACCGTTATCACGGTCTTTTAAATAAACATGAAATCGCGGGTAAAATACGCCGGGCTGGAGACGGCGGACATAACTGAACTCGCCGGTGTTCGGGTCGCGGAACTCGGCGTAACCGGCGCGGCGGATGAGCTTTCGCGGCGCGTCAGTGAGCGGCGCAGGAATAAAAATGTCCATACCCGGCAGTAGAACGCCGACTCGAGCCCCGCTAGGCGGGGTTCGGCCAGCGAACTTTCTTTAAGATTATCAGCACTGACCTTGAAGGTCCGTCTTTACAGACCTTCAAGGTCAGTGTTCAGCTTGCTGTCGGCGTTTCACTGCCGGGCATATCCCCTATACCCTTCTTTTATACGTCACCCAAGCCATGCCCTCGCCCTCCTCACGACTAACTTCCCGCCAAACACTTGGGTCTATTGCCGGAAAAAAAGCGTCGCCGCCCTCCACGGTCAGATCAAGATGGGTGATATAAAGCGTGTCGGCCAAGCCGATGGTCTGCCGATAAATGGATGCGCCGCCCATAACCATTACTTTCTCATCGGCGTGGCTCGCGAGCGCCGCGCCCAAATCATGAAAGAGCTCCACGCCCGCTGGGACTTGATAATCCGCCTCGAGCGCGACCACGACATTCTTCCGCCCGGGGAGCGGACGAAGTTTTTCCGGCAGCGACTCCCAGGTCGTTTTTCCCATGAGCACGGTCTTGCCTATGGTTAAGTCGCGGAAGTGCTTTAAATCTTCCGGCAGATTCCAGGGGAGTTTGCCGGCTTTGCCGATAACGTTGTCTTTGGCCACGGCGGCGATGAGAGAAATCATAGAGAGAGGGTAGCATACTTTCGGATATTCAATATCCGACCCAGTCGGATGTTGAACATCCAACTATTATACAGCTATCGGAAAATCTATCTTGGGATAACTCTCGTATCCTTCGAGTCGCGTCTGCTCGTGCGTCCAGTTGAAAATTGAGCTGAAGGGCTCAGTCTTGATTTTAGTAAGCGGGTAACGGCCGGGGTCACGGGCGAGCTGTTCCCGCGCTCCTGCCACGTGGTTCACATAAATATGCACGTCGCCCAAAAATCCGATGAGCTTGCCCTCAGCGAGTGAAGATTCCTTGGCCAAAAGATGGAGCAGAAGCCCGTAGGAAGCAATGTTGAACGGCAGACCAAGCATGGTGTCCACCGAGCGCTGATTCCAAAGCAGGTTAAGTTTGCCATTCACCACCGTAACCTGAAAGGCGTAGTGGCAGGGCGGCAGGGCCTGTTCGGGCAGGGCTGACGGGTTCCAGGCCGAGACAATGAGCCGGCGGTCGGAGGGGTCGTTTTTGAGCTTCTCCACCACGCGGGCGAGCTGGTCTATACCCTTCCCCGAATAGTCGGTGTCAAAATTTTCATAGGCCGCGTTCCAATGCCGCCACTCAAAGCCATAGACCGGCCCAAGGTCGCGCTCCTCGGCCATTCGTTTTTTTGATTCTTGGTCATGCCCGTAAGGCGCCTTATGGGGATTGGCCCACTCGTCCCAGATGTGGTTGTTGCGTTCCATGAGCCAGCGCTTGTCTGTGATTCCTTTGATGAAAAATTCCAGCTCCGACGCCACCAGCCGGAAAGGCGTCTTTTTGGTGGTGAGCAAGGGGAAACCATCGGCCATGTCGTGCTCAAACATCGCGCCGGCAATGGTCAGCGCGTCCACGCCAGTGCGGTTGGCTTTCCGCTCCCCCGTTTCTAGAATGCGGCGAACAATGTCCAGATAGGCTTTCATAACCAGCGATCAAGGTTGGACCTCCTCGGGAGGTCCAACCTTGTGTTTAACCGATGTCGCGATAAAAAAAGTTCCGAAATTATAATTTTCCACTTCGGCATTGCCGAAAATTTCGCGCATTTTGTCGGGAATATTTTTGGAGGGGTCCCAGGCGGCAAAGCGGGAATAAAGCGCCCGGATAAGAGGATTCAAAAAAAAGAACGCGCCGCGGAACAGCCGCGCGTCGCAGACGACCAGCCGTCCGCCCGGGCGCAGTAATTCGCAGGAACGCCGCAACGCCGCTTCCCAACCGGGCACGGCGGAAATTCCCAGCACGGAGAGTATACCATCAAAATCTTTCCCGGAAATCCGCAATGCGGCGGCGTCGCCTTGGACGAGCGTGACGTTTCCCCACCCTTTCCGACGGCAAAGTTCGCGAGCGGCGTCAAGCATCTCTTGACTGTAATCAAAGCCGACCAGTCTCCCCTCTTTGCCGATCGCCGCGAGGAGGTAGGGAAAATTCCTGCCCGTGCCGCAGGCGACTTCCAGAGCTTTGCCGCCTTTCTTGAGTTGTAATTCCTCCACCGCGCGGCGCCTTATTTTTCCCGCCCGGCCGATAAAAGTCACCAAATCCTGCGCGGCATAGAGCGCGGGATGCCGTCCCCAAAAACCATAGACACGGCGGACACGGCCTAAGCTGCCGGGTTTCTCTAGCGCATCTCCAACCATAAAATTATTTTTTCTACACAACGCGGTGGCGATCTCCGGAAGTTTGAACCGAAAAAGTGGCTCAAATTCAAGGATATTGATAAAAGCATACAGGAATTACGGGCTGTGTTCAAAGTTCATCCCGAATGGTTTGAAATGCCTAAACCAAAGTCTGATAAGGGGCAAAATGCGGTCGATTACTCAATCAAGTAATACTTAGATATCAGCTGGTCGTAATTTTAGTGGCGATAAGATTATATATTATTTTTAAGCCACTCGGTAATCTGTGTAGAAATATTTGATGTTGCCCAATTTGCACCAGAGACATCAATAACAAGAATTTTATCGTTTGAATCTGTATATTGCTTCAGTTCGTTTCTAACTTCTGCAATTCCTTTGTCAGTTTTGATTAACCAAACAGATTTAAGTGGCTTTGCCCAATATGTAAAAGACTTGATATGGGTTATCAACTGAACGTAATCTTCACGCGTTTCCGGACCCATTAAATCGTATGATATTAAAAAAGTCTTCATAACTATTCCTCTTTATTTGCCGCCTTAAAGTAATAGCCGATGATGAAACCTAGCGGTCCCGATAAAATACCCGAAATAGCCAACAGCATATCTTTATTATCACTAATTGTGAAGTTTTTAATTGCCGACATTATCAAAACACCGGCAATAATAACGAGATAGCCAATAACATAAAACAAGGCAATGGAACTACGGGTGCCTTCGCGTTTTTCGGCACGACGGATTACGGAAAGTCCGACTGCATCTGGGAATTCATCAATCCTCTGTTGTTGCACTTTTTTATTATTCGTACTCATAAATCTTTAACACTTATAACTATCTTTTTTCCGTCTTTGTCCTCAAGACATATTTTGCCATCGCCGTAGTCTTTAGCGACTTCTATGACCTTCATTCCTTTCACTAAAACATCTCCGAGTTTTTCCTCGGACACACCCAAATACACAGCAAGCCCCTTAAGTTTCTTAAGAGCGCCATTCCCAAAACTAATGTCGAATCTTTCTTGTTCTTCTGCCGGTGTGGCAGAAGTATTTTGTGTGGTGTCTCCAGCCATAGATATAGTGATTATAGATTAAAATATAGACCCTCTCAAGTTATGATGCTATCTCAAAAATCTTTTTTACAAATGCTGTGCGTGCGTAAAACGCACGACTGACTGACCCATGGCCGGGGCCTTTTGTGCGAGCTTGTATCCATTTGCCATCTTTTCCGGTCAAAGCCTCAAAACCTTGTTTAATAAGTTTGTTGCGGATAAAGTCATAGTCGGCTTTGATTTCTTTTATCAATTCATCATCCTCGGCAAAATCCAAACTGGTTACTTTCAACAATTTTGCTTCCTCTGCGTTTAAACCGTCCCATTGAACAGCACAGAAGACAATGGTTTTGAGCTTAGCCCAACAATGACTTTCAAAAAATGAATGGGCTTTCAATTCTTCGGGATTAATCATTGTGATTGCCATTGTTTCCTTGGGCACAAGCTCACCTTTTACTTTGCGAAAAGCGACCGACTTTAATTCATAAGTAAGCCCATTCGGCGCTTTTGATATATTGGTTTGAAGTCCAGCCAAGCGTTCCAGAACAAGTCCTTTCCAGCCCTTGTTTTGCTTTCCGGTTTCATAAGTCGTAATGCCATGCTCCAAAGCCAATTTTCGCAAATCTTGGCCGATATACTTCTTCAAATTTTTTATCGCAGTTGTGCGGGTAATTATTTTCATACTTTTTGTGCAAACTTATTTTTCAAATTGCGATCCAATTCTTCAAACCGCTTTATTGATACATCCAAATACTTCGGTTCAGTATCAACACCGATAAAGTGTCGTCCCAAAAGATAGGCGGCTACTCCGGTTGTTGAGCTTCCAGTGAATGGATCAAGAACGATGTCGCCTTTGTTGGTTGAGGCAAGCACAATTCTTTTTAACAAATCCTCCGGTTTCTGTGTTGGGTGCTTGCCAAATTTCTTTTCAAAAGTTTTAGGCGTTCCCATTGCCCAAACCGAACGCATTTGCAGTCCGGGCTTTTTCAGCTGATCTTCCGGCCAGTTGCCGTTTTTCATAAGGTCATAATTGAAAATATGCTTTGCATTTTTGTCTTTACGAGCCCAAAGCAAAGTTTCGTGGCTTGCGGTGAAATAACGGCAACTTAAATTCGGTGATGCATTCGGTTTGAACCATGCAATGTCGTTGAGAATGTGAAATTTCGCGACTTGAAGTGCGAAGCCACACTGATAGATGGAATGATATGTTCCGCTAATCCAAATCGTGCCGTGCGGTTTCAGGACGCGCTTGACGGCCTCTATCCACGCAAGGTGAAATTCAAAATCTTTCTTTAATCCGTTACTTTTGTCCCATTCGCCTTTATTAACGCTTACGCGCCGTCCAGCGTGGACTGTGAAGCCGCCATTCGAAAGAAGATAAGGCGGATCGGCAAAAACCATATCAACCGAATTTTCGGGAAGCTCTGCCAACAAATCCAAACAATTTGCTTGGTAGAGAGTAAATTTTGATTTGTCGTAATATGGTTTTTGCATAACCGCCTTATTCTACTTCGGTTCAAAGTAGGACATCTGGCGGAGGGGGTGGGAGTCGAACCCACGATACCTTGCGGTATACCTGCTTTCCAAGCAGGCGCACTAGGCCACTATGCGACCCCTCCGCGATGAGTAGAAACAAGCCGGCGAAACGCCTCAGAAAAAATCGGCGTGTGGAGATAATAGCTCGTTCTCCAAGCTATTTCAACGGATGTCGGGATGTTGAACATCCGCGGGATGTTCAACATCCAAATATTATTGTTCTCTCCTGTGGAAAAACCAAAAAAACGAAAGTGCCAACAGCGCTACCGCGCCGAGCTGGGCAGGCGTGAGCAGGCCCCACACTCTAAGGTCGCTCCCGGACAGGTCGCGGGCGCGCAAAAAATCTAAAAAAAACCGGACAATCAAGTAACTCCAGACGACAGTAAAGGTTGCCGCCCCTTTCCGGCTAGCATCAAGGTCTGACCTCCCGAGGTGGTCAGACCTTACGAAGACAAGAAGTCCGATTAAAAACGCGACCAGCGACTCGATGAGCCCCATGTCCAGCCGGCTGCCGCCCGGATAGCGCACGGCAATAAAACTTCCCGACAGAATCCCCGGGTGCAGATGAGTGAAAAAACAGCCGAGCCGGCCAACCGCCCAGCCAAAGGGGAAACCGAAAGCCAAAGCGTCAGTCAATTTAAGCGCGTCAATTTTTCGGCGGCGCGCGAAAAAACTCAAAGCCGCGAGCGCGCCTAAGAATCCGCCGGTCGAGGAAAGTCCGCCATTCCAGACGCGGAAAAGCTCCCACGGGTCTACGAAAAAAGGTCCGGGGTTGTAGAAAAGAATGTAGCCGAGCCGGCCGCCGAGGAGCCCGGCAACGACCAGCCACACCGCCGCGTCAGTAACGACTTCGGGATTTAGTCCTGAGCTCCGAGCGGCGCGTCGAGCGAGGAATATCCCTAAAATCGCGCCGAGCGCGACAAACAGTCCCCAGACGTGGAGGGTGAGAGGGCCGAGGGCGATGGTCTCCCAGTGAAAGTAAGGAATCATACAATTTTATCCCCTCGGCCGGCGCATGACCAAAAACGCCGTCCAGAGAAAAAGCGCCAGCGAGGAGAGGAGCGCGAGGTGGCCGATGGGGAAGCCCCAGAGCACGTGGTCGGCCCTGATCTGGAGGAGAACCGCCGCGCCGACAAAAAGCGCGGCCGCGACAATCGCAATCACCCGCACGTCATTTTCGCGGTCAAATTCCTCTTTGAGGTCGCGCAGCTCGTCAAAATTGAGCTTGACGCCGATCTCGCCGCTCTCCAATTTTTTCATTAGCCCGAGAGTTCGCTCCGGCAGGGTCTTTAGGAAATAAAAATAGTCAAAGGCGTTGGAGCGGACGCCGGCCACTATTTTTCCGGGATTGAGCTGGCTCTCCCACACTTTGTTTAGAAAAGGTTTCAGGACATCGTCCAGGTCAATGTCCGGCGCGAGCCGCAGCGCGACCTGTTCCGCGGTTACGAGGGAGCGCGCCAAAAGCACGAGGTCAGTCGGAAAATGGATGTCCTTGGCGGCGCCGAGATTAATCACGCGGTAGAACGCTTCAGCGATTCTTTTTTGCTTTACCGGCTTGTACATCAGCCGGTCGAGGATGCCCTGAACGTCGCGGCGAAAACCGTTCTCGTCGCCACTGGCTCCCTTCTCCGCTAGCTCCAAAAGATGCCGCGTATAGGACTCGGTGTCGCGGTTGACGTAACTCAAAAAACAGCCGATAAGCTCGGCGCGGTGTTCAGCCGTTAGATAACCGACCATCCCCAAATCCAAAAATGCCAGTTTGGGGCCGGGGAGCACCACGAAATTACCCGGGTGCGGGTCGGCCTGAAAAAAGCCGTCCAAAAAATACATTTTGAGCAGCGCGCGCAGGGCAATCTGAGCGAGAGCGAGACGAAATTCTTTGGAGCGTTTTTTGAGGAAGAAGGCGCTGATGCGCTCGCCGGAGATAAGCTCCATCGTGAGCAGCCGCCTCGTGGTGTGCGACCAAACAACTTCGGGGATGCGGATTTCCGGCTCGTCGCTGAAGTTCACGCGGAAACGGTCAATGTTGGCCGCTTCAACGCTAAAGTCAAGCTCGCGCAGGGTCCAATCGGCAAATTCTTTGACCAGAGAGACCGGCCGATAGCGGGAGAGCGCCGGCGAAGAGCGCTCCAAGAGGTGCGCCAAAAGCAGCATCAGATGAACGTCTTTTTCAACCACCGCGCGGATGCCCGGCCGCTGAACCTTGACCGCGATTCTACGGCCGCCGGAGAGTTCGGCGCGGTGGACCTGAGCGAGCGAGGCGGCGGCATAGGGCCGGCGTTCAAAACGCACAAAGGCGCGCGGCAGGGGCTTACCTAACTCCTCTTGAACTACGCGAATCACATCAGCGAAGGGAACCGGCTGCGCCGTCTCCTGCAGTTTGGCGAACTCGCGCGCAAATTTCTCCCCCACTAAATCAGCGCGCAGCGACAGCATCTGGCCAAATTTCATAAAAGTCGGCCCGAGCTTTTCCATGGCCTCGCGCACGCGAACCGGCGTGGGACGCTCCAGCCGTTCACGCTCGGCGGCGGCAAGGAGCGACAAAGACAGGCGCTTGCGCCAGGGCACGAGATATTGGAGCCGCGCCGCGTCAACGTAGCGCGAAAAACCGGCGTCAAACAAAGTGACGACGACTTGCCGCAGACGCCGCGCGTCTTCGTACGCCTCGCGAAATCGAGACATAGACCAGAAATGAAAAGCGGGACTAATGGAACAGGCGGGGGAACAGGTGTCATCCCAGCGAAAGCTGGGAACCATAAACAAAACGTCTAGATTCCTGCCTCCGCAGGAATGACAGAAGAACAGCTACTCACTTTATTCTCGGCGGTTCCCAAAATACCCGAATCGGCAAATCAACGTCCGAATAGGCAATTCTAAGTTTGCTTCCCTTAAAGGCGTCGCGGAGTTTTTTGCCGATGCGCACCGCGAGCTGGTTCTCCGAAGTTACGACGCGGAGCCCCGCGCCAACCTTCTCCCGCTTCAAAATCCGATGTTTAGAGTCGCGGCGCTCGGCCTCGGCGCCGACGTGGTCGATGAGCGCTAATGCCTCGCCGCGGATCATTGCCGGGAGAACAGAAATTCGCAGTTCGCCCACCTCGTCAACATGCTCCTCACTCCCCTTCCCTTTTTTCCGTTCCAGCCGCAGCCAGGCGTCGGCGTTGGGGTCAAAATAAACCTTGCGGGCCGGCGCCACGCTTTTGGCTCCCGCCGGCCTGATTGTCTTTTTCGGCGAAGAAACGTGGCGATTGGGACTGGACATAATTTAGTGAGTAGTGAGTCGGGAGTAGTGAGTAATATTATTCCTCTTAGCAAAGGGAGAATAAATCCCTCCCCCTGCGGGTACTCCCTTTAGGAAAGGGAGAATTAGTTTGCAATCTACTGACTACTTACTTTTAGTTTCCTAAACTCAAACGCCCGCTCGGCGCAGTCGGCTACGGAAAAAAGCATCCCCTCGCTCCAGGCCGGGCCGATAAACTGCAAGCCAGCCGGCAGGCCGTCCAGGAGGCCGCAAGGGATAGTGATTGCCGGCAGGCCGGCGACGTTGGCCGAGACCGTATCCACGTCCGCGAGATACATCGCGAGCGGGTCGTCAAACTTCTCTCCGAGCGGCCAGGCGGTGGTGGGCGAGGTCGGCGCGACTAAAACGTCAACCTGAGTAAAAGCCGCCCGATAATCCTGTTTGACCAGCGTCCGCGCCTCCTGTGCTTTGCGGTAATAGGCGTCGTAATAACCGGCCGAGAGCGCGTAGGTGCCGAGCATAATCCGCCGCCGCGCTTCGTCGCCTAAAAACGCGCCGCGCGTCTGCCGATAGAGTTCCAGCAGATTCTCCCCCGCCGCCCGCGGGCCGTAACGGACGCCGTCAAAGCGCGCCAGGTTAGAGGAAACTTCCGCCGGCATCAGGACATAGTAAACCGCGAGGGCGTAAGGCGCGTGCGGCAGAGAGATTTCTTTAACTTCTGCGCCGAGCTCGCGGAGTTTCGCCACCGCTTTCTCGATTGCCGCGCCCATCGGCAAATCGGCGATGCCTTCCTGATACTCTTGAGGAATGCCGACGCGGACTCCCTTGAGGTCAGCTCGGCGCTTCCAGTCCGTGGGCGGCTCGCTCGCGGTAGTGGAGTCCCGTTGGTCCTCGCCTTCGATTACCGAAAGGAGCGCGGCGGCGTCTTCCACGGTTTTGGCAAGCGGGCCAATCTGGTCAAGCGAGGAAGCCATGGCAATGAGTCCGTAGCGCGAGACGCGGCCGTAAGTGGGCTTTAAGCCGACCACGCCGCAGAGCGCGGCCGGCTGGCGGATGGAGCCGCCGGTGTCCGAGCCGAGCGCGGCAATACATAGGTCGGCGGCGACAGCCGCGGCCGAGCCGCCGGATGAGCCGCCGGGCACGCGCAAGACGTCCCACGGGTTTTTGGTCGCGCCGAAGGCCGAGGACTCGGTGGAGGAACCCATGGCAAACTCGTCCATGTTAGTCCGGCCGAGAATAACCGCGCCGGCGGCGCGAATTTTTTCGAGCACCGTCGCGCTGTAGGCGGCGCGGTAGCGCTCAAGAATTTTTGAGGCCGCGGTTACCGCGTGGCCGGCGTTTAGAAGATTATCCTTGACCGCGATCGGAATCCCCTCGAGCGGCCCGACCTCCGAGCTCGCCGCGAGCTTGCCATCCGCGGCCGCCGCGGCGTGACGGGCCTCGTCTTCAAAAACTTCGAGATAAGCGAAAAGTTCAGGATTGACGGCTGTAATCCGTTTTAAACAGGCGTCGGTCAGTTCTGACGCCGAGATTTCCTTGGCGAGAAGCGCGCGGCGGGCGTCACTTAAACTCAATCGCGCGGAGTCCATAGGTATCTCGTGACCAAAGCGCCCAGGGCAAAAGCGCCGAGCGCGGTTAGCTCCAGACGCCAAATTGCCGGCGTGCCAGTCGAAACATGATAAGCGACAACGACAATGATGTAGACAATCCCGCCAATAATGAGCGCAGTTGCGGCTTCAATGGGACGCTTCATAGAACTACGAAAGTACGAATACAATACGAAATTAAAAATCGTCTTTGGTTTCGCTGAACACCGCCGGGACGGAAAGGAGTCCGTCAACGCTGGCCGGGAAATTTTTGATGATTCGCTCGCGCGTCGCCGCGTCGCAGGCGGTAACTTTGTCCTCGCGGAACACATTGACCGCCTCGGTGCCGGTCGGCACGGCCTCGGCTTTTTCCAGTTCTTGTAGTTTGTTGACGTAGTCAAGAATAGAGGAAAGCTGTTCCTCAAATTTTTTCTTTTCCGCCGCGCCGAGCGCGAGATGCGACAAGTCGGCGAGATGTTCGATGTCTGCGGGGGACAGTTTCATAAGGTTGCGAATTACGAATCTGCGCGAATTTACGAATAGTTTCGAATGTACGAATAGCTTAACAATAATTTAGAGAAAGGGAAATACCCATTTTCGATAGTGAGTCGTGAATAGTGCGTCGTGACTAGTTTTTTACTACTCACTATCCCGCCTTTGGCGGGACCCCACCCCGACGTTACGTCGGGGTGGCTCACTACTTACCGTCTCAGCATCGCCAAAAATTCTTTTTCGCCGATTATTTTTACTCCGAGCTTTTGCGCCTTGTCCGCCTTGCTCCCCGGCTTTTCTCCGACCACGACGTAACTGGTTTTTTTGGAAACGGATTCGGAAACGTCGCCGCCGCGCTCGCGAATCTGCCGCTTGGCCTCGTCCCGCTCCATGGCCCGGAGCGTGCCGGTTAAAACAAAATTTCTATCGGCGAGCGGCAAGCCGGCGGCCGGCTGCGCCGGCAAAACCCGCACGCCGGCGTTCAGAAAATCGTTAATCAATTTTTGCGAAGCGGTATCAGACAAAAACTCGCCAATCGCCTTGGCTACCACCTCGCCAATATCCCGAATTGCCAAAAGCTCTTCCTCTTTGGCGCGGCGAAATTTCTCCAGAGAACGAAAGTTAAGCGCCAGGTCGCGCGCCGTCTCCTCGCCGACGTGGCGAATGCCCAAGGCGATGATAAACCGCTCGAGCGGCACTGACTTTTTGCGGTTGATTTCTTCAACAATTTTTTTTGCCGAAAGCTCGCCAAAACGCTCGAGCGCGGCAATATCCCCCTCCTTCAGCCAAAAGATGTCCGCCGGCGTGCGAATCAGCCCTTCATTCAAAAACCGTTCAATATTTTTGGGCCCCAAACCAATGATGTCAAAAGCGACCGCGGTGTGGATGATTCGCTCCGTCTCCTGAGCGTAACAGCGCCGGTTGCTGCAGACGAGCGCAACCTCGCCGGGTCGGCGGCTGACTGGCGAGCCGCAGACCGGGCATTTTTTCGGTTCATGAATTTCTCGCGCGTTTTTGGGCCGGAGACGGGTGAGCGCCTTTTTTACTTTGGGGATGATGTCGCCGGCTTTGTAGAGAATCACCGTGTCGCCGATTTTTAAATCCAGCCGCCGGATTTCGTCTAAATTATGGAGCGAAGCGTGGGTCACCGTTGTCCCGCCGATCCAAGTCGGCTTAACCACCGCAACCGGCGTCAGCGCTCCGGTGCGGCCGACAAACCACTGGACATCTTCCACTACGGTTGTCGCTTCCTCGGCCGGGAACTTCCAGGCAATCATGCCCCGCGGCGCTTTGCCCACCACGCCCAACTGTTCAAAAGCAGCGTTATCTGCGACGCGGATGACCGTGCCGTCAACCCAGTAATCAAGTTTTTCGCGGTGCGCGAGCATCCGCTTCCAAAACGCGGCGACATCGGCGATTGACTCCGCCGCGCCGGAATTCGGGTTAGTCCGAAAGCCGAGGAGGCGAAGCAGTTCCCACTCCGCGGTATGCGTCCCCTGCCCGACGCGAGTCACGAGGTCCCAAGCAAAAAAATCCAGCTTCCGCGAGGCGGTTATTTTTGGGTCAAGCTGGCGAATGGCGCCGGCGGCGGCGTTCCGAGGGTTAGCAAAAACTTCTTCGCCTCTCTTTTTTTGTTCGCGGTTCAATTCCGCAAATGCCCGCTTGGACATATAAACCTCGCCGCGAATTTCCACCTCGCCCTTAAGCGAACTGAGGAAGCTGGATAATTTGGCTCGAGGTTGGACCTCCTCGGGAGGTCCAACCTCGAGCGCTGCCCGCATCTCTCCGCCGGTCGGCTGACGCAGACTGAGCGGCACGGCCTCAATCGTTTTGACGTTGGCCGTCACGTCCTCGCCGTAAACGCCGTCGCCGCGCGTTGCCGCGGTCTTCAACACGCCATCCTCGTAGACCAGTGAAATCGCCAAGCCGTCGAGCTTAACCATGCAGAACATTTCAAAACTTGGCTGTCCGAGCAGTTTGGCGATTCGCGCGTGCCAGTCGCCAAATTCCTCCGGCGTAAAAACATCCTCCATCGAAAACATCCGGCTCGGGTGCCGCACCTTGCGGAATTCTTTTTGCACCGCGCCGGCGACCCTTTGCGTCGGCGAATCCGGCGTGACGAGCTCCGGGAACTGCTCCTCCAGCTTAAAGAGCTCGTGCTTTAAGGAATCAAGCGCGGCGTCAGAGAGCTCCTGCCGGTCCAGCACGTGATAAAGATAGCGGTGATGGTCTATCTCGCGGCGGAGTTTGCTGATACGTTCTTTTGCTTGCTCGCGGGTCATAAAAGGGTGTGAATAGGGCTTCTTGACTATTTACAAGCGCTTGGTTATCATTGAATCAATACTCACGAAAAAGACCCTTATGGAGTTCCGTCCCCATCGGGGGCTTTTTATTTTCGGACTGCTAGATTTGAACGCTGGTCGTTAATGTAAGCGATTTTCACTCCTGTCCGCTTCAACAATATTGAACATCGCTCTTGGGGATGAGGTGATAAAATAACTGGTGATTTTTCTTTTTCCAGTAAGAATTTAACCAAGCCCGCATAATCGCCGTCGCTTGCGACCAAGGCTGCTTTGTCAAATTTATTCTCGTACGCATCCCGCATTGCCTGCACAACTAAATCGGCGTCACAGTTTCCCTTTGGTTTGCCGTCGCCGTCGTAAATCACTTCTTTGAACACTAGCGTGAATCCGCACTCCTGCAGATATTTGTATAGCTCCTTGTATTTTGGTATTAGTCCGATAAATAAATATGCTGAGCGGATTCCATATTTTTCAGATAGCCACACTCTGAATCTTTTGTAATCCAGACTCCAGCCAGCGTTCATTATACCTTTATGCAAGTTTGCTCCGTCTATATACGCGAAATTGTTTGCTTTAGAAATCATATTTCTTGTAAATCGCGCTTCAATCCGCAAAACCTGTCAACCGTTAACCCACTAACAATTTATTTAACAATATCCCCCTCGCTCCAGAGGACATAATTCCAGAGCGCGGAGAGCGGCTCGGCGCGCTGCATCGCGGCCGTTAGTTTTTGCTCCGCCCCGGCGAAATTTCCGGTCACGTTGATGAACACCCGGGAGGGAACGTCTTTGGCCGCCGTACAATCGTTATTGCCCCAGACGCGAACACGCAAATTCTTTATCGGTTCGGCGGCGGTCACGGGTGTGGCCAAATTCTTGACCCGAAAACGGTAATTGAAATCCGCTGTCAGATCATTTAGACACCACGGCACCCCGAGCGAACGCTGACGCTGGAACTTCCAAAAAGTGTCTTTGTAGTCTACCGGCGGCCAGGTGAGGCCGCTGCCGACGGCGAGCCACTGGGCGTAGGAGGTCTCGAGCGTGGTACAGCCATTGCAGTTATCTTGCCACTCAAAGGAGATGGACTCAATGTTCTGCTTGGCCGCCAGATTCTCCGGGTCAAAAAGGTCTATCTCTGTGAAATCGTTGGGCTTAAGAAGCGGGATATAAAACTCCGGTTCGCCAGCGAGAACCTGCCGTCTCCACGCCGAATTGTTGTTGAGCGAACCATCGCCACTTTTAATGGCGTTTAGCAAAGTGTCGGTCCGCCGCAGGAGATAAAGCGCCTGTTCCAGTCCGGATTCCGCCGCGTAAAAGGCCAGATGCCCGGAGTCAACGAGGCGGCTCGCGCGCAAATCGCGGATGATGATGGCGGAGACGGCCGTCGCGGCCAGCATTACCGAGGAAAGCACAAACAGGGAAAGCAGCAGAACCGTGCCGCGTTCTCCAATACGGCGCGAAATCTTCATTACGGACCTTGAAGGTCCGTTTTTACAGACCTTCAAGGTCCGTATCCAGTCACTACCGTTCATATTGTCTACTAGTGAAAGTCGTCTGCAGTTTAACCGTGTTTTCCGGATTTTTGGCGCCGGCGAGGGAGAGCGCCACTGTTACCCGCGGTTCGGCATCGGCCTCAAAAACGCCAAGCTGGCTGTTAAAAAGAAAAGGGTCTTTGAGCGGCCAGATATAAAATTTCAAACCGCGCGCGTCCACCGCTTGCGAGGTCAGGGCGGCGGCAGTTCCGCCCTCATTAACCACAAGGCAGGAGATGCCGGCCGCTCCGCAAACCGCCGGGTCGGAGCTCCGGCCGAAAGTCAGCACCGTACCGTTTTTGCTCCTGACTTTAAGCGGTTGACCAGGTTCGTTCGGGCTCGGCATCAGGTCATAAGCGAGGCTCCCGGTCCTGACCACCCGGCCGATAAATTCCACGGCGGTTCGCGCTTCCACCGCGAGCTTGTCCGTGACCGTGTTTTGGCGTTCGGCGCGCGAGGAGAGGAGAAAAATATCGGTCACCGCCACCGTGACTGTGGAAAAAATAGCCAAGGTCACGAGGACTTCCATCAAGGTGAAACCCCTTGGAAGATTCAAGGTTGGACCTCCGCGCCTGCCCGCCGAAGCTCCAGCGTAGGCAGGGGAGGTCCAACCTTGCTCGTTTTTTTTATCTCCAATCATAGATTTTTTCTTCGGCAATTACCGAACGAATGCCGCCCTTAACCCGCCACCGGACCTCGGCGCGGACATCCAGACCGACTTCCATAAACGGCGGCGGGCAGGCCGCCGGGTCGGCCGCGACAACCGTTTCCGAATTCGTCGGCTCGTCGCGGCAAATCGGATAAAGGAAAATCAATCGCTCGTAGGGGGTCAAGCTGGCACCGCCCGGTGAAATGGCGGACTGGACAAAAACATCTTCAAATGGCGGGCTGTTTAAGCGATAGACCAAAGTCGCGGCACTGCCGAAGCCGTTCGGACTGAAGTCCAATGTCCAGCTCGCGGTCGCCGGGCCAAAAAACGCCGCGGCGCTCCGGTCCCCCGCCAATCCGACAAGCCCTTCCTCCCAATTTTTCCCCGCGAGCCAATTGCTGTCACGAATGTTTCGGACCACCTCCACCGCTTCGCGGGCGAGGTTACCGGCTACTAA
Organism: Patescibacteria group bacterium; assembly: GCA_004299275.1. Taxonomy (GTDB): domain Bacteria; phylum Patescibacteriota; class Patescibacteriia; order 2-12-FULL-57-11; family 2-12-FULL-57-11; genus SCSU01. Next base: position 33,866 of record SCSU01000063.1, read on the forward strand.
ACGCCCCTCACTCTCGCCGGTCGCGACGATGGTGGCAGAAACCAAAGTCAGCGTGCCGAGCACTCCGGTGGTGATGATGCCGATAGCCACAATCATCTCCAGTAGCCCCTGCCCGCGCTCCGCATTTCTGATTTTGGAATTTGGAATTTGGAGCTTCATGTTTAGGGATTAGTTATCTCAATTCGCCGCGAGATGCGGTTGAACTTGACTGTCCGTTGTCCCCCACCGGAAACGTGAGTGAGTATCAGCCAAGCTTCGTTGTCGGTCGTCCCGCCGTTGATTAAGACATCGGGCAGCGGCGGCACAAAAACAATCGCGGTGGCTATGGTGTCCGGCGAGGCGGCCGACGCTTTTACCAAACCGGAGGCGGAATACTTTTCGCTGTTTACCTCTTCCGACAGGTCAAATTTTTTGTCGCCATTCAAATCGGCAAAAAGATAAACCCGTTCCGCCGCCGCGGTCCCGAAACTCGCGCCCCAGCCCGGAGGAACGCGGGGCACGCAAACGCCGCCCGAGCAGGTTCCGGCCGTGCCGCCGCAAATCCCAACGCTCTTCCCGTCGGCAACGCAAACCGGGACAGCCGGAGCGACTGTCCCGG
>SCSU01000064.1 GCA_004299275.1 Patescibacteria group bacterium
GTTGTTAAGTGCCTGAATTCCACAATATTGGCAGACCGAGCTTGCATCTCGGCGGTAAAAGCATTATAGTTTTCGCAACCAAATAACAATATGTCCAGCACCATTGAACGCACGCTGATTATAATGAAGCCCGACGCTCTCCAGCGAAGTCTCCTGGGCGAGATTGTCCGCCGTTTTGAATTGAAGGGTCTCAAAATCGTCGGGCTCAAAATGATAAAGCTCTCTGACGCTCATCTGGACCGGCATTACGCCCACCATAAAGATAAGCCATTTTTTGACGACCTTAAAAAATTCATGATGTCCTCACCGGTGGTAATGCTGGTTTTAGAAGGCGCGGACTCGGTCAATGCCGTGAGGATTATTGTTGGTCAGACGCGGGGTAATGTGGCTGACGCCGGTTCGATCCGCGGCGATTTTTCCATGGGCAACAAAAATTTGGTTCATGCCTCGGATTCGGCGGCCAGCGCGGCCGAAGAGATTAGTCATTTTTTTAAGTCCGATGAGCTCTTTGATTACGAAAAAATTGATTACGATTTTATTTACGGGGACTAAATTTATGGCGGAAAAATTGTTCGGCGGGGGAGAGCAAATTGAGCAGACCATTGAGGAGATGCGGGTGCGCGACAAGGTCCGCACCGCGCTTAAAGCGCTCATGACTTTTGATGCGCCGGTTCCGGCGGCGGAGGAACTCCTCGCTGACCCCGAGTTTAAGAGTTTTTCGCGGCGGCATCCGATTGGCGAAGAACGGCTCAGTGAAATTATCACCGAGGTTCGTCTGGAGCTCAGTGAAAAACGCGAAGCGAAGCGGGAAGAATCGCAGATTATCAAAAAACGACAGGGCGAGCAGGGAAAAAAAGCGGCCTAATGAAAAACAAGAAAAAACGGCTAAAGGGCCGTTTTTTTGTTTCCGCAGTCAACTCTTGAACTCACAGATAATTTTTGCTAGCCTGTGTTTCTTGGAGGAAACGGTCTTTAACCCGAACCGAGAAGGAGCAGTCATGCAGCGACGACCGATGCATTTGCGGAAAGGTGTGCAGACGCGGCCTGACACCAAAACGCCGTGGCGTTCCGAACCGCCGCGGTCTGAGCGCCCCTTCGGCCCGTTCACTCGCCGCGCCGCACCGTCAGCGCCTGCCCGCGGCCGAACTTGCAGAGAGACGGAGAGGCAGGAGACAGCGGCGGAGAGGCGTCGGCCGGCGCTCGAGCTGGCTCAAACCGCCGCTACTCCCGAGCTCCCGAGTTTCGCCGAACCCCGGGATTTCCGCGAGCGCGAGCCGATAAGGGACAGCGTCCACTATGTTGACCCGCGCGGCTACCCGATGCTCTACCCCTTTGTGCCCGTCACGCGGGAAGGACTCATCCGTCTCCGGCGGACTCTCCGTTCTAGACGCGCTGCTGACGGCACCCGGCAGGACCTTTCGCCGCACTTCCTGTCCGAATGCCGTCTCCACCAGAACTTCGTCCAGCGGCTCTGCGCGGCGGAGGGCAGCGACCGGCCGCGGCTTTTCGTGGAGCATCTCTCCGAGGCCTACACCTTCCCCTGGCGCACCGCGGACGAGACCTACGAAGCGTTTGCCGACTACGTGCGGCGCGGCTGGGAGATGGTGAACGACTTCATCAAGGACTTCGTCCCGGTTTCGCTACGCGCGCCTTTTACCGGCGACGGCCGGGCCAACCTGCTCTGGGATCCGGTGACGCTGCTCTTCGAGTGCGCGGCAACCTCGATCGTCGAGCAGAGTGTAACCGTCCAAATGCGCGCCTTTGAGATGCGCCGCGCCTTGGTGCTCGCCCAGGAGCTCATGAGCATGGACCTCGGCGTGGCGCGCGAGGAGAGAGTCCTCTGGGTGGAGCGGGAGTTCGTGGCGCGGTTGGAAGAACGCTTCTTCGAACCGAACCTGGACCAGAATGTCACGGTCCGCGCGGCCATCGAACAGGCGACCGGACACGTGTCGGGCATTCTCGGGAGCGAAGACCCGCCGCCGAACTGCCGAGTCCAGCTCTTTCCCTTCCACGTCCGCTTTTTCCGGTATGCCGGCCGGCTCTACCCGGTGTTCTTCAATCCGGACCAAAAGCGGCTCGCCGCAGTGCTCCTCAAGATGATGGGTCTCTTCCTCCGCGACCCGGCGGCGGTCCCGGACCTGAACCGCTTTCATCTGGTTTGCCGCAATCGCCGCGAGCTCGGCGCTTGTCTCGAGAGGATACACGAGACGGTCTTCCCGGTCGGCGGGACGGCGCACTACTACGACTCCAACTTCCGCGCGTTCTGCGCCGCCGACATCCACAACCCGGCCGCTTCGGCGGACTACCGGCTGGTCAAGGTGGACCACTGGCTCCACGGTGACAAGATCGAGGGCCAGTATCTGACGCTCCGGGACTACATCGAGGCGCTGACCTCGCTCGGGCCGGTGAGCCACCGCCGCTACAAGGAGCGGCGGCTCCGCGGACTACGGACACTGCTTCTGCCCCCCGCGCTCTACGGCGTGGATTGGGAGAGCCCGGAGGTCCTGGAGGCCATCGCCGCTTAGCGCGGCTCGGACGACCACGGTCGTCCGTTTTTTTATAGGATACGAATTACGAATCAACGCGTCCCGCACCTACTTATAATATTTTAAGGTTTGCGAGATCCCGCCTTGCGGGAAATTTACGAATAGTAAAGTTACGAATTATGTAGGTTACGTACTATGTTCTATGTACTACGTACTCGTTCCGATGTTTTCATTTATCGTCATGTTTGCTACACTATTCGTAAATTCGTAACGATTCGTAATTCGTAACCCAATGAAACTAAAAACTTTTATCATCGCCTTCACGCTAGTTTTTGGCGTTTTGCTCGCGTTCGGGGCCAGCAGCTGGGCTTTGGCCTCGCCGCCGGAGCGGGAGACACCTCGGGCGACCGCGGCGGTGGACTCGGGCGAGGCCTGGGTTCAAAAAAGCGGCGCTCTGGAATGGGTCGCTCTCGGCGGGGAGACGGCGGTGGCCATCGGCGACCGCATTAAAACTGGAGAAAAGAGCCGGGCGCGCGTGGAATTTTTTGACGGCTCGGTGGCGCGGTTGGACCAAAATAGTGAGATTATAATTGAGGAACTCGCCGTGGATCCGGAGAATACCGCCCTCCAACGGGTGTCCATTCAGGTACTGGGCGGCCGGGTCTGGTCGCGGATACTAAAATTCCTGGACCAGGGTTCTGCTTACAGCGCCAAGATGTCCGATGTCGTGGCGACTGTGCGCGGCACGGCTTTTGTGATGGACGCGACTAACCCCGAGGCGCTCGCGGTTCAGATTATAGAGAATGCCGTCGCGGTTTCCTCGGCCGGCGCGGCGGAGGAGACCTTTGCGGCGGGGGAGGAGGCCTTGCTTACGCGCGTGGCCGCGGCAACGACCACAGTCCGCCAGCTCGGGCGCCGCCGTTTGTCGGAGCGGGTGCTGGCCGAGCCCTGGTTCCGAGAGATGAAGAATTCCGACCAAGGTTTTTTGGAAAAAATTCGCGTTAAACGGTTTAAGGAATTCCAAAAACAAGCCGGCGCGCTCCCCGGTTCGCCGTTCTACGGTTTAAAGCTGGTCGGAGAAAAATTGCGGGGGTCGCTGGTCTCCGCCCCGGAGCGGCGGCGCGATTTGGCGCTCCGTTTTGCCGACCGGCGTTTTGCCGAAATCGTTGCCCTGGCCGGAACCGGACGCAAAAAAACGGCCGAACGTTTGCTCATTGGTTTTGAACGGAAATATCTGCCGCTTCTTAAAGAAGTCCGCGGCGGCGAGTTGCCCGCCGAAAAACGCGAACAGCTCTGCCGTCAACTGCGCGGACGCTTTTTGGAGCAGGAACTCAGGTTGCGCGATTTGGGCAACGAAGAACTGAAATCGCTCCTCACGGCTGTCCCCGCCGGCGCGCCGGACTTGCAGACCCCGCCCTGGGAGCAAAGGAATCAGCTCTGTCCCAACGGAGAAAAATTGCCGGAATTGAGACGCTTGCTGCCGGAAGCGCTGTCCCCGAGTCAGCCCGCGCCCGAGAATGTCAACGAGCCGGTTTTGTCGGTGCCGTCCGCGCCGCTCCTCGTAAACACCAATCTCAACCTGAATTCTCCGACCGCCTCGCCACCACCGCCGACTAATTTGAACGCGAATGTCGCGCCGGCTCCGGCACCATCTCCGTTGCCGAAAGTCACTTCGCTCTCCGTCTGGGGGCCGCGCAGCATCCTTTATCTGCCCGACTCCGAACAGCTCTCGGCCAAAGCGACCTATTCCGACGGCGCGGTTAAAGACGTAACCAGTCTCGCCTCCTGGGCCTCGAGCGACGCCTATATTCTGACCGCGGCCTCGGGTATGGTCTTGACCAAAAATCTCGGCAACGCCACGGTCAGCGCGTTTTTTGAAGGCGTTACCGGAACTTTCGCCATCAAGGTTGTCACCTCCCCGGTCACCGCGCCGCCGACGCTTGAGAGTTTGTCGGTTGTTTGTTCGCCGTCAACCGTTGCCCCCTATGGCAGTTCGGTTTGCTCGGCGACCGCCCATTACTCTGACGGAACCACCAAAAATGTCACCGTCCAGGCGGTCTGGAGCGCCGTCGGCGCCGGCAGTATGGACGGCAATACTTTTTACGCCTATCAGAGCCCGGGCAGTGCCCAAGTCGCCGCGGATTATACCGATGGAACAACTTCGGTTAAAGGTTCAGCCACGGTCACGGTGCAGTAAGCCCGGCAGTGAAACGCCGACAGCAAACTGGACACGGACCTTGAAGGTCTGTAAAAACGGACCTTCAAGGTCCGTGCTGATAATTTTAAAAAAAATTCACTTTTCGAACCCCATCTAGCGGGATTCGGAGTCGGCGTTCTAATGCCGGGTATGTTCAATAAGCGCGTTTACTTTCGTGTATTGCCGGCGATATTCCTCGCCGCGCTTTTGATTTTCGCGGACCGGGCCGGCTTGCTCCAGTCCTGGGACGCCAAAGTCACAGACGCTCTTTCGGTCGGCCAGCCGCCGGCCGGAGATATTTTGATTGTGACGATTGACAACGCCAGCATTCAAAAATTGGGCGTCTGGCCCTGGCGGCGGAGTATCCACGCGAAGATTATTGAAGAGCTCACCCGCCTTGACGCCCGGGCCATCGGCTACGATGTCAACTTTCCTGAAGCCCAGAGTGAACCGGAGGACGCCGCACTGGAGCGGGCGATTGCCGCCTCCGGCCGGGTAGTGCTCCCTTTGGAGGCGACGCTTTCGCTCGCTGGCGCGCCGCCGGTTGCCCGCGACCTGCTCCTGCCTCTGCCGCGATTTTCTAAAAATGCCCGGCTCGGAGTGGCCAACACTCCCGCCGACCCGGACTCGGTGCTCCGCCGAATTCCCGTAAAAGTTAAAACTGAGAAAGGCGAATTGAAAAATGCTTTCTTCGCGGAGATATTGGCGCAAGCGGGTTACAAAAATCAGACCAGCGGACCTTTTTTGATTGTTGATTTTGCCGGTCCGGCGCGGACTTACCCAATGGTCGGCGCGAGCGAGCTTTTGGAAGGCAAGGTCGCGGCGGCGGCGGTAGCCGGCAAAATTGTGCTAGTCGGCGCCACGGCGCCGGATTTGCATGACCAACTGCTCACGCCCACGGCCAAGGCCGAGATGATGAGCGGGGTGGAGGCGCAGGCCAACGCCGTCGCTAGCGGACGGACTGGCGGTCTCCGGGAGGAGCCGTTTGCGGCCAGAGCGCTCCTGATTATTCTCGTCATCCTCCTTTCTTTTTACTTCCCGCTGCTTTTCCGCCGCATCCGGAGCGCTTTGATTTGGCTTTTTATTATTTTGGTTCTGCTCGGGGCTGCGGCGCTGGTTTTGGCCGAAGTTAAATTGCTCATTTCTGTTTTTTATCCGGTCTTGGCGCTATTTTTGGGCGCCGCGGCCTCTATTCTCCTGCGACTTTCTAAAGAAAAACGCGAGAAGGGACAACTTCGCACGACCTTGAGCCGGTATGTCTCGCATCAGGTGGTGGAGTATCTGATTGGTCATCCGGAAAAGCTCGCCCTCGGCGGCGAGAAGCGGGAGATGACCGTGCTTTTCTCCGACCTGCGCGGTTTCACCACCCTCTCGGAAAAAATGAAACCGGAACAATTGGTCGCCGTGCTCAATACTTATCTGACCGAGATGACCGCGATTATTTTTGTCCACGAGGGCGTTTTGGACAAATACATGGGCGACGCGGTGATGGCGTTTTGGAACGCGCCGCTGGATGTTCCCGACCATGCCGAAAATGCCGCGGCTGCGGCAATCGCGATGCGCGACCGGCTCCGGGAGATGAACGCGACCGGCGCTTTTCCCGAAGGCGTGGAATTGCGTTTAGGCGTCGGTGTAAACAGTGGGCCGATGGTGGTGGGGAACATGGGCGGCACCGAGCGTTTTGACTACACGGTGATGGGTGACGCGGTGAACTTGGGGAGCCGGCTCGAGGGGCTGAACAAAGAGTACGGCACGGAGATTATTGTTTCTGAGTCTACCGCGGCCAAATTATCTTCCGGCATTCTGCTCCGGCCGCTTGATTTAGTCGCGGTCAAGGGCAAAAAGGAACCAGTGGAGATTTTCGAAGTCGTGGGACGGCGTGACGAGGCGGCGCCGGCGATGATTCAGTTTGCCGCTGACTTTGCCGCGGCGCGCTCTCTTTACCGCGAAAAAAAATTCAGCGAGGCCAAAGCCGCTTTTGAAGCGCTCGGTGAAAAATTTCCGGCGGATTTTGCGACCAAAAACTACATCGAGCGCTGTGTCTCTTTTCTTGCCGTCCCGCCGCCCTCTGACTGGAACGGCGTCTGGGTGATGATGAAGAAATAACTCCGAGATTGGATCTCCTCTGGAGATCCAATCTCGAGGACTCTGCCCTTGACTTTTCCACCATTCGCGCTACTCTTCTTTCTTCACGGAAAAAGTCCGTGAGAGGAGGAGCTATGGCAGAGGAAAAGTCGTCCTGCCAAGAGTGCCGGCGCAACGCAGAAACGCCTTTCGGCGTCACCATGGAGGGCCAGCCGGCGGCGCTCATCTGCTGGGAGTGCCGTCGCCGCGCGAGCGGCAACTGCACGCCGACCAGCCGCATCGAACGCGACCTGCCGACCATGGTGCGGGTGGACGTCAGGTCCGACGGTTCACTCGACTTTGACCCGCTCTTCAGCCTGAGCTGGCCGACGTTCCGCAAAAAGTACCCGCGGCTCACGCGCATCTTCTCGCCGCCGCCGCGGAGCAACTGACAGCCCCTGCGGCTGTTTTTTTATGTTATGCCCTACGAAAATACGAATTGAATACGCCTGCCTGCCGCCTGCCTGCCGGTAGGCAGGGCAGGCAGGAAAATACGAATTTGAACCTTGCATCTACTCACTACTCCCGACTCACTACTCACTCCGATTTATCCCCTTGCGTGATTTTTACCCGCCGGTTATGGTGAAAATGGCCTTGGATGACGATGTTTGGTTTTGGGACAAACAAACATGATGGGAGTCCGGCGGCCTTTTTCCGGGCGGGCCCCTCGCGAGGGTTGCGTGCTGGAACTACGGTTGTCGGATACTCCGGCTTCGCGCCGGAGGGCCTTCAAATGTTTGTTTCCTTCGGGAGCAAACTGCGGGCACCCACCTGGTAGTATGCCAAAACGCCAGTCGTCTCCGGGGCTTTTGGGTTCGGCTGATGAAAAATTTAACATTATTGCTGTTTAATCCATTTTTTTATTATGCATAGATTTCGTCACAAATCATTTACATTTTTGACGCTCATAACTGTTGGGTTAGCGGCCGCCACCGCGGCCCTGGCCTGGACCACCGGTTATCTTTATCCGATTGAAGATGATCTCCGCACCAACTGGAACGTGGAACCAAGGACTTCGCCGACGCACTACGAGACGATTGACGAGGAACCCTGCAATGGAACTTCCGATTACATCTATTCGCTCGACCCGGCTTCGCAGGAGACGTTTAAAATTGATTTAAGCGGCGTTCCGGTCGGCGCTCAGATTACGGCAATCAACGTCGCTCCTTGCGCCGGACGCCATGATGCCGGCACCACGGCTTCCTACCTGCGGCTCTATTACAAATGGAACGGTGCGGACAGCGACTACGGACCAACCTACACGCTGACCGACCCAACGCCGCAAATGATGGCCACTTCGACTTTCGAGACGCTTTTGAACCACTCTGATTCAAGCGATGAGTTGCGCATCGGGGTGAATCATGAAAACGGCT
>SCSU01000065.1 GCA_004299275.1 Patescibacteria group bacterium
CCCTAGTCCAGCACTGGGGCCCGCTTGGGAGCGGCGTGTGCAACTGGGGCGAACGAATTTCCTGCGATTTGGTTAACAAAAGCGTGTTTTCGGAAATCGGCGGCGTGCCGGTCGCTATAATCGGCATCGTCGGCTACGCCTCCCTGCTCCTCGCCGCCTTAATCCTGCATAACAAAAAAAACCGCCGAGCCGCCGGATTCCTGTTGCTACTCGTTCTGGGCGGATTGCTTTTTTCCTTTTACCTCACTTGGATGGAAATTTACTGGCTCCGGGCCTATTGTCCAATTTGCCTCGTTTCGCAGTCGCTTATCTTGGCGATAACTCTCCTGACTGTATCGGTATTTAAAAAAATTGTTGTCATTCCAGCGAAAGCTGGAATCCAGAAATTTGATGTCTAGATCCCAGCCTGCGCCGGGGTGACATATATTAAAACTACTCACGACTATCTACTCACTATTATTATCAAATTCGTGGATTTTTCAAAAATTGCCGGTCGCGCAGCCAACCGGCATTTTTGATTGTCCAAGTCAATGCCGCGTAAAAGCCAAAAATCACCGCGGTGTAAAAGAGGTCGCCGGCCAAGGTATTGCGAAAGAAAGGAACAGCCATGGTGTAGGAAGCGAGCAACCCGGCCGCGGTCCGGGGGTAAAGCCCGCCCCAAGCCCAAACCGCGAAGTTGGTGACCAGAAAAAAAATCACTGAACCGCTCAAACTGGCCAGCACGACGCTTTCGGCGCGCTTTTTCTGCCGCGCCGCCCATGAGCCGAGCAGCACAACCAGCAAAAACGAACTGTAAACCGAAAGCATCACCGGCAACTGATAAAAACCAATCAAAGCGTCGGAGAGGAGCATCGCGCCGAAAGGAACAACCAAGGACCAGCGCCGCGGAAGAACCGCGCCGGCAAAGAGCGCGGCGGCGGCCACTGGCGCGAAGTTCGGCGGGTGCGGCAGGAGCCGCGAGAGCGCGGCGGCGGCAACGAGGATGGAGGCAATCAACGGTTCCATTAGTTTTGATTAGCTTTTCATTCACTTTGATTTGCGTCTTTTCATCCCGACTGTCACGGCTGCCCTCCTCCCTCGCTTTTCAGATTGATAAACTTCCACTCAATCACGTCGCCGACGGCAACACTCTGGCGATCTGCCGCCACCTCGGCCAAACGGTTATTCATCCAAAACATCCAGTACTTGCCTTCGTCGCCGTTTTTCTTGTTGCCGATTTGCTCCACCATTACGCCGTACTGTCCCGGCGGCTGGTAGGAAAAAACAAAACCTTTGCCGGATTCGGAGAGCGATTTGAGCAGGTCAAAAACTGTTTTGGTCCCGGAGACATCAATGTCCGTAAAGGTCCTGACGGTCCCATCACCGAAGTCAAGCATGACCGAAACTGTTTTTGCCTTTTGGACCTCTGAGAGCTGATTAGAGCCCGCCGGAGTGTTCGCCGGAGCCAGCGGACGAGCCGCCGGGGCGGGAGCAAAACCCCAGCCCAAAAGGAAGCCGACAATCAAAACCAAAATACCGGCAGCTAAATATTTACTACGCATAGAAAGATTGAAAAGTTAGCGAGTTTGCGAGTTAACGCGTTAGCGTCTTAATGAGTTTTTGTCTGCCGCTAAAAGTCAATTCCCTCTCGGGCGGCGTATCCCCGGTAAAAGTAGTGCTTGACCAGTTTCATCTCGGTGATCAAATCAGCGCGGCGGCGGAGCCACCCGGGCGCGCCGCGCCCGGTGCAGATACACTCGACGTCTCCGGCCCGATTGTCAAGCAGTTTCTTCCCCGCCCGCTCGCTAATCATGCCCAGCTTAAGGGACGAATTGAACTCATCCAAGATGACCAAATCATATCGGCCGCCGAGCGCGCTGGCCGCGAAACGAAGCCCTTTTTGGGCTTCAAGGCGATCTTTTGGGGTGACACCAAAACGGAACCGGCCGGTTTTCTGGTCAATACGGTCAGCGCCGCTCGCGAGATACCGAATCCGGCCGCCGCCTTTAATTTTTTGCCGGCCGAGCCAGTCCAAAAAAATCCTCTCGCTGTAATGTTCGCCGCCTTTGTCAAAAAAAATAATGGCGACTTTTTTGCCGATGGCCGCGGCGCGCAACGCGACCCCCAACGCCGCCGTAGTCTTGCCCTTGCCGTTGCCGGTGTAGACCTGCAGCAAGCCCCAGTGTTCGGGAGGACGGTTCTTCACAGGAACCGAATTACGAATAAGCACGAATGTGCAAATATTCACGAATCAAATTAATCTGAAATACAGGAATGATTGATAATCCGTTTGAACAACACCCCGTCACTTTGAAAATAAGCAATCATTCCCAGAGGGAGATTTAATGTTTGAAGATACGCGAGAACCTGTCGGATATGTCTTGGATTTAAGCGTTGCTCTTTTTTCAACTCAACAAGAATTTTTTCCTCGATGATTAAATCAGCAATATATTTTCCAATCGTTGTCTCCCGAAATCGAATGGGAATTACAACCTGCGATTGAAAGGCAATTCTCTCTTCAGTAAGCAACTTTTCAATTGCTCTTTGGTAGTGTCTCTCATGATAGCCAGGCCCAAGAGCATTAAAAACGCGATACAGAACACCAACAACGTTATAACTCAAATCAGGATACAACAGGTCGGCTCTTTGAATCTGCTTCCGCACAACATTTGGCTTTTAATTCGCACTCATTCGTACATTCGCGTAGATTCGTAATTCGGTTCTTAGCTGCACCCGCTGGTCTCGCCGCAATTTAAACACTTATAGCAAGCGGCGTTCCTGACCATAATTGAACCGCAGTTGTGGCAGGAGGGCGCGTCGGCGTTATTGCTCCAAGTCATGGTCAGGTCGTTGGCGCCTTTACTCTGGGGTTCATCACTTTTAATGGCGACCGGCCCCAACGCTCCCGGGGCGAAAAGATTGGGCTGTGCCGCCCCGACGGCCGTCGGAGCTGGCACAAGCGCGTCACTCGCCTGTGTCGCGGCAAGCTGTATGCCCACGGCCACTTGGTCATCCGCAGACAAAAACTTCATCGCCAGCCAGCGGAAAATATAGTCCACGATTGATTTGGCAATCTTAATCGAAGGATTTTGGGTGTAACCGGAGGGTTCAAACCGCGTGTGGACGAATTTATTGACCAAAACTCTGAGCGGCACGCCGTACTGGAGCCCGACCGAAACCGAGGTGGCAAAAGAATCCATCAGCCCCGAAAGCGAGCTCCCCTCTTTGCTCATGACGATAAAGAGTTCCCCAGGCGCGCCGTCGTCATAAAGGCCGACAGTGATATAACCTTCGTGACTGCCGATTGTAAACTTATGGGTGATGGAACGCCGTTCATCCGGTAACCGGCGGCGGCGCGGCGCGGCGACTTCCGCTTTTCCCCTGCTTGACTTGGACTGATCGGTCTCATTCGAGAGCGTCAGCGGTTGCTGCCGTTTGGAGCCGTCGCGGTAAATGGCGATTGCCTTGAGCCCCAGCTTCCAGCCTTGGACATAAACATCCATGACATCTTCCACCGTGGCTTCGCTCGGGAGATTCACGGTTTTGGAAATCGCGCCGGAGAGGAACGGTTGGACCGCGGCCATCATCCGGATGTGGCCCATGTATTGGATGAAACGCTTACCCTTTTGCGGCTTAAAAGCGCAGTCAAAAACCGGCAGATGCGCCTCGCCCAAGTGCGGCGCGCCTTCAATCGTGTCGTTTTTTTCGATGTAATCCAGGATTTCCCGAATCTGAACCTCGGTATAACCGAGCACCTTCAAGGCCTCGGGCACGGTATTATTGATGATTTTGAGCATACCGCCGCCGACCAGCCATTTGTATTTAACGAGCGCGATGTCCGGTTCGACGCCGGTGGTGTCGCAGTCCATCATAAAGGCAATGGTGCCGGTCGGCGCCAAAAGAGAAACCTGCGCGTTGCGGAACCCGTGCTCCTGCCCCAGAGTCAGGGCTTGTTCCCAGGCCCCCCGGCTCGCGGCGGCGAGGTCCACCGGCACGCCGTCCTCCCGGGCCGCGCGGGCGGCGCCCTGATGTTTGCCAATCACGCGGAGGAATGGTTCGCGGTTCTCGGCAAAATAACGGAACGCGCCCAGTTTGGCGGCAATTTCCGCCGACTGGACATAGGCCTCGCCGGAAAGCAGGGAAGTAATCGCCGTCGCGTAATTCCTCCCCTCCTCCGAGTCGTAAGCCAGCCCCCGGCTCATCAGGAGCGCCCCCAAATTGGCGTAGCCGATGCCGAGCGCCCGAAAGTCGTGGGAATTTTGTTCGATAGCCGGCGTGGGGTAGGAGGAATTGCCGACGATTATCTCCATCGCGGTAATCATTATCCGTGCCGCGTGGCGGAAAGCATCCACGTCAAAACTGCCGTCCGGCCGGCGGAAACGCATCAAATTCAGCGAGGACAGGTTGCAGGCGCTGTCGTCCAGAAACATGTACTCCGAGCAGGGGTTCGATGCGTTAATCCGCGCGGTCGCGATGCAGGGGTTCCAGTCGTTCACCACGGTGTCGTATTGCATCCCCGGGTCGCCGCACAGCCAGGCCGCTTCGGCAATTTCCTTTAAAATTTCTTTGGCTTGATGCGTCTCCACCGGCTCTCCGCTCGTGACCGAACGCGTCTGCCACTCGCCGCCGGAGTCCGCCGCGCGCATAAACTCGTCGGAGACCCGCACCGAATTGTTGGCGTTCTGGAAAAAAATTGACTGATAGGCCTCGCCGTTCAGCGTCCCGTCGTAACCGGCGTCAACCAGTGCCCAGGCCTTCTTTTCCTCCTTGGCCTTGCACCAGATAAAGTCGCGGATATCCGGATGCTCCACGTTTAAAATCACCATTTTGGCCGCCCGACGCGTCTTGCCGCCGCTTTTAATCACCCCAGCAAAGGCGTCAAAGCCCTTCATAAAGGAAATCGGACCCGATGATTTGCCGGAGGATTGGGAAAGGTGTTCGCGGGAGGAACGCAAGGTGGAAAGATTGGTGCCGGTCCCGGACCCGCCCTTAAAGAGCATCCCTTCGGTTACGGCCAGGTTCAAAATTGAGCGCATGTCGTCCTGGACCGAGTTGATAAAACAGGCCGAGCACTGCGGTTGGGGCAAAACGCCCATGTTAAACCAGACTGGACTGTTAAAGGCCGCCTTTTGATTGACTAAAATCGCGGTGAGTTCGGCGACAAAAGTGTTAGCGTCCTCCGGCGCGGCAAAATAACCACCGCGCCGGCCCCACTCGCCGATGGTGCGGGCGACGCGGTCAACGAGCTGTCGCACCGAGGTTTCGCGCAACGGCGTGTCTAATTTGCCCCGAAAATATTTGGAAGCAATGATGTTAACCGCGGTCTGCGAGTAAAAAACCGGCGCCTCAACGTCTTTTTGTTCAAAAATCACTTCGCCTTTTTCGTTGGTAATACGGGCGTCGCGACGTTCCCACGCGATTTCGTCGTAAGGGTTAATTCCCTCGCGGCTGAAACGGCGGGCAACGCTAATACCCTTGCCGTAAACTGCGCCCTCTCCCCCGGTGCGGCGCAGGAGCTCACTCCAGCCCATATAGCGTCGGACGACGTGGGGAAAGTTATAATCAATCAAGGTCATCTCCGCCGTTTCGCGGATGTCGGCGGTCGCGGGCGTGGTATGGCCGTCAAAACGCTCCTCCAAACGCGCTAAAATCCGATTGGTAACCCGGATGACCCGTGCTTCGTCGCTGACTCCTCCGGCGTTTAGCGCCGCTCGCAGCGAAGCGTGGAGTTTTTCCGAATCAAAGGCCTGCTCCGAGCCGTCGCGCTTGCGCACGGTTTTGAGCTTGGTCAGATACTTCATCACTTCTTCCGAGACTTTCGTGGAAAGAGCGGCGCTGTTTTGAACGGCGGGGGCGGAATTGGACATAATGATTCCTCCGGAATCACTATTTTCCGCGTTTTCCCCTGTCCACGACTTACAAGGGAAAGTTCGAAAAATGATTCCGGCCTTAGAAGCGTTTCAGGAGAAACGCGCGTTATTTAAAACCAGCCAAAGGCGATTTTTCAGGCCAAAAACACAATTTCTTGTGTCTGACAGGTATACTATACCACAAGATGTTGTGTTCTCCGGTGTGGATAACTGGTATGTCAAGCGCCGTTGGCGAGTTTGCGTGTTAGCGAGCTATCGCCTCCGGCGGGGTCACGCCAACGGCGGGATTAACGCGTTAACCCGCAAACCCGTTAACATTTAAAACGGCATAGTTAAGTTTACGGCTTGCCGGAGGCGCGCGGGCGCGAAATCAACCGTCACCGCTGTCCGGCGGCCACTGCCGCGGTCGTTATACCAAATCTCCCCCTTTTCCCGACCGTAAAGGTAAACGTCCCTCGTCACTTTGACGTCCTGCAAGCAGTAATCGGAAAGCTTCTCCCATTCGCCGCGGCGGAAATACTCGATGGCCATCAGCCCGGTGCCGCTCTTGCCTACCCCGAGCGTGGCCTGGGCAACATCGTCAAGCTTCACCCTAAAACCGATTTTCTTTTCAATTTCCGCCATGATATCTAAGGTCGGCAGGTTGAGCAGGTTGCCCGGGTAATAATTATTGAGCACCGGCAGGTCAAAACCGATGAGATTGTAGCCGATGAGACGGTCGGCGCGCTCCAAAAGCGGCCAGAGCCGGTAAAGCTCGCTCTCGCGCAAACATTGCCAGCTATCATCGGCAGAATCATGAAAACCGACCAGCGAGACCTTGAGCAGGCGATGGTCGTACTTGCCGACATCCTGAAAAGTATTTTGCGTCTCGATGTCTAATACAATCTCGCGAGTCATACCCGGAAGTAGAACGCCGACTCTGAATCCCGCCTGGCGGGGTTCGTTGAACGAACTTGTTTTATGAATATTAGCACAGACCTCAAAGGTCAATTTTTACAGACCTTCAAGGTCTGTGTCCGGCTTGCTGCCGGCGTTTCACTTCCGGGCATAAAGTCTCTCATCGTACCACCGCTACAAAACCGAACAAGGTGTGGATAGACGAAAAAAGTATCGCGGCTATAATGAAGACTCCTCGGCCTTACGGCCGAGGTATCAGAAATCACAACTATTTTCATTCGCCGAAGCATACCCCATTTCGCCCTTCGGCCTACGCCGACCGAAGTCGGCTACGGCCGACGAAGGTCGGGCTTCGCGGGGTTCGCCTTGCGCATTCATCCGCCCCGACGTCACATCGGGACGGTATTCCAG
>SCSU01000066.1 GCA_004299275.1 Patescibacteria group bacterium
ACATCGTTTTTTTCTCCATATTGTTAAAGTCAGTGAATGATTATCTCATTCTACCGCTTTACTACGCGGAAAAGGACGGATATTACCAACACGTTTTCACCATTATGCCCATCCCGAGCGAAGTCGAGGGATCTTCAGTTCTTTTTATTTTAGCGAGTTGAAGTTCTCTCCACGTTGGTCGAGATGACGTTTTTACGTTGAAGTTCTCTCCACGTTGGTCGAGATGACATTTGTCAAGCTGTCGGCGTTTCACTGCCGGGCCCTATCCACTATCCCCTGCACCCGATAAATCCCTCCCCCTGCGGGTACTCCCTTTAGCAAAGGGAGAATTAAACCTCATTGCTTCGGCGTGAGCGTTTGCTGGACCCGTGAGGCGGCCACGCTCATGATGTCTTCCGGCTTGCCGCCCGCGAGCGTTTGGTCAATCAGGTCTTTGAACGCCTGTTCGGCGGCGGCGACGTCATAGCCGCGGTACCAGCTCTGGGCCGTGAGAATCTGTCCGGCAAAAACACCCAGATTGACGTCTTCAATTTGGTCTTGGATGAGCGAGCGGAGCGCGGTGGGCTTGCCCGTGGCCGCTAGATATTTTTTGGCCTCTTTTTCCGAGGCCAGCGAAATCAGAAAATCCCAGGCCAGTTCTTTATTTTTTGATTTTTTGGAAACGGCGTAAAGCCAGTAGTTGGCAAAGTTGACCTCGGGATTGCCGGCGATCTGGGGCGCCGGCGCGACGCCGAATTTGAGTTTGGGCGCGCGGGCGCGGATGAGGGGCAAGTGGTATTGATAGCCGATAAACATCGCGCTTTTGCCGGCGACAAAAGCGTCCAAAGAGTTGGGCAGGGAATCGTTCCAGTTGTAGACCTCTTTGGTCGGGTTGGCGAAGTCGGTGTAGAAGACCAGAGCTTCAATCCCGGGCGGGAACTCGCGTTCTGCCGCGCCCGGCGGCCGGGTGTTAAAGGCGACACTGCCGCCCTCGTCAGTCATCAGTGTCCCGTTCTGCATCATCAGGAGCGAGAGGATGTCCGTCGGCCGCTCCACATTTTTCGCCGTGCCGGCGGCGACACCCGACTGGACAACCTCGGTCCCCTCCAGTTTGGTTAATTTTTTGACCGCTTGCTGGATGGCGGTCCAATCGGTCGGCGGCTCGGCGATGCCCTTGGCGTTCAGCAGGTCGCGGTTCCAGTAAAGCGCCAGGGTGTCAATTGAGAGCGGCAAACCATAAATTCTTTTCACTTTCTCCACGGCGGTTGGGCCGGTTTGTTCTTCAACCTCAAGCACGGCGTCACGGATAACTTGATCGGGGAAAACGGCTTGGAGTCCGCGGAGCGAGGGGGTGTTTTTTTGGTGCAGTTCAAAGACCTGTTCTTTTTTAACTGTCCCCTGAGTGACCAGTTCGGCGACGGTGACCTGTCGCGGCATCGGTTCCAGTTTGGTCTGCCAGGCGCGCGGCGAGCTGTTACGGAGCATTAAAATATCCGGTCCGCGGTCTTCGGCCAAGGCGTTCAGGAGTTCCTGTTCGTATTCTTCCGGTCGGAGTTTGCGGTACTGGATTTGCACGTAAGGGTGGCTCACGCGATAGTCGTTAATAACCTGGTCATAGGCGTCTTGGTCGTCAAAAACTCCCCAGATGCTCAAAGCGACCGGTTTGGTTGCCCGGGCGAGCTCGGGGGAGGCGCCTTTACAGCCCAGACCAGCGGTGAGGAGCAGGGCGACAGTCGTCAGGAAAATTTTTTTTGGCCGAGTCATGGCTGGTTAATGTTAGCGGGTTAACGGGTTTGCGTGTTGGCTGGTTAACGCGTTAATCCCGCCGTTGGCGTGACCCCGCCGGAGGCGGTGGCTCGCTAACACACTTAACGCGCTAACATTTTTTTCAAATATTTTTTGAACTCGCCGTTGACCTCCGGATGTTTCAAACCGAAAGCCACCGAAGCGACGAGAAAGCGCAGTTTATTGCCGCAATCATACCAAACGCCTTCCACATCCACGCCGTAGAGCGGCTTGCCTTTTTTTAGCGCGGCAATAAGCGCGTCGGCGATTCTGATTTCGCCGTTCTTGCCCGGCCTTTGGCGTTTTAAGATTTGAAAAATTTCCGGCGTGAGCACGTATTCGCCCATCACCGCCATGTTGGAAGGAGCTTCCGTCGGCGACGGTTTTTCCACAAAACGACGGATTTCGTAGGTGCGCGGTCCGACTCGCGCGCCGTCAATCACGCCGTAACCGGCGATATCTTTTTTGGGCACGCGAGTGACGCCGACCACCGGGTCGCCGTAGCGCTCGTAGGCGGCGATGAGCTGTTTGATTGCCGGCACGCGCGAATCGGTGACGGCGTCGCCGAAGAGCACGGCCACAGGTTCGTGTTCGTCCACAAAGGGGAGGGCGGAGAGGATGGCGTGACCGTCGCCCATGGGTTTGGATTGGCGGACAAAGGCGAACTTGGCCAGTTTGCCGATGCGCGAGACCTCGTCCAGTTCTTTTTTCTTCCCCTTTTGTTTAAGCCGGTACTCCAGCTCAAAGTTGCGGTCAAAGTGGTCTTCAATCGCCCGCTTGCCGATGGAGGTGACAAAGATGATTTCCTCAATTCCGGCGGCCACCGCCTCCTCAACAATATATTGGATGACCGGTTTATCAACCAAGGTAATCATCTCCTTGGGCTGGGCCTTGGTGGCGGGCAAAAAACGCGTGCCCAGGCCGGCCACGGGAATAATCGCTTTGCGGACGGGGGAAGACATAGCGGAAGTAGTATATCACATGCCGTCCCGAGATTGGATCTCGCGAGACCCAATCTCGGTGGCGGGAGGCCCAGCCTTTCCGGGGAATGGTCTAGTGAAGAAATTGTTCCATATTATCGTTTCTTCAAATCAAGAATGTAGCCGGTGCCAATGGTTATTGCCGGAATGAGCAGATAAGTAAAGCCAATGTCTTTGACATAATTGAGCAGGGGCATGGCCATTGGTCCGCGGCTAAACATTAAAAGATCAATGGTGATGCTGATGGCCAAGAATACCGCGCCTAGGAGGGCGCCTTCTTTTAGAAAATTCGCTTCAACCTTTTTAAAATACAAAACTGTAAAGATCACAGTGGTAGCTGTCACTGCTACGGGCATGATTGATTCAAAAAACGGACGGTCCGAAATGCGCAAAGGAAAGATTAGAAAAGCGACGGTAAAAGGAATCAACCAAATCAGAAATCCATAAATAACCGCCGACTTTATTGACTTCATAGGTGGAAGCTCTTCGTTTTTAGATTAAATGTTTATTGATAAAAGCTCTGCCCGAGCCAGATTTTAAATATTTTTCGAATTCGAAGGCCTTATACTTATCTTCAATGGCAAAATAAAATTCTAATTTTACAGGTAATCGATTGGCTGTTGCTGGAACATGACCTCTCTGATGTCTTTCTAATCTTCCCTCAATATTGTCTGTACAGCCAACATAGAAACCATCTTTACATTGTAGTGAATACACGTAATGCATAGTTGTGTAAGTCGCCTTCGCATACCTACTGGCGGACTTCGTCACGCCGTAGGTCCGCTTCGGCGGACCGAAGGCGGAGGGAGCGAGATTACCGCCTACGCCAAGGCTTCGGCCGGCAGGCGAACTCGCGATACCTTTGCAGGTATACAGGTTTTTCCCGCACCGCTATATCAAATTTTAATGTTTGCGGGACCCCGACTTTACGTCGGGGCGAGACACAGTTTTTACGCCTGGGCGGAGGGGGCGAGATTCGAACTCGCGATACCTTTTTCATCCAGTGCGGAGGGGGCGAGATTCGAACTCGCGATACCTTTGCAGGTATACAGGTTTTCGAGACCTGCGCCTTCAACCACTCGGCCACCCCTCCGCGCTGGATGCAAGGAGGTTTTTCCCGCACCGCTATATCAAATTTTTAATGTCTGCGGGACCCCGACTTTACGTCGGGGCGAGACCTGCGCCTTCAACCGCTCGGCCACCCCTCCGCTCAGGCGTAGATGATTATTCGACGTCCCGTTAAATTATCTTTTTTGTCTCGTTTTGTCGAGCCGCCCAAGGCAGAATCAGCAAGAACCAAGTCAAGAGCGCCAAATCGTTTTTGAAATAGGGGACGTCCACTAGGCCATGGATGAGCAGGGCGAGCATTGCCAAACCGGCGGCGAGGCGCAGATGCCGCGTCTCGTCGCGTTTTTTTAGCCCCAGGGTGCGGCAAAAGACCCACATTATCCAAACCCCAACCGCAATTCCGGCGACTCCGAGCTCGGACCAGACATTCAAAAAGACACTGTGCGGGTATTGGAAGATTTCCACTTTTTTGTCGGGATGGAACGGCGCGACGGCGCGCGGATAGCCGGAGAGCCCGGCGCCGAAAATCGGCCGCGTCCGAAGCATGGCGACTGTCTCACGCCACATCACGCGGCGCACGGTGCCGGACCAGTCCTGGAAAGAGAGCTTTTGAATTAAAGTTTGTCTCGCGTCCGTATTCGCGGCGAAGACGGCGGTTATTAATATAAGGAAGGCAATTGCGGCTAGGCGCAACTTTTTTCCGGTCAAGAACACGAGGAGCAATAGAGCGAGGAGCGCGCCGCCAACGGCCGCCTCGGTCTCTGAGGTTAGAATGCCGAGGAAGGAAAGTACCGCGGTCAGAGCAAATATCAGGCGGCCCTGTTTGGCGTAGACCGCGAGCGCGGCGAAAAAGGGGATGAGCGGTCCGAGAAAGAGTCCGACGGCGTTGGGAAAGGGAAAGATACTGGTGGCGCGGAGTTCTCTCTGCCAGGGGGCGACTATCGGGAGGAGACCCAGCGCTTGAAGGATGGCAATTAGAGAAACAGAAACAGCAACAGCGGCGAGTAAACGGAAGAGCCAGAGGCGGCCGTGTTCTTGGCGGAGTGTCGCGGCGAAGAGCGGTAAGATGAGAATCGGTTCCAAAAAATAGGCGCGCCAGATGCCCAGAGCGGCATTAAAATCTGGGGCGACGAAAGTGGAAACAGCGGCGATGGCAAGGAGCGCGAGCGCCGGATAAAAAAATGGCGATTGGCGATACAGCTTATTTAGATTTTTGCAGCGCGCCGCGGCAAAGCCCAAAAATGAGCCGAGCAAAACCGCCTCGAGCAGGGTCGTGGGGAGTCCAAACAAGCGGGTGCGGGCAACGTAGGCCGGCAGAGCGGCGATTATCGGGAGCGCGGCAAAATTCGGGTGCCGATAAGCGTAAACGCCCGAGACGAGAAAGAATATAAACCAGAGAAACGGCATAAGATGTCTATGATTGGCGAAGCGTCATTATTTTTTCCGACACAATGTGTATCTGACAAGGGATGGAGGGGCTGCTGCCCCTCCATCTTTTCAAAGCATAAAACTCAGTTTCAAAAGCAGCCAGCCGGCTGTTTGCAGCAGCAATGGAAATTTATGAATCTCGGCTTCAGTTATGAGTCGCGCTTCTTTGAGGTCGTTTTCAAAATTTTTCCGCACCATCTCGGCAAACGGCCGGTCAAACACCGCCAGATTGCATTCCAGATTGTAGCGCCAGGAGCGGTGGTCGAGGTTGTAACTGCCGATGGTCACAAAATCGTCGATGATGGCGGTTTTAGAGTGGAAAGTTACCGGCCGATACAGATAAACTTCAAAACCGTCTCGGATGAGTTTGGGAATCAGGGCGATTTGCGCCAACCCGAAATGCGGGACGTCATTTTTTTCCGGGAGCAGTATCCGGACCGGAACGCCTCGCCGACGCGCCGCTCGGAGCGCGCGAAAAACGATGTGGTCGGGGAGAAAATAGGCATTGGCGATGTCGATGGATTCTCGCGCGCGGCGGATATGCTGGAGATAGGTACGGCGTATCTCGCGGCGCCGCGAAATGCGCCGGTCGTTGGCAATCAGCCAAACCAAGCCATTGCCCTCGCGCGGGATGAGCGGCACGCGGCCGGGGAGGCCGCCGCCGAGCTTCCGCCAGGAGAGCCAAAAAAGAGAACGGATTTCAAGCGCGGTCGGGCCGATGAGCTCCAGTACGTCGTCGCGCCAGCCGCGAGCGCCGTCCGGCGGCCACCATTCGTTACCGATATTGAAGCCGCCGATAAAAGCGCGCGCGCTGTCAATTACCACCAGCTTCCGGTGGTCGCGGCGGAGCAATCGCCCGAATTTGAAGCGCCGCCGCCAAGGAGCCAGCGGGCCAAAAATCCGAACCCGCGCGGAGGGCTGCCGGCGGAGCTCGCTCCAAAATTTTTCGTTAGTGTATAAACTGCCAAAACTGTCATAGACGACCCTTACAGTCACGCCGCGTCGCGCGGCGGCGAGGAGGGCGTCGCGGACGCGCGCGCCGGCGGCGTCCGCCGCGAACCAGTAGATTTCCACCAAGATTTCCCGTTCGGCCGATTCAATCGCTTGAAGCAGAGCGGCGAAAATTGATTGGCCGTCAGAGAGGAGCCGCAGGCGGTCGGTACCGACTGCAAACCAAGGCGTTAGAGTTTGTTCCGGGTGTTCAGTCTGCATCAGCGTTATTTTTTTGTTTCATGTTCTTTGGCGAGCGCGGCGAGCAGAGCATCAAGGCGGCTTTTCAATTCCTTAACCTCTTGGAGCAGGAGGGCGATGGGTTCCTGTTCCGGTACATTTGCCGTGGCCGGGCCTTCTTCTTTGGCGGCGGCCTCGCGGGTGACGGCGCGGCTGATTTCGCGCAGCGTGCGGCCCTCGCGTTCGAGCGTGGCGCGGATGATTTCTGTTCCGATCATGGTCACGTAGACGCCGGTGATGAGCAGTATCGCGAGCCCGAAGAGAATGGAGATTAAAGGATTGGAGAAAAACGGTAGGTCATCAATAAAAAGCCAAATGCCGCGCCAAAAGAGCACCAGCCCCACTGTGGCGATGACGGCGTAGAGAATACGATAATGGACCAGTTTATGCCGGACGCGGTCTTCCAGGCGGTCAAAAAAATGGACGATATCGTTGAACGGTTGGGGATAGCGGGGCATAATTTAGAGGATTATTAGTACGTAGAACATAGAACGTAGAGCGGTTTTATTAAGGCACAAAGACGGCGGCGGCCACAACCGTGGTCCAGAGGCCGTTTTTATCGCCGATGGCCGATTGGCTGATATTTGAGGTGCGGATTATTTTACCGCTGGCCTTGTAAATTTTTTCGCGTTCGTCCCAGGCCGTGTCCGGGTCAAAATCTATTCCCAAAGTGGTGGCGAGCATTGAGGCGGCCAGGTCCTCGGCGTATTCGCCGGCGTGTTCCTCGGTTTCGCCGAAGGATTTGTGTTCCGAGAGATAGCCGTATTGGTTGGCGTCCGCCGGCAGGGCCAAGCCGACGGAAGTGGCAACGAGGCGATTCGGTTCGTTGGTGGCGTTGGAAAACATCACGCAAAAAACGACTTCCCCGGGGGAGAGCTCGGCTAATCCTTGAGCTTTGGGCACAATTTTGCAGTTGGGCGGAAAAATGGAAGAGACCGTCACCAGATTGAATTTTTCAATGCCCGCGTCGCGGAGCGCCATCTCAAAAGAGGCGAGCTGTTCTTTGTGGCGTCCGACGCCTTTGGTGAAAAAAATTTTTGAGGGGGTCATACTTTTTAGTGAGTCGTGAATAGTGAGTAGAAAAAAATCACAATTTAATCAACATCGCCAATGGGTGAGCTGCGTAAAGCGAGAAGTTCGCGGATATTTCGGGGGGTGATCGCTTTGAGGAGGACGGCTAAGGCAAGATAAGCAATGAGCGCCGCGAAAAGTTGGATGACAACCGGCATTTGAGCGAAGGGGAGCATCATGGCGAACATCCCGAGCGCGGACAAAACGGCCCGGAAGCTCACGGAGAGCGAGAGCCTCGCGCCGCTCGCGCTGATTGCGACGGCAATGGCCGCGAGCATGGCCAGCGCTTCGGACAAGACCGTGATTGCCGCCGCGGCGGGAACGCCGAGGGGGGGAATGAGCAGCCAATAAAGGAAAAAGGAGACGGCGGCGTCGGCGGCAAGCCATTTAAGCATGCGGCGCTGGGCATTAACTGCCACCACCGCGTGGGTAAAGGCCGCGGCGATAAAGATGGCGGCCACACCGAAAATCAGCGTTTTGAGCATTTCCCCGGACGGTCGAAAGTTGGCGCCGGCGATAAGCGCGAGAAGTTCGGGTCCGATGAGCCAAGTGACCACGACAAGCGGCGCGGCGAGGAGCGCGAGCGCGTCTAGGGCGCGCTGCAGCACGCGGCAGAATTTTTCTTTTTCCCCGAGCGACCAGGCGCGGGAGAGAAAGGGCAGGATAATCCCCATAAATAGCATCGGGAAAATCGTGAGGACATCCACCACGCGGTAAGCGGCGCCGTAGAGGCCGACTTCAGAGAGCGGGCGGGTGAGGGACAGGATGACAATATCGGCGCGCAGATAGATTAGGTTGAAGACAATAGCGGCGCCGATGGGCCAGGCGCGGTGAATGATTTTTTTCCAGACCTGCCAATCAAAAGCCGGCGCAAGCGGCGCAATGTTTTTAAGGAGATAATTGCCGATGAGCGCCTGGAGAGCGTTCGCGGCGATAACCGCGACGAGAAATCCGTTTAATCCCGAGCCGCTCTGCGCGGCGAGAGCGACGCCGGCTACAAGGATAATTCTGCCAATAACTTCGGCGAGCGCCGGCTTGTCCATCCGCAGATGGCGCTGGTAGACTGCCAACTGGATTTGCTGGGCGGCGACCAGGAGGTAGGAGACCGCGAGCAGGGCGATGCCGTTTTTTATTGCCGGCGAGTAAGGCGTGAGGTAAGCGCCAAGCGCGGCCACGGCGAGGAGCGCCGCGGTGCTCGCGAGCCGCAAGCCGAAAGCGCCACTGGCAAGTTTTTTTTCCTCCGCGCCGACTTCCGAGAGCATGGCGACCAAGGTGGTGGAGATGCCGAAATCAATCAGCACAGCAAAGACGCCGAGATAAGCGGTGACCGCGGCATACTCGCCGAAGCCCTCGCGTCCGAGGGAGCGGGTCATGATGCCGATGGCGACGAGCCCGAGCAGAGTGCCGGCGCCGCGGGCGGCAACTTGAATCGCGGTGTGGTGGAAGACGCGTTGGGCGGTGGACATGATTTGCGTATTGTTAACCAGAGGGAGGTTGAGGCGTCGCAGTTTATTCCTCCTTTCCTAAAGGAGGTGGCGAGCTGGCGAGCCGGAGGATTTTTGATGAGGGAGCTTCATAAATCCCTCCCCCTGCGGGTGCTCCCTTTAGCAAAGGGAGAATTAATTTGTATGATTTAATTCATTGTAACCCTGCGGTTGCGGTTTTGTAAATTGACTTTAGAGGCAAAAAATGGTATAATATTTTAACAATACAAAAATAAAAGTCAGTTTTAAAAACATGCGCAACTTTTCATCAATCAACTTGTGGGGACGCCGTTTGGCGCGGCGGAGCGAAACATCGGCCGCGCTGGCGGCGATTTTGATTTTTGCCGCGGCGTTTATTTTGCCGCGGCCGGTTTCGGCCGCCGGCAGTTATTCGGCCCAGCTAGTTTCAATTTCAGAAACTGCGCTTAATTTGAAGCCGGGCGAGGCGCGGGAGGTCAGCGTGACTTTTAAAAATAACGGCGGCTCGGCGTGGCGGAAGAGCGGCGCTAATTATATTTCCTTTTATACTTGGGAGCCGAAATACCACGCGAGCAAATTGGCGGCGTCAAACTGGCGTTCCAAATCGCAGACCGGAGCTCTCGCCGCCGACGTCTCGCCGGGCGCCAAAGGAACAATCGTTGTCACCATCAAGGCGCCGGAGCTCCCCGGCACTTACAACGAAAATTTTCAGCTCGCGGCCGAAGACCGCGCTTGGCTCAGCGGCGGCCGGTTTGGGCTCGTGGTCACTGTCTCGGGTAAAGGAGCGGCGGTGAGTGCCGCGCCGCCAGCCGCAGCGCCGACGGAGCCGAGCGCGCCTCCCGCCGGTTCGCTCATGGCGACCCGGTTGCTGATGAATACCAATGGGCTCACGCTTAAAGGCGGGGAACGGTCCGAGGTGAGTGTGCTTTTTAAAAACAGCGGCACGGCGCCGTGGGGGCTGCGGAAACTCGTGCACGACGGCGGGGTCAGAATCGCGGCTGGAGACGCGCCGGATTTTTCCGACGCTTCCTGGCCATCGAAGACAGTGGCGCTCTCCGTGGCCGAGGAAGTCAAGCCGGGCAACACTGTTTTTGTCCGCTTTACGCTCAAAGCGCCAGCCAGCAAGGGCGAGTATTCGGCCAAGTTTAAGTTAACGGTGGAAGATCAGGATGTGCCGGGCGGGGTTTTTGAACTGCCAGTGAGTGTGACGGAAAACGCGGCTTACGCCAATGAGGCGCCGCCTTCGGTCGCGCCAGCCATACCCGTCGGGACGCTCATTCCTGAACCGAAAATCCGCATCGGCACAACGACTGTGCCGGTCAGCACGCTAGTGCTTTCCTCCGCGAGCGAGCTGATTGTCCGTGATGCCGCCAGCGCGGAGCTCGGCCGCGTGCCGCCGGGGCTGGCGGTAACGGTAAAAATCGGCGCCAGCGGCGCTTTTACCGTGACTGGCGCGGGGGCAAGTCCTTTGACTTTCTCTGGCATCGCGCGTTTTATCCCGGTTAACGGTGACGAGGGGATAACGCAGGTGAATGCCGGCGGCGCGGAGTACTGGAATTCCTGGGTAAACAACGGCCGTTTCCGCGACACTTTGGAGATTCGCTACTACGCGCCGGCGGACGTGACTTGGGTCATCAACGAATTGCCGATTGAAAAATATCTCTACGGCTTGGCTGAGACCGGCAACACTTCGCCTCACGAATATCAAAAGGCGCTGGTCACGGCGGCGCGCACTTACGCCTACTGGCACCTGACCCATCCGGGCAAGCACATCACTTTTACGCTGGACTCCACCGCCGGCGACCAAGTTTACCGCGGTTATAATCGCGAGCTCAATCAGCCGAATATCGTCCGGGCCGTGGAAGAGTCGCGCGGCGCCCTGGTGCATTATAATAATGAAGTGGTGGTCACGCCCTATTACGCCAACTCCGACGGCCGCACTCGCGCTTGGACCGAGGTCTGGGGCGGGGGCGCTAAGCCGTGGCTTCTCTCCGTCGAGGCGACGTACGATAAGGGCAAAAAAATGTGGGGACATGGCGTCGGATTGTCAGCCCGCGACGCCGCCTACCGCGCCGACGAGGACAAATGGACCTGGGACCAAATTCTCAAGTACTACTACACCGGGGTGGAGGTGAAGAAATTGTGGTAAGTATCAAAATCTGACTCCCGACGTAACGTCGTAGTCCAATTTCGAACCAACTAACAAAATCGCTCCGATGGCCATCGGAGCGATTTTTGACAACAATTTTATCCCCCTCCCTTGTAACCAGCAACTCCTTTTGTTGTGAAATGCTGGGTGTCCGTTTGATCCGAATAAATTAGACCGCCATAGAAGCCGTCATCTAAGTAATGAAGGCCGAAGACATACTTAGGGATTTTTGCGAAGAGATAGTAAAATTCATTCTCGGCGTAATTGGTCATGTTAGCTGTGACGGTAAATGTACGGGACTCGCCCGGTTTCAGAAAGACATTTTTGAAGTTAATGATGAGGCCTTTGGTACCATATTCGTTGTTGACGGTTCCGTAAGTCAGCGCCTGGAAATTGGCATCAATCAGGCTGTCTCCTTGAATTAATTTAATATTGGTGACAGGAGAAGGCGGGGGCGTATAGCAATTAAATGGTGAATCGCACTGACCAGTTAGATCCAAAACGAAAGATTTGGGTATAGCTGTGCAACCTTGTGAGATGTTGGTGAGTTTGAATTTAAGTATCGGCCAAGAATTTAACTGACTTTTGGTTGTTGCCGTCTTAACCAGTGCGACCGGAATTGATTCGACATCGAGCGCTTTTTCGCAAGCAAGAGTCTCAGCGGATACTTTTTGCTTTACACTGGAGGGAGTGACAGTAGTCGATGGATAGTAGACACCATTGGAACTCCACCCGAATGATGTATTGTTAAGCGTAATTTCAAATGGGACTCCTTGTGTGTTTTTCATGTCAAGAAAGACATCGTACGACTTTGATTCCCCCGGTAAAAGGTCAAAGTCTTTATAGGTGGAAACAAATACAGGTTTTATGTCAGAGAGATCCGCTTCCTTTTTTGTGAGTTCATCTGATTTTTTGGTTGTACCTACCGGCCGAAAGATCAACAGTTGCTTTGGATTTGATGGAGAAATTACGGCCTTCAGATCAAGAGTGAAGCTGGTTGGATTAAATACACAGTCCTTAAAGGAATTGGGGTTTGTAAGTTTGAAGCCAAGCAATCGGGCATAAAGAGCGCCGGAAAGATAACTTGGCGGCAAGGTTGGATCAAAAGCTATCGAGACATCCTTACAAATCGGGTGAATCTGATGATAGAAATCATAAGATACAGCGGGAGAGAGGTGGCCAGATGCTACATCGTCCTGCCATTCGATTCCCCAGGCAGGAATTGATAACGTGAGGTACTGGTTCTCTTTGACGGTCTTTTTGCTAACATCAATCTGAAGCAGCAGCGATTCCTCCGTATTCGGAGCGATAATTAAAGGATTAGTAAAGTAAAAATCAACTTTTGCGGCTGGGAGCGGCCACTCGCTAGCAGCTATTATCTGTTGCTCGGAAAGCTTGGCAGCAGCTTTACGGAGTAAAACGGGGTAAATCCCCGGTTCGAAATTTTTTATAGTTGGCACCAAGACAATTTGTTTGATGCTTGCTTTGCATTTAGCTTCGGTTGACGGATTCTTAATCTTAAAGGTACCCACTGTCTGATAAGGTGCGGTTGCTGGGTGCAAATTTTCGTACGTAATTTCCAGATCGGTCTGGCAGGACCAGCCGCCCGCTGTTCGTTCTTCCGGCGGCGTTCGTTCCGCCACTGGTTGTCCCTCAGTAGTAAGGGCCTCGCCGGCTGCCGGTTGTTCTTCTGGAGCAAGTCTTGATGTTGGCTGCTCGCTGGTGACCTGTTCCTCCGGCAAAGTCAATTCCGTCCAATAAGTAAAACCATAAGCGGCGACGGCGAAAAGGAACAGCGTGCCGACGGCCACGAGTACTTTAGTTCGGGTTGAAACCTTAGTTTTGGTGATGACCTCCACCATAAAATTGGCTAAAAGTAATAAAATTATTGTTGAATCTATTATAACACAGAAGTGAGAAAGCAAGTCCACAGACCTTGAAGGTCCGTGTTTTTTACAGACCTTCAAGGTCGGTGTATTAAAAAAAGAGTGCTTTGGAGGCACTCCCTAGTTCCCGATCGGACTTCCGACTGGGATGGCGTCGAGCGCGCCGTCGGGCACGACGTTGAGGTCGCGGCTGCAGAAGAGGACTGGATCGTACTGCTCCTGCTTGAAGAGCCAGCTCCAGAGCCCCGGCTTGCCGCCGTTAAAGGCGCGGCGGGTTTTCTGGCCGGCGTCCACAAGCCAGACCGTCGGATCGCAGAGTGTGCGGTAGAACCCGCCCTTCGTCACCTTGTCGGCGTCGCGGCGCGCTGGAGTTCCCATGCAGCCGCCGAGGCCGGCGGGAGCGTCGCCGATTCTCAGAATCCCGTGTCGCGGCACGGTGTGAAAGAGGCCGTAGACGCTCCACTTTTCCCCGTCGCAGCCCGCCGAGTAAAAGACGCCGTTCTCCTCGTCGGTCACGCCTTCGAAGGAAAACTGCACCGCGTGAGCGGCGAGATTCCCGCTCGGCCGGAGCGACAGCGGCGTCCAATAGCCGTCGCCCGAAGGGACGGCGGCGACGACGAGCTTGTCCGCTTCGAGCTCCGCGGCGGAGAGGATTCCGTAGGAGACCTCCTTCTTACCTTCGTAGACGATGGCCTCGTAGCGATCGGAGAGGACCCCGACCGAGAGCGTGAGGTGCAGGCGGATTTTTTTGGCCGGCAGGACGCTCTTATAGTAGAGGAACGCCAAGGGGTAGCCCGAGTCCCACCACGGCCAAGGCGGCGACTCGAATTCCTTCTGCCGGGCGCAGGTGTCATAGTCGAAAAACTCGACTGACGGACTTTTGACGCAAGTCGCCTGCTTTTTCTGCTCGCAGAGGAAGTCGGCGTCCATCCGCTCCGGCGCGGCCGGGCCTAGAGCCGGCTCATGCTCACAGGAGTTGCCCGAGACGATGTCCACGGTCTTGGGGTCCTTGTCGTCGCAGTCCGGGGGGAGCGCGCAGGTTACCGACTCGGGAGAGTCCGGCGAATCGGCGCTGTCGCCTGCGTCGGGGAAGAGAGCGTCGGACTCGGACTTTGAATCGGACTCCTCGCTCACCAAGTCATTTCCGGCGTCAGCCGGCGGCAGTGATGTGGTGGTGACGCTGTCGCCGCAGCCGACGAGCCCGCCGAGGGCCAAAGCCAAAAACGAGCTTCGCATTTTCCTGTCTTTCTGCGCTTTTGGCGCTTTTGGGTTAAGGAGCTCTTTATCTCTCTCGGACACGCCCGAGGGAGAAAAGCAACCAACAAGGTTAAGCGAAAATCAGAAATTTGTCAACCGGTGGATGTCTCTTGACCTTCAAGGTCTGTTTTACAGACCTTCAAGGTCAATCGGCTTTTTGCCAATCCACTCGGCGACGATTTCACGGATATCTGCGGCCGACACCGTGGGCCGCGCGGCAGTAAGTTCTTTCCTGCGCAGTTTCTCCATGGCCCCAACCAGGTGCTCCAGGCGGCTGCGGATTTCCGTGAGTTCCGCTTCCTCGGTCAGTTCTGATTCCAAAGCTTTGAGATGTTCGAGTTCATCGCGCAGGCGTTTTTCTTCCTCGGATAAAGTTTGTCCCCGCGTGGCGACGGCGGCGCCGGCGGCATGGAGCAGTCCCATGGCATGTTTGGCGTTGTGCGCCGCTTCAATCGAGACTTTGGCGCCGGCTTCGTCCATGAGGTCAATGGCTTTGTCCGGCAGATAGCGGTCTTTGATGAATTTTTTGGAGAGCTTGACGGCGGCGAGGAGCGCCGCGTCGTCAAAGACGACTCCATGATGCGCCTCATAGACCTCTTTAATGCCGCGCAGTATCTGGAGTGTGGCTTCCTCTGACGGCTCGCCGACAATCACCGGCTGGAAGCGGCGGTTCAGGGCGTCGTCGGGTTTGATTAAATGTTCATATTCTTTCCAGGTGGTGGCGCCGATGGCCTGGAGCTCGCCGCGAGAGAGCGCCGGTTTTAATATATCCGAGACGTTCATCGCTCCCTCGGCCCCTTTGGCCTGCTCGATCATGTGCACTTCGTCAATAAAGAGAATGATCCGCCGCGCCGTCCCCTTGATTTCATCGGTCAATTTTTTCATCCGCTCTTCGAACTCGCCGCGATACTTGGTGCCGGAGATGAGGCCGCCTAAGTCCAAAGCGAGCACCCGTTTGTCACGGAGATTGTCGGGCACGTCGCCGGCGGCGATGCGCCGGGCGATTCCTTCCACGACCGCAGTTTTACCGACTCCGGGCTCGCCCAAAAGCAGAGGATTGTTTTTGGTGCGGCGCGAGAGAATGTGGATTACTCGGTCAATCTCCTCGGCGCGGCCGATGACCGGGTCGAGCGCCTTAGCCTCGGCCTCTTTGGTCAAATCGCGGGTGTAGGTTTGGAGCACCGTTCCCTTGAAGCCGCCGCCGGCTCTCTGCCGCGAGTTGTACCACCAATAGAGCAGTCCAGCCAAAGCCAGCACCAAAACGATGAATATTTGAGTAGTGGCCATAGATTATTGCGTGCCTTTAATCTCCTGCGCCAGCGCTTCACGGTGCCATTTTTGGTCGGCCTGCACCAGTTCGAGAATTTTACGGGCAATGTCATGAGGGTAAGGGATGCCGGCGAATTCAAATTGCGCCTTTTCTCCGGCGCTTTGCACGCGGATTAAACCGTAGTGGAAGATGGTGGCAAAAACGCCCTTCTGCTCCGAGGCGACATCCTGCACTTTGGAGAGCTGGAGTTCGGCAATCTCGCGGCCAAAGACGCCGTGCTGGTTCACGTCTACAATGCGTTCGTTGGTCACGACCCAGATATCCAGATACCAGTCCATGTAGGCGGCGTAGAAGAGCAGGAGGACAAAAAGATCGTAGAGCGTGACCAGCAGGAGCACCGCCGGGCCGAGCGTGGGATGGTTCAGCCACTCGACCGCAACATCGCGGAGCACGAGATAGGCAATATATGGTCCGGTGAGCAGGGCGAGATAGAGCAAGGACTGGCCGAAAAGAATCAGCGGATGCTTGCGCATGAAAATCGCCGGCTTTTCCATTTCGCCGCCGTGGATTTTTATGAGAAAAGGGAAGTGCATAGCAAAAATTAAAAGCTGGCTGAGGAAAAAATTGAAAAATTCAGGAGCGGCTGGTTCCAGTCAACTCCCCCGAGCTCGTTCCAGGCGAAAAAAAGGACGGTCGCGGCGCCGGCCCAAAACAGGAAAGTCGCGAGAAAAGCGGAAAAATCCCCGCCGAAGTTATAGAGGGAAATCATTGTGAGCAGACCGTAGAGCAGCACCCCGCCAGCGAAGAGGGCAAAGGGGATGAGAATTATATATAAAGGAAGCATGGCGTTTACAAAAGCGTCGGTCTCTCCGGCGGCTTTAGTCCCAGATGTTCGTAAGCGCGTGGCGTGGCGAGGCGGCCGCGCGGCGTGCGTTCGAGGAACCCCAGCCGGAGCAGGAACGGTTCGTAAATTTCTTCAATCGTGTCCACTTCTTCCGCCGTGGCGGCGGCGAGCGCCGAAAGTCCGACCGGACCGCCGCGGAAGCGCTCGATAATGGCTGTGAGGAGCCGCCGGTCAACAGCGTCCAGTCCGAGTCGGTCAACCTCGAGCGAAGCGAGGGATTGGACGGCGATTTCACTCGTGATTGTACCGGAATGCCGGACTTCGGCATAGTCGCGGACGCGCTTCAATAACCTGTTGGCGACCCGCGGCGTGCGGCGCGAGCGGCTGGCAATTTCCTGGAGCGCAATTTCTCCCGCAGCAACTCCGAGCAGTTTGGCGCTGCGTTTCAAAATTGAAAGGATTTCTTTTTCTTCGTAATAGTCCAGCCGGTAGGTGACGCCAAAGCGGTCGCGGAGCGGCGAGGAGAGGAGCGACATCCGCGTGGTCGCGCCGATTAAGGTAAAACGCGGGAGGGTGAGCCGGAGGGTGCGCGCCGCCGGCCCCTTGCCCACGACGAGGTCTAGGGCAAAATCCTCCATCGCCGGGTAGAGCACCTCTTCAATTTGCCGGTTTAAGCGGTGGATTTCGTCCACAAAAAGCACCTCGCCCGGCTCGAGCGATGAGAGAATCGCGGCGAGGTCGCCGACTTTTTCGAGCGCCGGACCAGAGGTCACTTTAATCGGCACCCGCATCTCAGCCGCGATGACGTGAGCCAATGTGGTCTTGCCCAAGCCCGGGTTGCCGTAAAGGAGCACGTGTTCAATCGGCTCTTTGCGCCGGCGCGCGGCTTCGAGAAATATTGACAGGTTCTCCTTGATTTTTTCCTGGCCGACAAACTCGGCGAGCGTCTTGGGGCGCAGGGTTTGCTCAAAAATTTGCTCATCCGGCGCGGCTGCGGCGGCAGTGGGGCGTAGGTCGGGGAGAGGCATACTACAGAGAGCGTATATCGGCGAATAGCAAATGGCAAATTGTGAGTAGCACTTTGAAAATTCAATTCGTATTTTCGTACCCATTCGTACTTTCGTCGTCTGATTATTCGTAAATTAGCGTTGATTCGTAATTCGTATCCTATAAAAAAACCGCCTCGGGCCGTGGCCTCTAGCGGAGATGGACCTGTCCACCGGCTTGCCCCCCGAATCCGCCAGTTGGCGGAGAAGGGGGGAGCTCCTAGCGGAGATGAAAGAGAATCGCGTCCGAGCTGTGGACACACTCGCGGATTGCTCCTGGGCCGAATGCGCCGGCGACGGCGTCCATGATGATGACGCGGGCGGTCAGCAGAGCATTCCCCACGGGCTTGGTTTCGCGCCAGTCGGCGAGCAGTCCTCCGGCTCGGTCGCGGACGAAGACCCGGAGCTTGCCGTTGCCCTCGTCGCCCCAGCTCACGTGGACTGTTGCGATTTCGCCGCGCACCTCGCGGAGAGGGCGGAGGAGGGTCACTGGTTTATCAGCCATCACTTTTCCCTCCGGTGCTAGATGAGCGAAAAGCCGGCGTAACCGTGCCAGAGGAGCACCGCTTCGTTCCGAGGGTCGAGGATTGTCTCCTCGCCCGAGAAGTCAGCGAAGTCGAGGTTGGCTGGGAGATTGTGGTACTCGAGTCCGTCGCTCGTGAAGTGCGTTGGCCCGCGGCCGCCGACCCAGATCTCCTCCTCGTAGGCCGAGAGCAATGCTTGCCTCAAGAAGGGAATGACGCGCTCGTCGTCCTTGCGCCAGCCGCGGTAGTGCATTCCCCAGACCGGCTGCTCCCGCCACCAGATGAGTATCTGGCCGAGGACCCGCTTGCCGATCGTGTGGCAGTCATCGGTGTAGCGCCAGTCCCCCTTTTGGTAGAAGGCGCTGGCAGCTGCCTCGGCTCCTGATTTTCGGCAGGCCTCCCGGCTGGCCCCGAAAAAGAACTGCTTGATTTCGGCATGGTTCGGCACGTTCCCCTCCTTTGTTTGGGCGCGATGAAGGTATCAGGTAATTTTTTTTGAGGCAAGTGGATGCTCGCCAGAGGCTCGACCTCCTCAGAGGTCGAGCCTCTGGCGAGCATTCGGTTATTCGTACGTTCGTCGCCTGCTTAGTCGTACTTTCGCAAAATTCGTAATTCGTAGATTTGTACTGATTCGTAATTCGTAATCCGTAATTCGTAACCCATAAAAAAACCGCGAGACGTGTAGTCCGCGGCGGGGGCCGTCCTTCGCTAAAGCTACGGACGGTAAATGGCGTGCGATGACTCCGCTCATTGGATTTTGAAGCTGATGGAGCGGTTCCGGATGGTGCTCTGGCGCACACGGTTGGGGCCGAGCGCTCGTTCGACGATGAGCGCGAGGAACCTCCAGACGATGGCGTCTTTGGGCGGAACAATCATCGGGCCGGCCCAGACGTCGAAGAGGGTCCCGCCCGAGTCGAAGAGGCGCACCTCCATACTGCCGTCCTCCCCGACGCTGTCCCAGCTGATTTGCACTTCCCCGATGCCCGCCTGGTGTCTGGTCAGGTGGTTGTGGAGCTCTTCCGACGGTGTCACGCGATGTCTCCTCCTGGGGAGGAGTACAGCACAATCAGTGTAATTTGACTAGTCCCTCGGAGTTGGCTGTTCGGCAACAAAAAACGCGAAATCTAATTTCGCATTTTTTGGTGCCTGGGGTGGGACTCGGGTTCGCCTTGGAGCGGCTCACCCCTGGGCTTGCGCCGGTCCGATACCATCGGA
Source organism: Patescibacteria group bacterium (assembly GCA_004299275.1). GTDB lineage: Bacteria > Patescibacteriota > Patescibacteriia > 2-12-FULL-57-11 > 2-12-FULL-57-11 > SCSU01. The sequence continues at coordinate 19,196 of SCSU01000066.1, forward strand.
CCGGCTCGAGCCCGTTCGACTCCCACATTTCGGGAACACTTCGGAAAGCCTCGCATAGAAGCGAGGCTTTCCGAAGTGCCTGGGGTGGGACTCGAACCCACACGGCCTTGCGGCCACTCAATTTTAAGTCGAGCGCGTATACCATTCCGCCACCCAGGCAAAGCTTTCTTGCAACATCATCCTTAAGGTACTTTTCCCCTTGGAAGTCTTGAGGTATTTTTCTCTTCTGATTGCGTCATCTTTTGAAAGGAATACCTCGAAAAAGAGCAGTTTAACCGGCAGCACCCGTCGCGTCGTCCATGTTTTACCCGCGTTATGTTCCTTGATTCTGCTTTCAAGATTTTCAGTTCGGCCAATATAGAGCCTTCCGTCTCTTAAGCTTACCAAGACGTAAACCGTGTGCATAAAGGAGATTTTACCCAGCACCACGTTGGGTGCTGGGTACCCCGTACCCTACGTGGTACGGGGTAAGTCGAGCGCGTATACCACCTGCCCCGTGCCGTCCCCCGACGTAACATCGGGGGACTGGTTCGGGGTTCCGCCACCCAGGCCAGTCATCGTTTTAACGCTTTAAGGAACGCCTCGCAAGGGAGAGTGTTTAAAATATCCTTTTCTGTTGCCCAGCCGCGGCGCGCTTGGGCGACTCCGAGCTCGAGCCAAGAGTAGTGGTGCGGGGCGTGGGCGTCGGAGTCAACCACCAGTTTCACCCCGAGTTTGACCGCCTCGCGGATGTGGCTATCGCGGAGGTCTAACCGTTCCATCGAGCCGTTTATTTCCACGGCCACGCCGTACTCTTTGGCCGCGCGGAGAATTTTTAAAATATCCACTGGATACGGTTCGCGGCGGCCGATCAGCCGTCCGGTCGGGTGGAAGAGAACGTTCACCAGTGGGTGCTTTAGCGCGCGGATAATTCGGTTGGTCATTTCTGATTCGGAAAGGTTGAAATGCGAGTGCACGGCGACACAGACCAAATCCAATTTTTTGAGCGCCGCGTCGGCGATGTCGAGCATTCCGTCTTTTAAGATATTAACTTCGGCGCTTTTTAAAATTCGGAATTTTCGATGTAGAATTTTGTATTTCGAATTTAGTGCTTCGATTTCTTTACCCTGCTTCTCCAAATCTTTTTCCGTCAGCCCGCCGGTCATGGCTAACTGCCGCGTGTGGTCAGTAATGGCGATATAAGACAGGCCGTTCTTGGCCGCGGCCTCGGCCATCGCGGCGATTGACGCCGCGCCGTCAGTCCAGTTGGTCTGCACCTGGAGATCGCCCTTAAGCGAGCCGTAAGGGATGAGTTGGGGCAGGGCGTGTTTGGCCGCCGCCTCAATTTCGCCGGCAGCGCTGCGGAGCTCGGGCGGAATCCAGTCCAAGCCGAGTTTTTGATAAATTTCTTGCTCCGTTTTTCCCGCGATGTGTTTCTCTCCCTTGAACAGCCCGTATTCCGAAAGCTTCCACCCCTTTTTAATGGCGATTTTTCGGATTTCGATGTTATGCGTTTTGTCGCCGGTAAAATACTGGAGCGCGGCGCCAAAACTCGCCGGCGGCAGGACGCGCAAATCGGCCTCGATCCCGGCGCTGAGGCGCACGTTGGCTTTGGTCGGCCCGCGGCCGGTGACCTCGAGCACATCCGGGTGTTTGCAAAAAACATCCAGCGTCCGTCCGGAATTTTTGGCGATGGCCAGAATATCAATATCGCCAACTGTTTCCTGCCGGCGCCGATAGGAGCCGGCAATAACCACTTCCTCCACACCGGGAACTTTGCGGATGGCGTCGGTCAGACGTCGGGCAACGGGGTCAACCGCGCCGAGCATAAAACGGCCGCGGCTTCGTTTTTGAAATTCAATACTCCGCAGAATTTTTTGCTCGGCGCGCGCTCCGTGGCGCGGCAGAGTGCGGATTTTGCCGGCGCGCGCCGCTTGCTCGAGGTCAGCGACCGTGCGCACTTTGAGTTTTTTCCAGAGCAGTTTGATGGTCTTCGGTCCCACGCCTTCGACCGCGGTGAGCGCCTCCACGTCCACCGGCATTTTCTTTTTTAATTTTTCGTAGTAGGCGAGCTTGCCGGTCTTGAGCAGTTCTTCAATTTTTTCGGCGATGCTCACGCCGACTCCGGGCACGGAGTTGAGCGCTTTGATTCCCCCCTCGTTGTAGATATCTGCTAGCGACTGACCCAGGGACTCAATCGTCGCCGCCACGCGCTGGTAAGCGCGGGGCTTAAACGGTATCTCGTCCATTTCCAAAAAATCGGCGATGGTGTAGAAAATTTCGGCGATTTCCTGATTAGAAGGAATACGCGCCATATATCAGCACGGACCTTGAAGGTCCGTTTTTCAGACCTTTAAGGTCCGTGTCACTATTTGACGAGCCGGAAGGGGTTCACGGCATTCTCCCACTGCGGTTCCTTTTTCATTTTCCGTTTTTTGTTCGCTTCAAGAATTTCCCGGAAGATTTTGTAGTCCAAAGGTTCAATCGCATATTCGCGCTGGAGCGTCACGATGTATTCGGTCTGGGTGATGGTTTTGTAGAGGTAATTGTAAAGAAAGAAAAAAATGAACAGGACGGAGATGAACACGCTCACAATCATAATGAGGAGCGAAAGCCGGTAGATTTGTTTCAAAGTCAGCTTCATAATTTAAAAGAGTCCGCTTCCGGCCAGGAAATCCAGCCATTGATTGTCGCTTCGGCGACGCCGTCTTTGTCGGTGGAAAACACTTCAATTGTAGCGATGTTAAATAGCGGGTCAATCCGTTCCAGAGCGGAGAGAAATTTGCCGAGGCGGCGGGGATCGCCGGTTAGCCGCAGCTCAACCGTTAGTTTGCTGTTCAAATCAATCGGACCTCCTTGCGGCGGAATCAGCCGAATTTTTTCCTGAACCGAGTTCGCGGCGGCCAAATTTTCAATTGTCTCCACCAAGCCGACCTCTTGGCCGCGAGCGAGCGTGAGCGCGCGCAGTTCCGGCAGGTCGTGTTTGATTTTGGTCATATACTCGATGGTTTTGCGCACTTTCTGCCGATGGAAATAACGTTCTTCAACCATGACGCGTTCGTTGTTGATGAGTCCGCGGATGGAAAGGATTTTTTTGACTGTCGGGACGATGAGCGCGGCGAAAGTCACGCTGATCAATAGCAGGGCAGTCGCGAGGGACAGGATGATTTTTTGACGTCTGGTCATAAAGTGGAGGTAGCGGTTTCCCGATTGACGGTGGCCGGGAAAATCGGGGTGGGCACGGCGTCAATTTGCAATCGGCCAGAGAACTCAAAGGGGATATTTTGCTTCACAAACAGGTTGGAGAGAGGGGACTCCAAGTTGGCGATGAGCGGCGAGGCGGCGAGAGCATCGCGCAGGCGGTTTAAATCTTGGCGTTTTTCGGCGACGCCGCGCAAGAGCAGATTTTTTCCGGCGATGTTCAAGTGGAGCGTGTTCAGCGCTATTCCCGACGGCACCAGGGCGAGGATGCCGCCGTAGAGGTCGCCGCTCGGGACAAACTGGCTTTGAATTTTTTGTAGGTTCCTGATTTCCTCGTTCAGCGCGCGGATTTCGCGGTTGCTGGCGCCGAAGGTCGTGGCGATACTCAGCGCTTGTTCAACCGATTGGCGAAAATTGACTTCCAGAATATGGCGTCCGACGACAAGGAGCGAGCCCAAGAGCAAGGTCTCAACAAGCAAGACGAAGAACACATTCCTAAAGGTCAAAGAGATGAGATGACCTCGGAGCGACTTTTTCTGTTCCTCGGTCAGGAGGTTCAACCGCCACTGATTCGGGAACAGCGTCGTGCCCGGCTGCATTTTGCTCGCCGAGCGCGTCGGCGGAGCCGAGCGCGCGGCGTCCGTAATTTTCGCGAGGAGATTTTTTTGGTGGAGAGGGCGCAGAGGCATAGAGGTCAGCTGATAATTCCGTTTCGTCAACGTTAGACGGAGTTCATGTGGCCGGAGGCCTCCATGGGGAGGAATCGCGCCGCGCGCCGCGCTAAACCGAGAGCCGTGGTGAACGAGGCCGTTCGCTCGCGCGGGAATTTGTCGGGGATGGTGAGCCCGCCGAGCGGGTTGCCGCGAGAGACGCGCGTGAGCAGTTTTTGCGCCAGGTAGGAGTCGATTTTGAGCGTGTTGGCGCTGCCGCCGGCAAGCAGAATGCGTCTGACGCGGTGCCCGCCGGGGTTGCCACGGCGGTAGGCGAGTGTCGCGGCGCGGACGTCCTCAATCAAGTCGCGCAGGATTCCAGCAACCACCGGACGGATACGATTGCCGCACCGCGCCGGGTCAAGACCGCAGCTGACCTTGGCTTTTTCCGCTTCCACCAGCGATACCTTGAGCCATTCCGCGATCTGCGCGGTCGCGACATCGCCCGAGAAGGAGAGAGAGGTCGTAAGCTGAATGGTTCCTTGGTCGTAGATGATAACGTTGGAGCGCGAGGCGCCGAGGTCGAGGACGGCGATGGCTTCGTCGTTTTGGCTCAGGATTTCGATTAGCAGGCCGCGGACAATGGCGATGGCCTCGATCTCTACCGCGAGGATGGTGAATCCGGCGGCCTCGAGCGCTGTCGAAAAATTTTCCACGAGCTCCCGCGGGGCGACGGCAACAATTACGCGCTGCCGCTCCGCGGCGGTCACGCCCGGAAGCGGCGGCAAGAGCTGCCAGTCCAGGGTCGCTTCTTCAAAGGCGAGGGGGATATGCGCCGCCGCCTCGCGAATGACTTCGTCGCCGATGCGCTCCGATTCAACTTTTGGAATTTCGATGGTTTTGATGAAAGTTGTGGTTTCGGGCAGCGAGACGACGGCACTGCGCGTTTTTATCGCTTTCGGCGTCGCCGTGCGGACCACCGCGCGGAGCAGTTTGGCGGCGGTTTCGGCTTGCTCCACCCTGCCCGGGGAAAATACCCCATCGGGCACCCGAACTTCGTTCCAAGTGCTCAATTCAAGGCGCGGTTTGCCGAAGACCAGCCGGTTGTACTGCAAATCCACCGCTTTAATTGAGCGGTCGCCGATGTCCAGTCCAAAGGCGTGATACGAGGATTCGAGCGAGGGCATATTGGTTTGCGTAAGCGAGCGAGCCGCGTCACTTGATTTCGCGCCAGCTGTCTTTGGCTATCTTCCAAGTGCCGCCCGCGCCGCCAGTAAAACGGGAGTCGGCGAGCCCCGAGTCGTAGACGAGCGTCGCGTTGTTGGAGAGGTTGACTTTTTTGGCCGTGAGCGAGATAAGGCGCACGTTATTCTGCAGCTTGGCGAGCCCGTTCGGAGCAAAGAAGACTGCTCCCGTGACATTGTTCTGGAAATCCATAGCTGGATTGTCGTCGCCGCCCGCGGCGGTGGAGATAACCAGCACATAGGACCCCGCGCCCGCGCCTTGGAAGGCGGCGTTATTGGACACGCGCAGCCAGCCGTTACTCACCAGTACGCCGCCGTTCGAACCATAGCCGGCATCAAGGCGAATCTGCGAGTTGTTGTCTATGGTGACGTTGCCGCGGACGAAAAGCGTGCCGGTCATAATCAGCGTTTGGTTGTTGTCAAGAATCAGATTGCCGGTGATTTCTTTGGGGCCAAGATAGTTCGTGCTGTCCGCCGCCGGGCGGTAATCGCCGGTGATGACCCCGCCGCTTGAGGCCCCCTGCTGCCAATCATTGATTTGCGCATCGGAGAGCGGATAGACCGTCGGTCCCGGGTCGGGCGAGCCCGGGTAAGCGGTGCCGGCAATTGAACAGCTCGCGATGGCCTGATAATAAGCGTCGCCAGTCACGCTGCAGTTTTTTATCGTATTGGCGCGGAGCGTTCCGCTGACCGTGACTTTGTCTAGAAACGTGGGGATGCCGCCCATCCAGGTTTTAAAGCCGAGGTCGGAATTGGCGTCGGACCAAACCAGGGTGGCTGGGCTGGTTTTGCCTGTGCCGCTCGCGTAGCCCTGGGCGGTGTCCTTGCCCCAGACCAGGTAATTTGAGGCGTCCAGCGTGGAGTTAATTACTATCCAGTATAGCCGACCGGCGGTGAGTGTCGGCGGCGCGGCAAAGCCGACTGTAACCCAGCCATAGGCGCCAGTCACTTGCGAGGACTCCAGCGTGGCGCTCGCGAGCGCACCGGTTTCCGGCTTGCCGCCGTCGTCCCCATTGATGCTCACGGTTTTGTTTGACGGCGAGCCGACCTTCTTTAAATAAAGCGAGACCAGGTTCAGCGGTCCGCCGGCCGTAGGGATAAAACTCTGCGCCGCGTTAATCACGGTCACTTCTTGGCCAAAAGGCAGGTCGTCGTTTTGGGCGAGCGATTGCTGGTTGGCCAGCGGTTGGGTGCCGCCGGCAATCCAAACATTGTTGGTAATGACCACGTTGTTACTGCCATTGATGTTGCCGTTCGAGTAGACATTGCCGACGACGGAAGAGTTGTTGTCCATTTCGAGTCCGCCCTCGCCGACCTGCAAAGCGTAGTTAAAAGACAAATTTTCGGACTTAATCGTCGCCTTGGCGCGGAAGCGCTGAGTCGCAATTGGCGCGGCGGCGTTTGGGGAGTAGGCGGTAACGTCAATCTGTTTGGTTAGGGGGTCGATTGTAGTGATGCTCGAGGTGTAGGTTGCTCCGGCGAGCGGGACGTTGTTTTCGCCGGTAAAATTGCCGCCGGCGGCGCCGTTGCAGTCGGTTGCGGCTGTTGGGTTATTGAGGCACCAGACGGCTTTTTGAACTCCGGCGCTTGCCGCTGCGTTGGCCACCCGGCTCTTAGCTAAAGTATTGCCGGCGCGGAAGACCGCCTGATTAGTCTCGGAGAGGGCGACGGTGAGCGCTAGCACAAAAAAAAGCAGGACGGTCGCGATCAGGATTGTCTGGCCGCTGGTTTGCCGGGTAAAAAATTGAGACGCGCGGGTCATCGGTTTTCAAGTTTACTTTGAGTCGAGAGCGCCGAGCGGATGGCGGCGTTGCCGGCAATCTCTTTGGTCTCGAGGTAGATTTCCACGAGTGTGGAGTTTGCCGGCGTGCTGGTATTGTATCTAATTCGGAAAACATCCACAAAACTGGCGATGGTGTAGCGGCCGGTGCGCCGCACACTGCTTGTGGCCGCCTCAATTTCCTCCAAAAGAATGGTGTTGTCGCCGGGGTCTCGCCGGAAGCCGATGAGGTCTGCGCCAGAGAGGAGCGCGCCGGCGGCGTTAATCGCCGGGAGACTGAAGACCACGGTGGAAGTGCCGGAAGTAAACGGTGTTCCGTTGACGGTGGCGCTCGCGAGCACCGCCGAGGCGCCCTTGGCCGCCTCGCGGATTAATTCGATGCCGCCCGCGGTCCGGCGCTCGACGTCCGCGGCCGCCCCCTCGCGGGTGTTAAAACGGATGACCGCGGCGGTCATCTCGGCGATAGCCAGCGCCAGTAGGGTAAAAACCGCCGCGGCGACGGTGAGTTCCACGGCCGTGAGTCCGCGCTGGTCAAACGGCGCGAAATTTTTTTTTGGCGCGAAATTTTGTTTGCGGAACATACTAGCTAACGGGCGTAGCCGGTCGCCGTCACGTTTTGCGTCCCGATCGCCGTGCTCCACTGGATGCGGGTTTTAATTCGCGCCAGATTGCCGCCGGTGAAAGGGTGGTCAATAGTGATGTCGCCCGCGCCTCCGGGCAGGTCGGCGGCGCTGAGCGTCCGCCAGTCAACCGGAGGCAAGCCGACGGCGTCGGCGTCAAAGCGCCAGGTAGCGGTGGCCGCGCCGGTCACGGCCACGTCATCAAAGGCCGCGGCTAAATTTCCCATCGCGACCAACGCGAGGTCGCCGGAGCCCCAAGTGGAGTCGGTGACTATGGTGAGCGGGACGCCGTCTTTGGAGAGCGATAGTTGGCTGCCGCTTGCGGAGATGGCAAGCGTGGTCCAGGTGTCCGGCGCGGCGCTGGTGCTCAAGGTATAGAGTTCGGTCGCGACCCCGTTCGTGAGCCGTTCCAAAGTTACCGTGGCGGCGCCGAAGGTATAACGGTAAGTATTGCCGAGGTCGCGGCTCCGGAAGAGCAAGCCGGCGCGCCAGCCGCTCGGCGGACTCGGGGGAACATAGATTGCGGCGGCGAGCGCGCCATTGGCGCTCGGCGGCGTGATGAGCCGTAGAGCGGCAGTTGTGCCGGCAATCGCCGGCGAGGAGGTCGCGATGGCGAGGACATTGGGGGCCGACGGCGCGCCGGTCTGCGCGCGCACCCACCATTGTCCGCGTTTTTCGGTAAAACCGATGAGCGGCGCGCTGACCCGGTCGGTGAGCGCTGAGCTCGGCAGGGCAAGCGCGGCGGCGAGCGCGCCCTCGGCGAGCGCTGTCGCCTTGGTTTCGTAATTGACTCGGACTCGGAGCGTGCGGGCGGAGAGCATGCTGGCGAGCGCGGCAAACATCGCGCCCACGAGCGCGATGGCTACGACGACCTCGAGGAGTGACATTCCGCGGCGCATAGAGGTCATTTGAGAATTCTGTCCCGCCGTGGTGGGATTACGGGATTTGGAACGAGGCGAGGAGCGACGACGAAGGCGTATATGGAATATACGTCAAGGAGGAGCGACCAAGCCGTAGTCCAAATACCGTAATTGCAGCAGAAAAAGGAATTTTCAGATGACCTCATTATCTAAATCGTTTCCGAGAGCGTGTAAATCGGCGAGATAATGGCGACGGCAATGCCGGCGACCGCGGCGCCCAAAATCAGGATGAGCAGCGGTTCAATAATCTGGGTGAGGTTGGAGAGCGTCGAGTCCACTTGGGCCTCGTAAAAATTCGCGACCTCGCCGAGCATCTCATCCAGTTTTCCCGACTGTTCGCCGACCGTGGTCATTTGAATCACGAGCGGCGGAAAAAGCCGAGGGTATTTGGCGAAAGACTCGCCGACTTTGGTGCCGCGCCGGAGTTCGTCCTCCGCGGCGACGAGCGCTTTTTGATAGTGGACGTTGCCGACGACCTCGGAAGTGATTTGAAACGCTTCAATCACCGGAATTCCCGTGCGGAGCAGAGTCGCGAGCGTGCGGAGCGCGCGGGCGAGATTAACTTTTTTCACGATCGGGCCGATGATGTAGAACCTGAGGAACGTCCAGTGGAGCAGTGTTCGGCCGCCGGGCGTCCGGGCGAGATAAACAAGCAGGGCGACGAAGAGCAGCACTCCCAGCGCGACCAGCGGGCCCCGCGTGGTGATGGCTTGGGAAACTGCTAGGAGAATTTTAGTGGGCAGCGGGAGCTCGGCTTTGAATTCCTTAAAGATGTCCAGGATGCGGGGCACGACAAAAATGAACAAGGCGATTGAGATCAGCACCGTGGCTGAGAGGGTGATGGCCGGGTACATCAGCGCGCCGCGGATTTTGCCGCGCATGGTCAGCTCCTTTTTCATCTGCAGTCCGAGTTCTTCCAAAGATTTTTCCAGCGTCCCGGAGACCTCGCCGACCCGGACCATGCTCACAAAAAACGGCGGGAAGTCCTCGTGGTGGGTGAGCGCGCCGGCAAAGGATTCGCCACGCTCCAACCTTTTCGCGATATCCTGCAGTATCAGCCGCCAGCGCTTTTTTTCCGCCTGCAGAATCAGCGTCTCAAAGGCCTGGGTGTAAGAGAGGCCGGCGCGGACCATGACGCGTAGGTTTTCCACGAAAAAAATTTTTTGCGCCAAGGGAATGCCGAGGCGCGGCAGCCAGGAGCGGCGTTTGCCTTTGGCGTCGGCTGCCGGTTTTTGGGCGGGGTTTTCCGAAGTAGCGGCCATGGTGGCTAATCTTTGGTTACGCGGAAGACTTCGGCGAGCGAGGTCAGCCCGCGGGCGGCTTTAACCACGCCGTCATGGAACATGGTGAGCATGCCGTCCGCGTGGGCCTGGCGCTTGAGCTCGTCCACCCCCGCCCGTTTGGCGATGAGCGCGGCGAGCGCCGGGGTAACCTCCAGAATTTCGTAAATGCCGATGCGGCCGCGATAGCCCTCTTGGTTGCATTTACTGCAGCCCACGCCGCGCGCGAGCATGAGCGAGTTCAGACGGGCGGAGGCGGACAGTTCCTTGGCCCGGACCAAGTCGCGGAAGAGTTCCGCCGAACCGCCGACTCTTCGGTCGAGTTCTTCGAGCTCGGCGGCGGTGATTTTGTAGTTGGTCGAGCAATCCTTACAGACCTTCCGGACCAGGCGTTGGGCGATAATCAGGTTGGTGGTAAAAGCGACGAGGAACGGCGCGACGCCTAAGTCGTCGAGCCGGGTAATCGCGCTCGGCGCGTCGTTGGTATGGAGGGTGGAGAGCACGAGGTGGCCGGTCAAGGCCGAGTTCGCGGCGATGTCGGCGGTCTCGTTGTCGCGGATTTCGCCGACCATGATGATGTTCGGGTCCTGGCGGAGGATGGAGCGGAGGCCGTTCGCGAAAGTGTAGCCGATGCGCGGGGCGACCTGGCTTTGGTTCACGCCGGCCATGCGGTATTCAATCGGGTCTTCCACGGTCACGATGTTGACGCCCGGTTTGTTTAAGATGCCGAGGAGCGAATAGAGTGTCGTGGTTTTGCCGGAGCCGGTCGGACCGGTGGCGTAGATAATGCCGTGGGGACGGGTGACGGCGCGTTCCACGAGCTCGCGCGGCGAGTTTAAGAGTCCTAGTTCTTCCAGAGTCAGGGCCTTAGCGCTCTCGGCCAGGAGCCGCATCACGACTTTTTCCCCGTCGTAGACGGGCAGAATCGAGACGCGGATGGAGTAGCGGTAGTCCGGCGACTGGACTTTAAAGCGCCCATCCTGCGGCAGGCGGTGCTCGTCAAGTTTTAAGTTGGCGAGGATTTTGATGCGCGCGAGGACCCCGTCCTGCGCCGCCTTGGGCAGAGTCATCACCTGCCGGAGCACGCCGTCAATGCGGTAACGGATGGCGAGCGCCTCCTCGGCCGGCTCGATGTGGATGTCCGAGGCGTTCTCGTACGTCGCGTGCTCAAGCAGCGAGTCCACAATGCGCACAATCGGGATGTCCTCGGCCAATTGTTTAAGGTCCTTTTCTTCCGCTGGTTTACCCTTGGCGGCGCCGGTCGTGAGTTCCTCGAATTCGGCGGTGAGACTCCGGCGGTAGGATTTGAGCACCGTGGCGATGCCGGCCGGAGTCGTTAAATGCACTTTGACCGGCAGGCCGGCGCGGCGGCGGATGAATTCGAAAGTTTGGAGGTCCTCGGGGTCGGTCGTGGCAATCAAGACCTCTTTGTCTGTCTGATCGAAAGGGATGACGGAGTGGCTCGCGGCAATCGGCTCGGGAATCAAGAACAAAACATCTTTGCGGACAACTTTGGAAGTGAGGTCAATAAAAGGCAGATTGACCAGGCGAGCCAGCTCGCGATAAAGGGCCTCCTCGGAAACGAGGCCGCTTTTAACCAAAAGTGGTCCGAGCAGGGTGTGTTCCTTCTCCGCCTGCGCCGCGGTTTTGCGCAGGGCCGAGGCGGGAATGATAGTGGAGTGCCGGAGCAGACGAGTGAGACGGATGTCAAGCATAGATTGTGTTGGTTGCTCTTATGATACCACGCGGACGACGACAAAAAAACGGCTCCGCATTTTGCGGAGCCGTTTTTTCGACGGCGAGCAGGAGGCCGTCTATTTTACGTAGAGCGTCCAGGCGCCGCGATAAGCGCCGGTGTCCCAGAATGAAGAGAAAGTGATATTGCCTTCGGCCGGAAAGGAGACGGATTTGGAAGTCCCTCCTTTGACCAGTCCCAGGTCGTATTTGTTGGATTTGATAATCAGCCCGTTGTAAATCACGTTGGAAGAACGAACTTTAAAGGTAACCGTGACCAGCGACCCTTTGCGCGCGGTGCCAGAGACCGGGTAAAAGCCCTTGTCGTCGGCTTCAACATAAAATGACGTTTTCGGAGCGGCGGCGGGGGCCGTCGCTGTTTTTGGTTTTGTCGGAGCGTTGACGTTGGCGTTAGCGTTTGTCGTGGTCGCGGCGGCGGCAGTCGTGGTGGCTGTCTTTTCCTCTGCCGGCGGCGCTGGCGGAGCGTTGACATTGCTCGGCGCGGCAGCTTTGAGACAGCCGAAGCCGAAGAGCGTGAGTCCGGCCAAAATTCCAATTATTGCGCGGTTCATAGTTACAAAGGGTAAGTATACGCCTTTTGCGGGCAAAGACAACCGCGCGAACCGGAAGAGGTTGGATCTCCCAAGGAGATCCAACCTCGAGGAGGTTTGCGGCCTTGCCTCTGTCCGTTCCTGTTGTTAAACTCATCGCACAAAATCGCGGGTATCGTATAGCGGCTATTATGCCACCTTGCCAAGGTGGAGATGGGGGTTCAACTCCCCCTACCCGCTCCAAGAAAACACGCTCCTCTTCACGAGGGGCGTGTTTTCTTTGTAGTCGGTCGTGGGGAGTTGAACCTGCCTGCCGGCTGGCAGGCGGCAGAAGCGAGCCGAGGTGATAATTCAAGACCTGCCCCCCGTGTGACGCCCCCCGTGACCCCTTATTGCCCTAGCACCTTCAACATGCGATATTGTGTAATATGAGACTGTAGAAAAATGATTTTTATTGCCTGATCTTGTCGAAGGCCATAATGAAACGTAGCCAAAAACCCCTTCGACTCCTCCGCCGGCTGGCGGATTCGCTTGGGGAATAACACTTTTAGGTACTTTTTCTACAGTCTCAATATGAATATTCAACGCCCCTCTCTCCATTCTCTCCTCTTTGTCACAGGATGCGTTTTTGCATTTCTATTTGCAGCCAACTTACCCGTTACCGCCGCAATGAGTGCTTCAGGGCAAGAAAAGTTTTCCCTATGGAAAAAGCCATCTTTTTTTCGCGGCGCGGCAATACATCCATATAATCCTTACTACGATGGTGTTAAAATTTTTAGCTTCGTGACAAAAGAAGACTTTGCCTCCTTGAGGAATCAGGGAGCGAACGTTGTCTCTTTGAATTATCCAGGGCCGTATCGCGCAGATCCCCCGTATGCGCTTGATCCTATTAAGCTGAAATGGCTTGATGATGCAGTCGGCTGGGCAGAGGAGGTGGGGCTGTACGTCGTAATTCATTTTCGAAACGGGCCTGGAAAATCAGAAGCGACCTTTGCCGGTTCACCCGACGGAGCGGATGAGATTCTTTGGTATTCTCAAACAGCGAAAGACAAGTGGGTGGACATGTGGCGATTTGTCGCTGACAGATACAAAAATCGAACGCACGTCGTCGCGTACAATTTAATGGTTGAACCGCATCCAGATGTTCCGGTCAAACAGCCGCCGCTCCCGGCTTCTGTCTGGTTCGATCTCGCGAAACAAATAACCAAAGGAATCCGTGAGGTTGATACCCAAACTCCGATTATCGTACCTGCGACCACGTGGTCAAATCCGCTCGCCATGGAAGACGCGGTGCCGACAGGCGATGCGCGCACCATCTATAGTTTTCACATGTATGAACCTTTTGATTTTACCCATCAGGGTTTTGATTGGGCGGGAAAAGGCAATATTTCCGGCCTCGTGTATCCGGGGAAGATACCGTCTGATATTTATCCAGAAACAATGTATTGGGATAAAAATCGACTAAGGGACGTGATGAAACACGCTCTGGCGTTTCAAACCAAATATCAAACACCGATTTTTATCGGTGAGTTTGGATGCAACCGCCGGGTCCAAAGCTGTATTGTGTTTCTTGATGATCTTCTGTCTATTTTTGAAGAATATGGCTGGAGTTACACTCACTTTGTGTGGCGTGATGGGGCGGAGTCTGGAGCCGGGGGCGGTGATTTTGATTACGAAACCGAACCAACGGGAACTGCTCCAGTTTTAGAATCGAGTTATATGCGGATGTTTAAGAAACATTGGAAAGCGGCTGAAACCATTTCTCCGGCTCCGGGCTCTCTTATAAAACAAACCTGCCCAAGTGGAGCTACGGCGGCTCATCCATGTAAGGCCGTCTATTATTACGGCCAAAATGGCAAGCGTTTCGTGTTTCCAAATTTTATGACGTTTACCACTTGGTATCCAGATTTCACCACCATTAAAACCATCAGCCCCGAAACCTTATCTTCCATCCCGCTCGGGGGCAACGTCACCTATCGTCCGGCGGTCAAACTGGTCAAAATCACCACCGACCCCAAGGTCTATGCTGTGGCTGTCGGCGGCGTTCTCCGTTGGGTCAGAACCGAAGCTCTAGCTATTTCCCTCTACGGTACAGATTGGAACCAAAAGATAGATGACGTCCCCGACGCCTTTTTCGTGAACTACAGCGTGGGGGCAGATATTACGACAGTCTCCGACTTTTCTCCGGCGGCAGAGCTGGCCGCCGCCAGCAGTATTAATTATTGATATAGATAAAAAACTGGCTGCGATGTCTCCAGCTCCTTTATTATTTCTTTTCCTTGCATGATAGTGCCGATTTTTTCCGCATATTTTTGGTTCCCAATGATGATTCCGCGGCACGCATGCTTCCAATTTTGTCTATCGTCATCCCTGCCGTTCTCGACGGATTTTTTGATATTCGCTCTGTGCGATAGTTCGATGGAGGGTGAACTGTGAGCGTATCCAATCGCACGTGAGGAAAAGCGGGTTTTCTCTTAGCATAGCGCAGATCCTAGAACGATTGGATTGTCAGAGGACAGGGGTGTGGAAAGTGATAATTCAAGACCTGACCCCCAAACAACAAACACAATAAAAAAATCCACCGCGGCTTGAGAGTCAGCTTTGGTGGATGGCTTAACCCCGGCTTTGGCCGGTTTAGAGCTCGGAGTGGGCGGGCGGCGGACGCGCTCCCGTGCGGAGCGTCGGCGGGTCTTGTTCGCGGAGCGTATCCGGCGACTCGTCGCCGTAGATCTCCCTTTCCGTCACGTCGTTCCAGTCTTCGATGACGAACGATTGCCCAGTGAGGAGCGAGGTGGCGATCCAGCGGCTTCTGCCGGCGGACCAGTAGACGAGGTAGTGAGTCATCGCGAGGCCTCCCAGTCGGCGATGATGGCGCCGGTCAGGAGCTCTTCGGTCTGGCCCTTGATGCTCTTCCGGTCCGGCGCGATTTTGCCGAAGTAGATGATGGTGTCGTCCTTGAGCCGGACCTCATCGCCGACCACGATGCCCTTGATCTGCCAAGGGAGGAGAAAGAGCTCGCGGCCGCCTTGGACCACGGTCGTCTTGACGCACCCCTCCCCGAAGCTGGCGCCGGAAAAGCACCAGTCGCCCTCGAGGTTAACCACGCCCCGGACCTTGATGGGCAGGCAAACCTTGGGCAAACAGTCGAAGGACTCGTAGACTGGTTCGCTGCAGGCGTTTTGAGCGCAGACCTCGAAAATCGTTTCCGGCTCCGTCGTGCCGTCGCCGTCGAAGAGGTCTCGGGTTCCCCGGCCGTAGACCGAGTTGCGCTCCGGGAGCCAGGGGTAGGTGCCGACCGTGGCCCAGAGCGGCGCGCCGGAAGTCCAGTCGAGAGCGGCCTTGACCTTCCAAAGCAGGCCGTCCTCCTCGTGGTAGGGCGTGACCTCGGCGATCTCGCCGCAGGTGGCTGAGTCGCGGTTCCGGGGCAGAGCGAGCTCGGGCGGGTAGACCTTGCAGGTCTTGACCATGAGCCCGGTCACGTCTTGCGAGGCCGGCGGCATTCCGCCCTCGTTGACACTCCGGTTCGGCGGCGCGCCGCTGTCCGGCGAGGGGGATGTTTCGGCTTCGCGCCGCGGCGAGGGGATGAGTTCCTCCCCGTAGAGGCAGGCCGGAGCGGAGACGAACGGAACGATGATGGAAAAGAACAGGTGGTTGATTGGTTGCTTCACGACACTTCTCCTTTTTCGGTTTCTGTTTCTGTTACTGTTTCTTTTCTACGTTCTACATCCTACGTTCTACCTACTACCTACTGTTTAATAATCACCTCCTTTCTGTGCAGTCGAACGCTTAAGAATTTTTTCCGCGAGTTCGGCCAGCCGCCGCCGCCAAGGGAGAGCCGCTCCCCAGCCGGCGGTGAGCAGTACGCCGCCCGCGGCGCCGGTGGCGCCGGCGCTGGCCGGAGAAATCGGCGGCTCGTTTTTTCCCGGTCGCGGCGGCAAGGGCGCGGGCAAGAGCACTTGGAGGTCACCTCCGTCGCGTACGGCCAGTTCGCGTTCGCCTTTGGTCGTGAGCCGCAGAATTCCGGTGGCTCGTACTTCGGCACCGACCGCATAGGCGTCGCGGCTTTTAAGTTTTGTCGGGAGCTTTAGGTCCAGCTCGCCCTGCCGCGAAAGAGTGATTTTTTGCGCGGTTTTATCAATTACGGTTCCTTCAGTAGTGAGGAGCGTGAGGAGCGGCGCGTCTTCGGCTTCCTCGAGCGCGGCGAGAAATTGCGGCTCTGGCGCCGCGCCGGGTTCGGCGGCAATCGTCTGCGCGCGAACCCGCTCCTGACCGCTGCGCGTGATTGTCGTTCCAGTCACTTTTAGACGATCGCCGCGGTTTATTTCCCTTGCGTCTTTAGGGAGCTCAATCAAAATGCCGCCGGTCTCGGTCAGGACTGGAATGGTTTGAGCGCCGAGCGGCCCGCGTTCAGCGAGCGCGATGCCGCCTAAAGTGATACGCGGAGATTTTTTGGGGCTGGTTGTTTTTTTCTTAGATTTAATTCGGTAGGTTCGGTTCGAAGAAGTTTTAACGCTGGCGATTTCCATTACCGCCTCTTCTTCTTCCGCCAAATCTTTTTTATAGACGCGCAGTGAACGCTTTAGTGTGGAAGATGCTCCGGCGGCGTCAGCAACAGCCAGAGAGACAGAAAATTTTCCGGATGAGGCGTAGACATGCGCCGCCGACACTCCCTCGGCCGTCAGGCCGTCGCCAAAGTCCCAGCGGTAGGCGGAGAGCGGACCGTCGGCGTCCCAGGATTCCCCGGCGTCAAAGATAAAGGGGTCGCCGGGGGAATCCGGCCGCGTGATGTCTATCGCCGGCCGCGGCAGATGAACAGGGGCAGCGATAATATTTGTCTCCCCCGGCGTTGGCTGGCTGGTCCAGTTGGGCTCGCCGTCGCCGCCGCGGCCGCGGGCAATACCGGATTCAGCCGCCTCGTAACCGAGCCGGTCAGCGATGGCGCCATCCGGCGCGATTAGAGCGAGCTCGGCGCCGGAGTTGGGGAGAGCGATTTTTATTTCTTCACGATTAAGCGCGACAAAGCCGCCGACTGGGATTGTAATTTCCGGGAGCGCGCTCGGCCGGCGGGAGTCAAACGCGACTTTCCAGCCGGCGAGCTTTTGGCTTGAGCTGGAAATGTTCTGAATCTCCACGAACTCGCCTAGGGCATCCGGGCCGGCCGGGTTCGGGAGTATCTCGGAAATTCGGAGCGGGGCGATTCCAGAGAGGAGCGTGGTGATTTCATTTGTCCCGCCTGGGGTTGGCGTGGCGGACTCGGCAAAGTCTTCAGCCGCGTTGCCGCTGGAAAATCCGTCAAAAACGCGGGCAATGCTCGTGCCGGGGCGGCTCCCGGCTGGCGCGTTATCCTCGGGCGTTCCGTCGCCGCTCCCCCAAATTACCTGCTCGCTGGTGTAGCCCTCCGGGTCAATCAGAAAAATAATGCCGCTTTCTTTGTTGATTGCGCCGGTAAGACTCGGGACGAGCAGATGTGCGTCTCCGGCCAGCGTGCCGGTGAGCGCCACGGGCTCGTCGGTATTGGCGCGGAGCCGCCAACCGGCGAGCGACACCGCGCGCGGCTCCGGATTAGCCAGCTCCACCCAAGCGCTCAGAGCGTCGTCGGGGTAAATTTCGTTGACTAAAACTCGCCCCGGAGGATAGCGGCGTTCCGCTGACTCGACGCTCGTGTTTCGTTTTTTATTTGATATCGGCGCAACAACCACGTTTTGACCACCGGGAGTTGGCGCGGCGGTCAGCCGCCAGGCGCCGTCGGGCAAAGTCTCTCGCGCGATTGATTGCCCGGGTTCTGGTGCGGGCAGAGCAGAGCCGCCGTAGTTGATTGTGTCCTCGGTCGCCCCGTTGCAGATGAGCGACACCGTGTCCCCGTCGTTGTTTAGTTTGGCGGAGGGGAGATAGACCGTGAGATAAGCCGCCGGCACATTGAGCTCAGCGACAGACGCTATTTTTCCGTGACTGTCGTGAAGCTCGCAGAAATCAGCGGGGACTGTTGCTGGGCCGGCATTAAAGAGTTCAACCCACTCTTTTCCATCGGCTGCCGGCGCGGGAAAAATTTCCGATAATTTGAGCGTTAGAGGAGGGGGTGTCGGCTCGGCGGGCAGCTCTTCGATTTTTCCGCAGTCATTCTCGAGGCCGGCGCTGTCGCCCTCCAGCCGCTCGCACCAATTTTCCGGCAATGGTTCGGCGTGCGAGTCGCGCCGCTCGATGACTTTGTTTTTGGTGGCCGGATAGGTAAAAACCTCGGCCAGCGTTCCCGAGGCGTCGCGTAAGCCGATTTCTTCGCCGGATTCGGCAAGCGAGCCCCAAGCGGAGTCAAAAACAGTCAGTGTGCTTGAGGCCTTATCGGCGAGAAATGTCGCCGCATCCCCGGCAATAATAGCCAGACCTTGCGGCGGGAGGAGATTGCCGCCCTGATAGGATTTAATGCCGTGGTTGGTCTTCTGTTCCCAAAATTTCCAAAGTGTGAGGTCAATCGGCGCTTCGGAGATGTTTTGAATTTCAAGCCACTCGTGCTCCGCCGCGCCAATAGTCGAAATTTCGGTAATAACCAGCGGGCTGGCGGCGCGGACAACAGTCGGCGCGAGCAGAAGGAGCAACGAAAAAACCAGAGAGGGGAGAAAACGCATAACTTTTTGGCGCCCCTCTCTGGCGCGTTATCCACAGTTCAGCGTAACACGAACCTTCCCTGCCTTGTGGATTACTCCTTGTCAAGCCCCCGAGTTTAGTCCCGAATTTCGTGATTTAAGTTCCCGAGCAAAGTCGAGGGACTACATAAAATCCGCATTTTGATCTCGACTAAGCGCTTCCTTATATATATGATGCCTTTGCCAGCCAAGGTCTGACCTTGCAAGGCCAGACCTTGATGTGCCGGTGTGGCGAAATTGGCAGACGCACCAGCCTTAGGAGCTGGGGCCGCAAGGCATGGGGGTTCGAGTCCCTCCACCGGCATCAGGATTAACTTTTTATGAAAAAAATTATTGTAAGCACGATCGGCTTAATAGGATTAAGTTTTTCTCTTGCCGGTTTTGCTTTGGCGCAAGGAATGCCCGCTGCGACGAGTACAGACGGAAACACGGCGCGCGAAGAAGCTGAGGGCAAGGCTGTTTGGGATAAACTGCAAGCGAAAACGTTCGCCTGTGACAAGCTAACGAATGACAACCTCGAACTTTTGGGCGAATACTTTATGGGACAGATGGCGGGGACTGCCCATGAAGCGATGAATAACATGATGCTTCAGATGATGGGTGAAAATAACGAGGCACAAATGCACATTACGCTCGGCAAGCGACTTTCCGGTTGCGATAAAGCCGCGGCATTTCCTCTGCAGGGCGCCGGTTTTATGCCGATGATGCAGATGATGATGGGCGGCGGCATGATGGGCGGGTGGTCTGCCCGCCAAAGCCTTGGCGACGGCGGGTCAAACTCATCCTCACTAAATAATTTTAATAATCCTATGATGGGGAATTGGGGTCAAAATCCAATGGGGTGGGTTGGAGTTGGTTCGTGGCTCGTAACCTTAACTTGGGTAGTCTGGCTGGCTGTCGGCGTTCTGGCGGCAATTTGGCTGTGGCGGCAGATTAACAAAAAATAAATCAACCCATTCGACACTGCGGGCTAAAGCCCGCGTTATGCTCAGGGTTGATACTGAGCCGCGCCTTAAACCGCGCCCTTTAGGGCACGGTTTGGCGCGAGTCGAAGTATCAAAAAAATGGCGCCAAAAATTTGAAATTGAGGTCATCTGAGAATTCCGTTTCGTAGCGAAATTACGCGATTGCAGCAGAAAAAGGAGTTTTCAGATGACCTCATCATGAAACTCATATGCCCGAGCGCGGATTTGACCCCAACAGAACAATAATCGGCGAGTGGCGGCCGACGCCGGAAGATTTGGCGCGTCTGCCCGAAGAGCTCCGCAAAAATTTTGAGCGGACTGCGCTGGAAGTCCCCCGTCCCGCGGGGGAGCGGAGGCGGGAAAAGCGCGCTGAGGCGGAAGCCGCCGCCGAAGCGCCGCCGGCTCTTGAATCCTTTGTCGCTGATGAGGCGGCCAATTATTTAGAGAGCGCGCGAACGACAGAGAGCTTGCTTTTGGCTGACCAGGAAGCCGTTCAACGCAAGGCATTCTCCGATACCATCATGCCCATTGGCGAGGAATCCTACACCGATGCTCTGGTGCGCCACATCCAGCAGCTGGAGCAGTCGCAGATAGCGCTCCGCGACAGCATTCTCGCCGACCGGATGCGCGCCGACTCGCTCCTTGAGGGAATTGAGGCCATCGGCCGCGGCGAACCGCCGCCGGCGGACTTTAAGGCGACCTTGGATTTGATTGAGAGAGAAGCCGTCACGGCGGTCGGCAGCAGGAGCGCCGAATTGGAGAAAAACCCAAATGCGCTGGGTTATAAGGAAGAGCTGAAAAAAGCGCAAAAGCGGCTTAAGACTATTGCCGATTTGCGGCGTAAGGCAGGTGTTTAATCAAAAACAAAAAATACTCCGACACTTTGGTCGGGGTGTTTTTTTAATTTCGGGAATCTATTGCGGCGCGATTAACGGGTTAGTCGCGGCACTCCCAGTCGCGCTCGCACTCGTATCAAGCGGTGTTGTTGGTTCGTTTACGACTGGCGGCGGCGGTTCGTCAACCGTCGCCGCGGTCGGCGCGGCAAAGAGCGTGTCGTAAGCGTTCTTGAGCGCCGCCTGCTCGGAGGAGTCCGCCGTGAGCGCGATGTCCACTGCGGCGCCGACTTCTGATAGCGTTCCCATCACTCCTACCGCCGTCGCTTCTTCGGCCGGCTGGCCGGCTGCAGCTTCGGTTTCAAATTGCGCATCAGCTCGCTCGTTCTCCGTAAACCATTCTTCTTTCTGGACTTCTTCGGGGATAGGGCTCACGGCTTCATCCAGATTAGGAATAACCACATCCTCCGGCGGCAGGCTCAGGCGATAATTTTCGGAAAGAGCCAGTTCTTGGCCGGCGCGCGCCACCGTAACGACGCTTTCGGCGACGTCAATATTTACGCCGCCGCTCTCCTCCACCGCAAAGTTAAAGGCGGTGCCGCGGACAGTCGCCACCGTCGTGGAATGAAAGACCTCGTAGCGGGAATTTTTGTCGAGGAATTTGAGTACGCGCGACCAGACCCGGCCCTTAACCGCCTCGAGGCGGACAACTTGCCGCCGCCGATTGCCGGCCGTTACCGAAGTTTCTTTACTGATTTCAATTTCCGTATTTTTGTCGAGCCGCGCCTCAGCCCGCCCGAAAAAGACGATTGTCGCGCGGCCGTCAGCACCGGTGCGAATGCTTTCCCCCGGCGAGAACAGCGCTCCAGCGCGGGCCGGCCGCCAGACGAAAGAATCTGGAGCCCGTCTCTCCACCGTCCCCCGAGCTTCCGTGAGCCTGACCACGAGCGGTGGCGTGATTTTTGCCCGCGCGGCAGAGCGCAGTCCAATCAGGGCGATGACCACTAGCGCCACCAGAACGGCGATGATAATGATTCGCGTTTTCATAGGGTTTTTCCGGCGTTTTTGGCTCGGCGCGGCAGCGGAGAGCTGACCCCCGTTTTTTACTATACAAAATTAACAATCATTTGTCTCTTGACTGCGATGTCAGCTTACCATAGAATAGCGGCGCTTCGTTTGCAAAAATACCGAGAGGGAGGAGAGAGATGCAAATTGAAAGTTCAAATCCGCCCCCCGGGCGGATTACCCCGCGTCCATCAGCGCGGGGAGCGCCGGTTTCCGAAGAGGGGAGTCCTGAGGATGCCCGGAGCGCGCTCCGCAGGCGGCGACTGGAGACGGTGCTCCGCGAGAGCCGGCTCATGCGGCGAGTGCTCCGGAACGCGCCGGTGCCCATCATCGTAACCGACCTCGACTGGCGCGTGCGCCTGGTGAATCTCGCCGCGGTCGCCGCCTACGGCTATCTGAAGCGCGAGTTCAAAAACGCGCCCGCGCCCTTCGTCCGCCTTGGCGAGTGCGATCCGCAAAAACCGGAACGCCCGGTTTACCTCTCCGACCTGGAGAGAATCCAGCGGGAACTCGCGCGGTTCGCCGGCCAGTTCCTCGAGACCCGCACGCTCATCAGATTGGCCAACGACGAATGCGAGCCGGTCGTCCTGCGGATTTCCCACCTCTTCTCCGAGGAAGATGCGTGGGAGGGAGTCATCATTGCGATTCTCCCCGACGAATCGCCGCCGGAGTCCGCGCCGCCGACCGCGCCAGCTCGGCAAACGTAGCCGGCCTTTGCGCCAAAGGTTGCGCGTTATGCCGTCAGTTTCTTCCCGCCGGAAGCGCCGACGGCTTTTTTTATAAAAAAACCGCGACCATCGGTCACGGAGCCCCCTTGGCCTCGCCGGCGTAGCGTTTGGTTTGGAAGAGCACCTTTCCTCCGGCGTCGAGTATTCTGAGCTCGAGGCGCTGGCAGGCGAGCAGTCCCTCGAGCGTCTTGCCGGCTTCGGTGATCGCCGCGTCGATTGCCCGGAACTGCTCCTCCACCCGTTCTTTTTTCGGCGCGCGCTTCCCTGACAGCAGCAGCCGGAGGTCGGAGATTCTGTTCTCCGCCAGCTCGGCTGATTGCCGGTATACCTTCTCCTCGCGGCCGCACGGCCGCGACTTCGCCTCGTCTTTGTACTCGCGCGAGCGGGAGTACCCTTGCCCAAAGGCCGCGAGACGGAGCGTGGCGCTTTTGAGCTCCCTCGAGACGGGGAGGAGCGTTTCCTGCCCCGTATTGTCTTCTTCACCCTGCTCTTCCACGGCCGGCCCCGCTGCTGGCGGGGCGGCCGGGGGCGGAATCGCAGGCGGCGGCGCGGTGTTCTTGGCGCAGTGCGCGCAAGTCAGAGCAACCGCGGCGGCCAGTGTCAGCAGAAGTCGCATTTCCTCTCCTCAGTGGCGCTCAGTCCAGAGTGCCGCCAAGAGAACCCTGCCTCCGCCTCTTTAAATGTCAACCCCCTTGACGCCTTTTTGGCCCTTCATTACACTAGCCATACTGCGGCTGTGGATAAAGGAGGTCTTAATGCGTAATAACCAGCAAAATATGCGGCTTTCGCACGAACTAACCCTAAGCGGTGCCTAACCTAACCGTTAGTTCGGTGCACGCCGCTTGGGAGCCCCCGAGCGGTTTTTCGTTTCTAAGAGCTTCCGCGTTTGGCGCATTGTGTTGACGAGACGTTGTCTTTGGCCACTGACGCTAGTGGGTGTCCAAAGTTCAGCGGAACGTGGCGGGACTTTGACAATTTAATGACGAATAAAAAGGGTAATGAAAAATAGCTCCATAAGCGCGAAAAGGACGTTTTCGTGCTTCAGTGGAGTGAGAGCATACACTAAGGGCAAACGGTGGATGCCTCGACACAAGAAGCCGATGAAGGACGTAGCAGCCTGCGATAAGCCCCGGGGAAGTGGCAAGCAACTTTTGATCCGGGGATTTCCGAATGGGGAAACCCATCGTGCTGGAAGAGCACGGTATCGTGCGCTGAATCCATAGGCGTACGAAGGGCACCTGGCGAAGTGAAACATCTCAGTAGCCAGAGGAAGAGAGACAAAAAATGCTGACCCAACAGACAACCGACAACTTACAACGAACAACCGAAAGGTTGGGAGTTGTTCGTTGATCGTTGTCCGTTGCGTCAGCTGGATTCCCCTAGTAGTGGCGAGCGAACGGGGACCAGCCGAAACTCCAGGCGTGATTCACCGAACTGACCCCGACTTTACGTCGGGGCGCAGACGGCTGATGAAGGTGTAGGCCGCTGCGCCTGGAGGGTAACAGGATCGTGACGTCGGACGCCTACTCGTCCGGGTAGAGGAAACCGCAAGGACATGTCTTCCCAAGCAGAATCCGCTGGAAAGCGGAACCAGAGCGGGTGATAGTCCCGTACGCGAATGGGGACATAACTCTACTGTCGCGAACCCTCAGTACCGCGGGTCTCGTGAAAGCCTGCGGGAAAGCGCCGCGACTATGCGGCAAGGCTAAATACTTCTTGTGATCGATAGTGAACCAGTACCGTGAGGGAAAGGTGAAAAGCAGCCCGGAAGGGCGATGAAACAGTATCTGAAACCGTTTGCTTACAAGGAGTCAGAGCCGTGCGCAGCACGGCGACTATCAACTACCAACTATCAACAAAACAACGGTCAATAATTCTGTTGCCCGTTGTGTGTTGTAAGTTGTGTGTTGGTTGTTGCCGCGCTGTGCGCGGTGATGGCGTTCCTATTGAAGAATGAGCCAACGAGTTTGCCGTGCGTCGCTTAGGTTAAGTCCCTGAGGGGACGAAGCCGGAGCGAAAGCGAGTCTGAATAGGGCGTATGGACTTTAGAGGCGGAGTTGGAGCCGGCGCGCAAGCGTCAAACCTCCAACTTCTCACCTCTAATTTCCAAAGGTGGCGCACGCAAGACCCGAAACCCGGTGACCTAGCCATGACCAGGGTGAACTCCGCCGAAAGGCGGAGGGAGGCCCGAACCCGTAAGCCGTGCAACACTTTGGGATGAGTCGTGGTTAGCGGAGAAATTCCAATCGAACTGGGTGATAGCTGGTTCTCCCCGAAATAGCTTGAGGGCTAGCGTCGGTTACACCTCGCGAGGGGTAGAGCACTGAAAGGAAAGCGGTGGAGCAATCCTACGCGTTCCTACCAAACTCCGAATACTCGCGGGGCATCCCGGCAGTCAGAGCATGGGGGCTAAGCTCCATCGCTCAAAAGGGAAACAGCCCAGATCGCAGTCTAAGGCCCCTAAATCTTCCCGACCTAAAGTCGGGACTCCGACACCGCAAGGTCGTCGGAGCGGTTAAGTGTCAAAGGTTGTGGAGTAACTTAAACAACCAGGAGGTTGGCTTAGAAGCAGCCATCCTTTAAAGAAAGCGTAACAGCTCACTGGTCAAGTCGCTCTGCGCCGAAAATATACCGGGGCTAAAACCGAGTGCCGAAGACGCGACTCCGACGTAAGTCGGAGGGTAGGGGAGCATTCTGTCCGCGCTGAAGCCGCGCCGTAAGACGCGGTGGAGCGAACAGAAGGGAGAATGTTGGCATAAGTAGCAAAAAGACGGGTGAGAACCCCGTCCGCCGTAAACCCAAGGTTTCCTGGGCAACGCAAATCGTCCCAGGGTTAGTCGGTCCTAAGGCGAGGCCAAGAGGCGTAGCCGATGGATGAGCAGGTTAATATTCCTGCACTACGGCCGTGTCAGGCGCGAGAGGACGCGTCGCAATATCTTCCGAGTTCGAAGGCTACACTTCCGGTGTCGCAAGCCGGCCGCGAGGCAAATCCCGCGGCGCAAAGCAAGCGATGCCGGCTAGTCTGCGAGTAATCGCGGGCAAGGGAAGAAAATGTGGCGCCTAGAAAAGTCTCGCGATAACGGCATGGCCGCACCCGTACCGGAAACCGACACAGGTGGGTGGGCATAAGTGTGCCCAGGCGTACGAGAGAAACATCGTTCAGGAACTCGGCAATACAGCGGCCGTAACTTCGGGATAAGGCCTACCCCGACGTAAAGTCGGGGTCGCAGCGAAAGACGCTTAGCGACTGTTTACCAAAAACACAGGTCCCTGCGAAGTCGAAAGACAATGTATAGGGGCTGATGCCTGGCCAGTGTCAGAACGTTACGGGGAGAGGTCATGGCCGACGCAAGTCGGCCGGCAGCCTTGAACCTAAGCGCTGATGAACGCCGGCGATAACTATAATCGTCCTAAGGTTCCCTGAATCACTGGCAAGTGGTTCCGGGTAGGACTGGGACGATTATCGAATGGTGAACAAGCAAGCTACCTTGCTCTGCAGCAATGCAGAGAAAAAGTCCGTTAATGGCTAAATACCTACGTTTCCGAAGAACTAGGTAGGGAAGTCCGATTTTTCGGACCCCGAGAGACCATACGCCATGCTCCCGACATACCGTCGGGATGAAGACATGGTCCTTCGTTTAAGGAATCGGAGAGCGAAATTCCTTGTCGGGTGAGTTCCGACCTGCACGAATGGCATAACGACTGAGCGACTGTCTTAACGATGTACTCGGCGAAATTGCAAGATGAGTGAAGATGCTCATTACCCGTGGTTAGACGAAAAGACCCCGTGAAGCTTTACTACAACTTGCTATTGGCTGCATGCTTCGCCTGTTCAGCGTAGGTGGGAGGTCCGACGAAAGTCGGACCAACAATGAGACACCACCCTTGCGCTGCGTGCAGTCTCATCTCCGGCCGTGATCCGGCTGGGGAGACAGTAGCTGGTGGGTAGTTTGACTGGGGCGGTCGCCTCCTAAAAGGTAACGGAGGCGTTTACCAAGGTCGGCTTAGCTCCGATGGAAACGGAGCTGGACGTGCAAGCGCACAAGCCGGCTTTACTGCGAGACCTACAAGTCGAGCAGTTGCGAAAGCAGAAGCTAGTGATCCGACCGTTCGAAGTAGGACGGCGGAAGCTCATCGGATAAAAGCTACTCCGGGGATAACCCCAAAAGGGTTGTTGTCCCGATCCGACGGTAACGTCGGATCATG
This sequence comes from Patescibacteria group bacterium, assembly GCA_004299275.1. GTDB lineage: Bacteria > Patescibacteriota > Patescibacteriia > 2-12-FULL-57-11 > 2-12-FULL-57-11 > SCSU01. Next base: position 45,590 of record SCSU01000066.1, read on the forward strand.
AAAACGGCTAATAACGGTGGAGTCCCGCCAGGCGGGATAATACCGTGGGAAGTTCTTCGTCTCATCATCATAATTATGATTGAACGCGAACGAAATATCGTGATTGGTTGCGTACTTGGCGACGGTTTTCTCCAATCGACCGGAAGACATAACGCGCGGCTGCGGCTCGAGCATTCCATCAAACAGAAGGAATATCTCGAGTGGAAGTGGCGCGAACTGGCGCGCTATATGCAAGATCGCCCCAAGCGCCTGGTTCGTTGGAATCCGGTTTGGAAAAAACGTTACGAGTATCTGCGATGCCAATCGCACAGTTCGCCGCAATTCGGCAAGCTTCGGGAATTATTCTATCGCGATCAGACGCGGCAGGTTCCCGATGAGATAGCCAAGTTGCTGCGCTCGCCGCTCTCGTTGGCGGTTTGGTTTATGGATGACGGATATTACTATACGCGAGATCGCGTAGCGTATATCTATCTTCCTAAACTATCCGCCGATGACATTCGGCGTTTGTGTCAAGCATTAAATGATGATTTTGATCTTCATCCGAAGGTCGAACGCAAGAAAACTGGGGCACTAAACCTCAAATTTTCTGCGGCAGAAACGAAAAAATTAATTAAGATAATCGCCCCGCATATAATCAAAAGTATGCGGTACAAAATCGGCGAAGAACCCCGTATCGACTGAGTCCTATGGACGAGGTGGCGCAGAGGAGGGAATATCCGCGCCACAATATGCCGTACTCCTTGTCTGGCGAGACAAGGATGAAGATATAGTCAGTGCCCTTAGTAATAAGGGAGTAAAACATGAACAGGCTGATCGGGTCCAAGAGTCCACATCGACGACCCGGTTTGGCACCTCGATGTCGGCCCGTCGCATCCTGGGGCTGGAGAAAACATACCTTCTCTCCTGCGAGGAAACTCGCGGGTAATAAACAAGCTCAAACGGTAGAGACCACACCATACGACCTTCCTGTTTCGGAGGTCCCAGGTCTGCTATAGTGCAGATGTATGACGGTTAATGCCGTAGGAAAGGAATGCGTTGAAGTCGATCGAGCATATCTTGCCGGTCTCATTGACGGTGATGGTGCCATCATGGCTATCATCGAACCGCACAGTGAGAAGAAATTTCGTTTCCGTGTTCGGATCGAAGTAAAAGTGACTCAAAAGCATGAGGAAGACGTCTCGTTTTTGCCGAAACTTTTGGGTTGCGGATTGATTCGAACAAATAGGACAACGTATGAGTGGATTACACGAGACCAGCAACATGTCTTGCGTATCCTCTCAATGGTTCGTCCTTATACGAGAATGAAAAATCGGCAGATGGAAATAGCAATGAAGATCATCCGTACTCCGATACGGACTCAGGGTGATCTTTTGCGCGTTGCTCGATTGGCAGATGCATTGGCGCGTTTCAACGTGCGATCCAACAATCGCCGTAGGAACTATGCGACAATGATCGAAACGCATTTCTCCTCTAACGACTGATTGGTAAACGTTGGGTTTACCATGAGATATGCCCCGCCATGGCGGGGGTATCATACGGCTTGCACCTGTGTTGTGTCCGGTGACGGATATCAATATGGTGATGGAATAGTCTGATACTCGCGGAAACGCGAGATAACAAAAATGAGGTCCCAAGGGTTTGGCTGTTCGCCAATTAAAGCGGCACGCGAGCTGGGTTCAGAACGTCGTGAGACAGTGGAAACCGCGCTGTCTAAAAATCTGGCTATATGCTGGAAAGTCTGTCTGATCTCATAAGGAGATGAGGTCAAAGAATCTCGCACTACCGAAACGGTAACAATGTGTCGAGTGCAGACAATCAGCAGGAAACTCCGCATTGTGGAGGATCCTCAGAGACTATACGCCAGACTCACCATACGGTGAGAAGATATAGTCCGAACTGCATGGCGACATGCAGAGTGCGGCAGAAATGCCCGCACCGCTCCCCGATATGACGTTGGGGAGAAGTAACAACATTGTCGGTCTCCTATCTACCACGGGCGCAGAAACTTGCGGGGGCGCTCTCTCAGTACGAGAGGACCGGAGAGCACGAACCTCTTGTGTACCAGCTGTCCTGCCAAGGGCATCGCTGGGTAGCGAAGTTCGGAACGGATAAACGCTGAAAGCATCTAAGCGTGAAGCCGTCCCCAAGATTAGGTTTCATTACGAGACCCCAGAGAGATGATCTGGTTGATCGGCGGCAGGTGTAAGGCCCGCAAGGGTTTGAGCCGAGCCGTACGAATCGGTCCAGTGTGCTCCTCTAACCACTGAAGCACGAAGCCGTTCTTCATTACCTATTTATTCGTCAATTTCAAAAGACAGAGATCCGATCTCCCATAGGAGATCGGATCTCGATGTCGCTTTGGCCGCAGCATTCTCGGTGCCTCGAGCGAGGTGGTCACACCCGTTCCCATCCCGAACACGGCAGTTAAGCACCTCAGCGCCGATGGTACTTGGCGTAAACTAACGCCCGGGAGAGTAGGCCGGTGCCGAGTATATTGAGGCTAAAGTTGGCGCGGGGCAGGCACGGCAGCCCGCCTTCGCAAGCGCTACGGCGGACAAGCAGGCCCCGTACCAAAGCCGCCCAAACAAGGGCGGCTTTTGGTTCGGGGTTAAGCACCTCAGCGCCGACCTGCCCTGTACCGTCCGACGCGCGTCGGACTGGTACGGGGGTGGTACTTGGCGTAAACTAACGCCCGGGAGAGTAGGCCGGTGCCGAGTATATTGAGGCCAAAGCTGGCGCGGGGTAGACCGGCGCCGTGACCCTGAACTCTTTTTGGTTTTATAGTTGACGCGGCGGAATAGATGCGATAGCGTTTCTTCACCAATAGTGTCGGGTCGGCGTAACGTTATTCTATGGCCATTGACCGCGTCATCCTTGACCTCGACAACACCCTTTTCCATACTTCCAATTTTAAGGTTGCCCTGCTCGGCGCGCTCAAACCGCTCGGGGTAACTGACGAGGCTTTCTGGGGAACATACCGCCATGCTCGGGATCCTCACCATGGAGCCTGCCAGTATCGTTTTAAAAATCATGTTGATTTAATCGCTCAACGCCAACCGCTTGACCAGGCCGCCGCGTTGAACGCCCTCGGAGAGGTGCTCGCGCGTTCCGAGGAATTTCTTTTTCGCGACAGCAAAGATTTCCTTTCCCGAATTATTTCCTTGGGAATCTCTTCAATCCTGCTTACTCGCGGCGACCCTGAGTTTCAGCAGGCGAAGATTGCGGCGAGCGGCATAGACAAATTAGTGGAGCGCATCATCGTCACCGAAGAACCGAAAATTAATCGTATTTCTGAATGTCTCGAGGGAGCGCGCGGTGCGGTTTACATGGTCGATGACCACCTGGACGCCACCTTGGAGATCGTCCGGCGTTACCCGAATATCGTGCCGATTTTAAAACGCCGCCCTGACCTGCCGCCGGAGCGTTACCTTGGCTCCCGGATTCTTAACTTCAAAACTTTGGAGGAAATCCGCGATTATTTAACTATAGTCCAGGCGACCAACCCCCACTATGCCGGGGAGTGAAAACTCGACTGACGTCATTATTCTCGCCGCCGGCAAAGGCAAACGCATGCACCAGGCCTTCCCCGGTGTGCCCAAGGCGCTGGTGCCGCTCGCGGGCAAACCGATGCTCATCCGCGTGCTGGACGCCGTGGAGCGTTCCGGCGCGGCGCGGCGCGTGTTTGTAGTCGTTGGCCCGGCGGTGGAAGCAAAGGTGCGCGCCGCCCTCAAAGGACGCGAGATAACTTTTGTTCTCCAGGGCGAACCGAAGGGCACGGGCCATGCCGTGCTCTGCGCCCGGCCGCAAGTTTCGGATGACGCCGAGCACCTGCTCGTGCTCTACGGCGATCACCCGCTCTACTCCGCCGGAACGATTCGCCGCCTGGTTCGGCAACATATAAAAAGCAGCGCGCCGGTGACCATGCTTACCGTGCCGCTCGCCGATTTCAAAGACTGGCGGGCGTCATTTGCCGACTGGGGCCGCGTAATCCGCAGCGCGGACGGCAAGTTCAAACAAGTGGTTGAAGCCAAGGATGCCACGGGTAAGCAGCTAGCGGTGACCGAGGTCAATCCGGCGCTCTATTGCTTTCGCGCCGACTGGCTTTGGCGGCATCTGCCGCAAGTTAAGTGCGAAAATGTTCATAGGGAATATTATCTGCCCGATGTCCTCGGTTTTGCGGTAAAAGAAGGGGAGATGGTGGAGACCGTTCCCGTGCCCGACGCCCGCGAGGCGATGGGCGCCAACACTCCCGAACAACTCTCGATGCTGGAGGAAATTTACGCCAGAGTCAAAGAGATTTGGGGAAAAGGGTAGCTACGCAGTCGAGTTCCGATTCCCTCCGGAGATCGGCTCTCGTGCGTTATTTTATGGACTCCAAAAAAATCGTTACCATTGGCGGCGGAACGGGCAATTTTACCGTTCTCTCCGGACTTAAGGAATACAAGCATCAGCTTTCGGCCATAGTTTCCATGGCCGACGACGGCGGCTCAACCGGCGTGCTCCGGACCGAGCTCGGCGTCCTGCCGCCCGGCGACGTGCGGCAGTGCCTGGTCGCGCTCTCCCGCTCCTCGGCGCTCTTACGAGACCTCTTCACTTACCGTTTCGAGTCCGGCCGTTTCGAGGGCGCTAATCTCGGCAACCTTTTCCTCTCGGCGCTCCAAAAAATCACCGGCGATTTTGATACGGCCGTTCAGCGCACCGGCGAAGTACTTCGCATTCGCGGGAGCGTCATTCCGGTCACAACCGAAAACATCACTTTGGTGGCGACTCTCTCCGATGGCTTCGTCGTGCGCGGTCAGGCGGAGATTAACAATACCGTTCTTACTGCTGCTGTGTCCTTGACTCTTGACCCGATGCCGCGGGCTAATCCGCGCGCGCTCGCGGCCATCGCCGAGGCGGACCTGGTCGTCATCGGGCCGGGGGACCTCTTCACCAGCATTATCCCCAATCTTCTCGTCCGAGGCGTGCCGGCAGCGCTCAGCTCCTCGTCGGCGCGGAAAGTTTATGTCGCCAACTTGGTCAATAAGCCGAATCACACAAAGGATTTCCATGTCGCCGACTATGCGCTGGTAATCGAAAAATATCTCGGCGCGCGCGCCTTTGATGCGGTCATCTACAACACCGAGCCGCCCTCAGCCGAGCTTTTGTCGCGCTACGCGCGGGAAGGGGAGAGGCCGGTCCGCTCTGACGGCGAAGGGTTCGAGGGAGCGGCATATCGGGCAATCGGCGCGCCGCTCCTCTCCGAGAAAATTGTCGCCCCGCAGAACCCCCATGACCAGATTGAACGCACTCTTATCCGCCACGACTCGGTAAAATTGGCCAAAGTTTTGCTCGAGCAATTTCTCGACCGATAGGACTAATATGAAAACCATCCTTGACCTCCATATCCACTCGCGTTTTTCGCGGGCCTGTTCCAAGGACCTCACCCTTCCGAATATCGCCCGGTGGTGCGAGCGGAAGGGGATTGACATTGTGGGCACTGGAGATTTTACGCATCCGGTCTGGCTTTCGGAAATCAAAAACCAGCTCACCGAGAGCGAGCCGGGAATTTTTCGGCTCAGGATCGGAGATCCAATCTCCAGAACGGAGATTGGATCTCCAGCCCGTTTCATGCTCACGACCGAACTTTCCTCAATCTACAAACAGGGCGATAAGGTGCGTCGCGTGCACCATCTAATTTGCATGCCGACGATCGCGGCAGTAGAGCGTTTGGTCGCGGCGCTGGAAGCGCGCGGCTGTAACCTCAAGTCCGACGGCCGGCCGATTCTCGGCCTGAACTCCAAAGAACTTCTACAGATAGTACTGGAAGCTGACAGCCGTTCGCTGCTCATCCCGGCGCACGCTTGGACGCCATGGTTCGCGATTTTCGGCTCGGAGTCCGGGTTTGATTCCATTGAAGAATGTTTTGGTGACGAGTTAGCCAAGGAAATCCATGCCATCGAAACCGGACTTTCCTCGGACCCGCCGATGAATTGGCGACTGTCGGCGCTTGACCGCGTGATGCTCGTTTCCAATTCCGACGCGCACTCGCTCCGGAACCTCGGTCGCGAGGCGAATCAGCTGGACCTTGCCGAGCAGTCTTTTGACGCTTTTTCCTCCATTTTGAAAAATCGGGACAGAACACGCTTTCTCCAAACGCTTGAATTTTTTCCCGAGGAGGGCAAGTATCACGCTGACGGCCATCGGCTCTGCGGCGCGCGCTTGACCCCGGCGGAGACTAAGCGGCAGGGCGGCAAGTGCCCGGTTTGTGGCAAGCCGGTCACGGTCGGCGTGCTCCATCGCGTGGACGCGCTCGCCGACCGGCCGGAAGGGACGCGCTCGCCGAGCGCGGTGCCCTTTACCCATTTAGTACCGCTCGAAGAGGTCATTGCCGACACCCTCGGCAAAGGCAAGGGGACAAAAACCGTGAATGATTTGTATCTGAAGCTGACCGACATTGCGCCGGAGTTCTCGCTGCTCTTTGACTTTCCGCTTGCCGACCTCGCGGGAAGAGTTGCTGAACCGATTATTGAAGCGCTTCGTCGCTTGCGGGAGGGAAAGGTAAAAGTGCTCCCGGGCTACGACGGCGAGTATGGGACAATCAAAATTTTTTCTGAAGAGGAACGACGCGGGCCGGCGCAGGGAAAATTAATTTAATACAAAACTTCCTCGCGATGCGGGGAAGTTTTGCGAAAGAACAAAGCGGGTTTAGCGCTTCTTCTTTTTTTTCATCGCCTTCTTTTTCTTCTTTGCCATTTCGGTCACCTCCTTCCGTAAAAAGTTTTTCGATTGCGGCGCGGAAAAAATTTTCCCGCCCCGTTCGTCCGTATTGTCTCAAGTTTTTTTCTTGTCAACAAGAGAAATAGCGCGAGTTATGCACAGGTAAGATTTTTTTTCGCTTGATGCCGGCTATTTGGCATTCGGCCGAAGTTTGGTAAACTAAAGTCAAATACAATCTAAACTCTTATGTTTGATTTTTTATTCTCCCTTAATTTTTTCTCGGACTTTGGACTGTTCGTTCTCCGTCTCGCCATTGCCGCGATTTTTATCGTTCATGGCGTTAAAAAGTGGGCGATGTGGAAGATGCAACCGTCGCCGCAGATGCCCGCGGGGATGCTCTCGGTTATGAAAATCCTTGCTATTGCCGAGCCGTTCGGGGGGCTGGCGCTGCTGGCTGGTTTTCTCACCCAGCTCGCCGCTCTGGGGTTCTCAATCATTATGCTCGGAGCGATTTACTATAAAACCCGGGTCTGGAAGACGCCCTTCGCCGCGCAGGACAAAATGGGTTGGGAATTTGACCTCGTCCTCCTAGCGGGAAACCTTCTGTTGCTTATCGCCGGCGCGGGCGTCCTTTCCCTCGATCGAGTGTTTTTGGGGTTGTAATTTGGCCGAAAAAGAGATTGGACCTCCCGCGGAGGCCCAATCTCTGTTATTATTTCATCTATCGTTTTTTCACGAGAAATGCCAGATACCCGGGCACGAATACATTCACCCCAGGAACCAGAATAAGGAGTCCAATCCATGATGGCGCGCCGCGCGTGACGGCAATCTTAATCCAAGTAATCGCGAAGGCGACGACATTGACTCCCGGGATCAGGTAGAGCACATACCAAAACCCTGGTTGGCCGGCGATCTCGATGCAGTAGAAAAAGTTGATGAGCGGTACCCAGGCGGCCCAACGATGCTCCCGTTTGGCATCGGCGGCGAGCACGGACAGGGCGTAGGAGAAGTAGAGGTGCACGGCCAGAAGGAAAAAGACATTGGCGATTCCCGGATCTTGCGAGTAGAGAAAAATCGCGATGATCGCAATGACGGCGATTGCCCAGCGCGGCAGTTTTGTGCCGACGACGGAGACCGGTTTTGTAAAAAGCGGCTTTAGGCCCGCGCTCGGTGCCGCCGGCTGGACCGACGGTTCTTGGAGCACTTTATAGACTTTGATTTCGTGCGGGATTCCCTTGAGATGCCGCACACCGACCTCGGCGCTCGGCACTTCGGCCTTGTTCATCGCGAGGTAAACCGCTTCGGTAAAGTAGATCTCGTTGACCTCGGCGATGCCCTCAATCCGCGCGGCGATGTTGACCGGCTCGCCGAAGACGTCGTTATCTTTCACCGTCACCTCGCCGGAGTTGATAGCCACCCGCACCTCGATCCGCTCATTGGGGTGAGCCGAGGCATTGTGCGCTTTGAGGATGCGCTGGATTTCCATGCCGCAGAGGACGGCGTCGGTGGGACTCTCGAAAGTGACCAAAAAGGCGTCGCCGATGGTTTTGACCACTGTGCCGCCGAATTTTTCAAAGACCGGGCGCACTAAGCGGTCATGTTCTTCAAGCAGTCCGAGGAGTTCTTCGCGAGTTTTCTCCGAGGACTTGACCGTATAATTCTTAATGTCCGTGAACATCACCGTCAGATGCTTGGTTTGCATATATAGGTATCCTACTTTTATCAGGTTAGACCTTGCAAGGTCTAACCTTGACCATCGGCGGTGTTTTTTTTACACTTCCCTCGCGTTAAAGACAGGGGCGTGTAGCTCAGTTGGTTAGAGCGTCACACTGATAATGTGAAGGTCGGTGGTTCGACTCCACCCACGCCCACCAAGGAAAATGCTCCAGGTTCCCCTGGGGCATTTTCCTTTTGATGAGTAAGGTCGTGGAAGACTTATTCGACCACAATTGTTCCAGTGTCTGCAGGGTTTACGTGGTTGTGGTATTTCCAACTGCCGGCGAGGTCGAACTTAAAAGTCCAGGAAGCGCCGGGCCGGATGCTGACGCAGGCGTCAAAGGTGCTCGCAATGCAGCCGCCGGTTGTCGGATAGGCCGCGTGCGATGGGTGGACTGCCGACGCCGTCCACATCGCGCGGGAACTGGTATTTTTGAAAGTGACCGTCTCGCCAGTTTTGATGTTAAGCGTTTTGGGCGAATAGCCGCTGTCGCTGTAAGTCACGACATTTTTTTCGGCCGGAGCAGTCGGCGTAGTTTTTGGCGTTGCCGCAGTCGAAACAGGGGCGTTATAACTTGGCGCCGCCGGTTGCTTGCCCTTAAGAAGAAAATAACCGCCGCCGATGACTACGACGGCAATGATAATGTAGAGAAGATTTTTTTGCATAAGATTAATTAATAAGTATTATTCTCCCTTTCTTAAAGGGAGTACCCGCAGGGGGGAGGGATTTATAAAATTTTGTTATTTTGATTTTTCTGCAGAGCAATAATTTTATCGGCGAGAGTTTTGGGCAGGGCATCGGCCATGAGCGCCACGGTCGCGGTTAAAATCGCTATATCCCTCACCGTGATATCGGTAATGCCGCTCACGGTGAGGACAATCACGAGGTGAATCGCGCCGACGGCCGCCGCGAGCCAGACGTAAGTGTCCAGCAAAAGCAGGGCGCCGATTAGGATGTCTAAAATCGCCGTCCCGAGCATCGCTTGGGTCAGGGGTATCGGCAATAACCCGGCGGCCCAGGGCTGGAGATAGCCGCCCCAGGCCTCGGGTTCTTTGAAAATCAAAACTCCAATCCAGAGGAAGGTTATACCCACGCCGACCCGCAGGATGTGGAATGAGGGCTTTTTCATCATATTAAACCGCCAGACTTGCGATTATTATAAACCCCATGAGCCAGATGGTAAAAGCCGACATCAGACACCAAAAACACCAGGCGCGGATGACTTGCCACTGGAGGTAGGTGAGGAGGAGTGAGACGAGCGCCGCGGCGGCCACCAGAATTTTTAGGAAAATGTCCCACAAAGATGTCGGCTCAACGCCGATGACGAGCAGGGCGGCGATCGTAGCAATCACGATATAGGCCAAGAGCCCGAGGGTGTCATTGGGGACAATAAAAATTTTGTTGTATTTGCTCGTGAGCACTTGGGCACAGCCGCCGCCGATAGGGCAAATTGGTTTTTCCGCCGCAATTCTTTTTCGGATGAGATAGACGGTCTCGCTCACGCCAACAGCGGCCAGGGTAAAAAGCAGAGCAAAGGCGGTCATACCCGGTACTAGAATGCCGACTCCGAACCCCGCCATGCGGGATTCGGCCAGCGAACATCCTTTACGATTATTAGCACGGACCCTAAAGGTCCGTTTTTACAGACCTTCAAGGTCTGTGTCCAGCTTGCTGTCGTCGTTTCAGTACCGGGCATACCCGGCATTATAGCGCATTTGGAGCTGGATGAATTGCTCTAGCGCTCGACGTGGCGGTCGGCGACGGCGGCGGCGGCGTAGGCCTCGGGTTTGATGCGGGCGACAAAGCCGTTGCCGCGGACAACGCCGATGACTTCCTGAATCATTTGTTTGGTCGGGCCGTTCGGGCCGACGTCAACGTGGATTTCGATGTTCGGCGGCGGTTGTTCGCTCCCGAAGAGTTCAACAAGGCGTTGGGCGCAGTTGATGGAAAAAAGGGCTTCCTGCCAGATGCGGTCGCGGAGCGTGGCGAAGCGCGGGCTCCGGCTGTGTGTCCAAAAATAGCGGCCGCCGCGGCCGACGCGGTGCACAACTACGGCAGTCACAAAATCAACCTCGAGCCCGACTTCGGAATCCGAGCCGACGACCAGCGAATAGCGGCAGGCGGGCTCGGCCTGGATGTAGGCGAGGATTTCCTCGGCGACTTCGTTTTCCTTGAGCAGACCTTTGCTGGGGCTCCTAAAAACAAGCTGCCTGGTTTGATTGTTCTGTGCTGTTTCGGACACGCGTTCCATAGTTCCAATCAGCCTAGCAGAGCTTGGTTTTTGGTTCAACCTTGGCGGCAGAGCCGAGCGGCCAATCCCCCCTTGACTTTTCCCTAATTTTTTTGCTATTTTATCCCGTTACTATCCGCGGTTTCCTCTCCACCGCGGGGGTAAGTTCATTAACCAAAGGAGAGGCGAAAGAGGAAAGTTCGATGGGCATCAGCACGGAGAAGATGGTGAAGATCGAGTCGCGGAGCGACACTGGGAGCTTTCTCGTGCCCTGCTACGGGTTCGAAAAGCCGGGACAGGCGATCAAGTACGCGGTCGGGCCGTGGGCCGGCGAGTGCCGCCTCATCGGCCCGGAGGACGCCTACAGCCCGATTTTCTGGGGGCATAAGTCCTACGTGGCGCGCGTGAGCGCCCAGAGCAGCAAGTGGCGCGCGGGCGAGTTCATTTCGCGGAGCGAGTCGCGTCACCGCGACAGGCCCGCCATCTGGGAGATGATCCGCGGCAAGGACACGGCGAAGCCCGACGGCGCCTATCACGCGGCGCTCCTCGTCGAAGGCCGGCGGCAGTTCTACCACCACTCCCGCGAGACCACCAAACACCCCAAATGGTGGTACCGGCTCTCGGACGGCTGGAAGGACTGCTACGCGGTCTGGGCCCGCCGCGACGGGAGCGAGATCGCCGACGGTATGTTCGTCGATGGCGACCGGCGCGTCTTCGTCGCACGGAGCGCCCGCGGGGTGCTCTACTCCCGCGAGATGCTTTTCGCGAACAGCGGTGAGCCCTGCGGCTGGCGCGTGGAGCTCGTTCGGGTCGAGTTATCGATTTTGGACCGGGACCCGGCCAAGGACGACATGCTCAAGGTCGCCGTGGTCAACACCACCTTCTCGTCCGAAGAGCCGGCGAAGGTTCCCGAGTTGTCGCTGGACCATCTTGACGAGGTCTGGCGGGGGCTCATCGGGGATGCGATCGACGGTTTCGAGGAGCACTGCCAGCCGGTATCGCAGAAGGTCGAGGCGTGGCGCCAGTTTTTCCTCGACCAGCGGGAGAAGGCCGAAGCAGACCGGCGGCGCTACAGCGATAGCTTTGCCGAGCGCGTGAAGGCGCTCGACTGGCAGGAGGCGCTGTGGCAGGTGGAGGAGCCCTGGCAGCTCGCGGCTGTGGTTGGCGCGCACGCGCGCAAGTCCGAGTTCTACGACAGCCCGGGCTACTCGGGCGCGACCGGCACCCGGGTGCGGAACATGCTCGCACTGCAAGTCTGCGACGATGCTCGGCGCGAACAGCTCCAGAAGATGGTCGCCGACTACGTCGAGCACGGCGACAGCCTTTGGGACTACACCGGGGACTAGAGGCGCACGGCTCGGCGGCGGATTCGCAACAGCGGATTCGCCGCCGGGCCTCTTTTTTATTTATCGGATGTTCAACATCCGATAATTGCACATTTGCCGTGTTTGTGCCATCTTTTTTGCAGGAGGTCTGATGCCGGTACAAAGTAAAAGGCGGTTTCGATTCCTGCGATTCACGGCGTCAGTCGAGCTCGCGCACAACGTGATCGACGGACCCCAAGAGATGCGAGTTCTCTCGGAGATTGACGCGGAAGACGGCTGGCTCATCACTCTGAACTCCGGCTGGTTCGAAATCCGAATGTGGCGCGATGGACACTGGCTCGATGAGGGCGGCGGCTTAGTGGAACGCGCTCGCATCGCGGCGGCCATCCCCTACGAGTACCCGGACGGCACGGAGATCTCGGAGGAATTTCCGGATGACCTTTATCCGGAACGGTACGGATGATTGCTCACGTCAGTCATCCTTTTTTTGTTATCAAAACCCCGCCATGAGAGCGGGGTTTGTTTTTTCAAGCCAATGTCATTTCCTTGACGGTTGCAACGTCTGGCGCCGGAGGCGCAACAGTTAACTTTCAACTTACAACTTTCAACTTGGTTGATTGTTGTTTGTTGATTGTTTTACAGTTGCGCTGCTTCGCAGCGCTCGACCTGGTTGTCATCCGCCTTACGGCGGAGTAACTCCCTAGAAAGGAGGTGATCCATCCACAGCTTCCGCTACGGATGCCTTGTTACGACTTCGCCCCTATCATCGATCCTACCTTGGGACCCTTGCGGGCACTTCAGGTATTACCGACTCTCTTGGCGTGACGGGCGGTGAGTACAAGACCCGAGAACGTATTCAACGCGCCGTGGCTGATACGCGTTTACTAGCGATTCCAGCTTCATGAGGTCGGGTTGCAGACCTCAATCCGAACTGAGACGCGTTTTGGTGGGATTAGCTCCGCGTTGCCGCTTCGCGACCCATTGTGCGCGCCATTGTAGCACGTGTGTAGCCCAAGGCGTAAGGGCCATGCTGATTTGACGTCATCCCCGCCTTCCTCCCGCTTAACGCGGGCAGTCTCGCGTGGTTATTAAACACACGATGGGGGTTGCGCTCGTTTCCCGACTTAACGGTACACCTTACGGCACGAGCTGACGACAACCATGCAGCACCTGTGGCACACCCTCGAAGGTCACACGTTTCCGTGCGCTTGCAGTGCCATGTCAAACCTTGGTAAGGTTCCTCGCTTACCGTCGAATTGAACCACATGCTCCACCGCTTGTGCGGGTCCCCGTCTATTCCTTTGAGTTTTAGCCTTGCGGCCGTACTCCCCAGGCGGTGTGCTTAACGCGTTAGCTTGTTTCGGCGGCACTGGGAGGGTCGATACTCCCAATACCTAGCACACATCGTTTAGGGCGTGGACTACTAGGGTATCTAATCCTATTCGCTCCCCACGCTTTCGTCCATGAGTGTCAGGAACGTTCTAGCGAGCTGCCTTCGCCTTTGGTGTTCTTGCCGATATTAACGCATTTTACTACTACACCGGCAATTCCGCTCGCCTCTCCCGTCCTCAAGCCGCGCAGTATCACCGGCAGCCGCTGGGTTGAGCCCAACGATTTGACCAATGACTTACGCAGCCACCTGCGGACGCTTTACGCCCAATAAATCCGGATAACGCTTGAGGTCTCTGTATTACCGCTGCTGCTGGCACAGAGTTAGCAACCTCTTATTCTCCAGGTACCGTCATCGAAATTCGTCCCTGGTAAAAGCAGTTTACACCCCGAAGGGCTTCAATCCTGCACGCGGCGTCGCTCCTTCAGACTTTCGTCCATTGAGGAAGATTCTTGACTGCAGCCTCCCGTAGGAGTGTGGGCAGTGTCTCAGTCCCACTGAGGCAGGTCGCGCTCTCACGCCTGCTATCCGTCAGAGCCTTGGTGAGCCGTTACCTCACCAACTAGCTGATAGACCATAGGCCCCTCTCGAAGTGCCTTTTGAGCTTTCAATGCGAATGGCTTGCGCCCCCGCATCCGTATCGGGAATTAGCCCCTCTTTCGAAGGGTTGTGCCCGTCTTCGAGGCAGGTTACCAATGTGTTACGCACCCGTTTGCCACTCTCCTCCACTCATCGCTACGCTTGAGCTACGGAGAGCACAGCTGACTTTTTACAAAGCCCGCCGTGCGCTTCCGAAGCTCTAAACGAAGTGAAGAGCGAAGGAGCGTTCGACTTGCATGCCTTAGACACGCCGCCAGCGTTCATCCTGAGCCAGGATCAAACTCTCAGAGAAAACCCCTCTACCCTCGCGGGTTTCGGGGCTCAATCAATGAGTCATTACCCAACTTGCCTGCCATAGGCAGGCGTTGTTTTTGTTGTTGGAGTTTCACTCGAAAATTATAGACGTTGCAACCGTCAAAGACACGATATCCTACGAATTACGAATCAGATACGAATTTACGAATCCGTAATGTTCGTAGGCCATTGCCTAGACGGTTTTTGGCTTGATGTTTGTTCGTCTTCAGTTGTCAAAGTCCCGCCGCGGCCTTGGCCACGGTGCGAGCAGTATATAAGGAAGGCGTCTAGGGCGTCAAGGAGCCGGTGTCAGGTTGTGTCCACCGGGCTTCCTCAATGCTCAGATAGCTGATTTTGCCATTATTTTTACAACTTTTGACCTCGGGGAGCGATTGGCTTATATTGTTCGGGCGCCAAGGAGGAGAACATGCGCAACTTGAGTCCGCCGGTCTTGGACCGGCGTCAGTTCTGCGGCGGAACAGTCGCTGTCGGTCTCGGCCTCACCGGTTCGCTCGTCACGGCCTGTCTCGCGCCGCGGGACGAAGAGGAGGAAGAGGGCTACGACGAAGTTGCCTATTTCCAGGCGACCGCGAGCGATGACGGCCACACGGCGCACGGAGTCATCCTGCGGCGTTACGACCGTTTCCGCTCTGTGCCGATGAGGCTCTTCGCGGACGGCGACCGCTCGCGTCCGGTCATGGTCGGCGGCCGGCCGGTTTCCGGCCCGCTCGTCTACGCCATCCCCGGGCTCGGCGGCAAACCCAGCGAGCCGCACGCCTACGAGATCCACTACGTCCAGTCGAACAGCGAACGGGTATGGCTCTCGTTGGCCTGGCATCTTCAGCCGCTCGTGGCGGGACACGCCTACGCCGTGCTCCGCAAGCGGGCGCGACTCGCACTGCCCGCACCCGAGGAACTCTACGCCGAGGACCGCGCCATCATCGCCAAGGAAGAGGCCTGGGCGCTCGGCTGAAATAGAACGCCCCGACGTTTCGGTCGGGGCGCGACGCAAGAGGTTGCGGAAGCGACCTCTTTTTTTCTCACCTTGATTGCCAGCAGGTTGGAAATTATACTTGGTCGTGGAGAAAAACTATGGAACAGCTGACATCACAGAGGCCGACGACTTGGGAACAGGTGCTTACCGACTGGCGCAGTCGCGAGGCGAACCGTTGGGGTTGGGAAAAAATTTGGCGCGAGCGCGGTTTCGCTTCTTGGGACGCTTGGCGGGCTACCTATTTTGAATCGCTGCATCTCATGGAGCGGTCGTGGGCCGAGTACCGCGTCGCAGACCCCGAGGTATTCATTCCCAAGATGTGGGCCGTGGCCTATAGCGGCTGGAAGCGCTACTACCCGCCGGGTGCGGTTAAGGCGCGTCTGGCTGATATTGCCGGACACCCGGAACTGCCGGCTAATGGTAAAGTCATGAGCCTGCTCAAGACTTTTCCCAACCCGACCACGATTATTGGCATCCGTTGTCGCGACGAACTGGCGCTTTTTGAGGGCATGCACCGCGCGGCCACCATCGCTTTGGCCGCGAGGAGAGGGGAGATGGTCGTGGTGGAGTTACGACTTGTACTTACCGAGTTCCGAAGCGACGAAGCTGGACTCTTCGAAAAAGTCATCACGCAGCAGGAGTGACGCTTATGAAAGACAACCACCAGCAGGTGATTTTTATTAGGAATGCTTCTTTCGCCAGGCGGCGATTTTTTTGTGGTCGCCGGAGAGAAGAACCTCGGGAACCTTGGCGGCAATCGTGCGTTTGCCGATTTTGAGCTTCGCCTCGCGCGGGCGGGTGTACTGCGGAAAACTGCCTTTGATTTCCTCGAGCGACTCCTGTTTGCCAAGCACTCCGGGAATCTGGCGGCTCACGGCATCTACCACGACCAATGCCGGCAACTCGCCGCCGGAGAGCACAAAGGGGCCGAGAGATAATTCTTCGTCAGCGATGTGTTCGGCCACGCGTTCGTCCACCCCCTCGTAGCGGCCGCAAATCAAGATGAGCTGGTCGTATTTCGCGAGCCGCCGCGCCTCGGCTTGGCTGAACTCTTTACCGCGAGTGGAAAAAAGGATAACCCGGGCTTTTCTTTTGTTGCGTCCGCGCAGAGCGCTGACGGCGCGGGCAATCGGCTCCACCGCGAGCACCATCCCCGGCCCGCCGCCAAAGGGTTTGTCGTCCACCGTGCGGCGGCGGTCGCGCGTCCAGCGCCGGAGGTCGTGGCCGGCAATTTTAATCAGCTTGCGCTTGGCCGCCCGCGCCAAAATTGACTCATTGGCATAGGCAGCAATAATCTCGGGAAAGATGGTGATGATATCGAAGCGTTTCATATCAGGTGTCATCCCGAGCGCAGGTCATCCGACGTTACGTCGGAGGACCGCAGCCGAGGGAACTTCTACTCTCTATCGCAGAATTGAAGTTCTCTCCGCCCGGGTCGAGATGACATTTTATATTGTAACGCCTTTAGGGAAATTTGGTATATTCTGCACAGAAACACAGCAAAGAAAGGGGGTGGCTCAAATGAAAATCTATCGTCAATTAACAGTTGGTTTGACTGCGGGGGCAATGCTTGTCGCCGCTCTGCCGGCTTTGGCTACGGACGCGGCCGCAACGGCCCCCAAAACCGAGGCTGTGGCTAAAAAGGCCGAGACGGCCAAGTGTCTCACTGCCGCGCGGGAGAAGTATTTTAAGGCCATGGCGGCGAGCCGCGAGGCCTACGACAAAAAGCGGCTCGCGGCTTGGGACGCCTACTCCGCGGCATTAAAGCCAGCGCAGGAGAAGCGTAATGACGCGGTCAGGACCGCTGTCGTCAACTGGGAGTCCAGTATGAAGAGCGTCAGGGAAACTCTCTCGGCCGCACTGGAGAAGGCCAAGCAGGAGGGGGATTCTAAGGCGGCTCGTGAGGCGGCCTTAAAGGCGTTTAAGCTCGCGCGCGAGTCGGCGGCCAAAACCCGGGAAGAGGCGGTAAAAGCGGCTAAAGAATCTTTCCGCTCAACTTTGGAGGCCGAGCGCGAAAAGCGGACCAGCGCGGTTAAATCCGCCAAGGATATTCTTAGGACAGCTTGGGATAGCGCTAAAGAAGTTTGGAAGATGGACCGTGACGCTTGCAAACCAGCCAGCGCGCAGTAGTTTGTGGAAATAGAAAAACTCTCCGCTTGCGGCGGAGAGTTTTTGTTTTTTTCCTCTGAGGTCATCTGAAAATTCCAGATTTGGTCGAAATCGCCCAGTTTTGGCTGCACCGACCTTCTCGACCCTCACAAGATACTCCGTATATTGTTCGGGTCTGCGGCGGCCGGCTCGCTCAAAACTGGACAATTTCGCTTCAAAAGCGAATTTTCAGATGACCTCTCTATATTTTGAGGTCATCAAGCGCGTCAAGCGACAAGGGGTCGCCTCCCGCTGCTCCGCCGCCGCGTTCCCGGCCCTGGCGCGAGCCCTCAGGTTCGTAAATCTTCAGACTCACGCGGGCGTTGGACTTGGCGCCGACGGCGCGGACGAGACGGCGGAGCGACTCCGCGGTCTTGCCGTCCTTGCCGATGACGTAACCCATGTCCTCAGGGTTGACGTGCAGAGTGATGAGCACTCCTTCGTTGTCCACCTTCCGTTCGGTTTTGACGTCTTCCGGATGGTTGACGATGGCTTTGACGATGTATTCAACAAATTGTTGTTCAACTTCGGCCATAACATTCTGATTTTTTATCGATAGATTACAGTCCTGTCGACCTGCCGGAACACGGCACGCTGATTTACGGCGCTGATAGACGCTGTTCATCAGCGTAAATCTGCGCAAACAATCTGCGGGTAAAAAATCAGCGGGCTTCGGTTCGCGTTTTCAGCACTGGTAACTGTCAGTATAACGCCTGATTGTCGGTTGTCAAAATTTTTAACTGACGGCCGCCGGTTCGGCTTCCTTTTTCGTTTCGTCTTTTTTTGGAGGTGGCACTATTTGGCGCTTTTTCCCCTCCACCAAGTTTAGGGAAAGCAAAAGATTCCAGACCGTGTCCGAGGTTTGCGCGCCGCGGCTGAGCCAATGACGGACGCGTTCGGCGTCGAAGTCGGCTTTTTTGGTGCGGGGGTTGTAGTTGCCGAGGATTTCCACAGCCACGCCCCAGGGGTCGCGGGCCTTCTCCGACACAATCAGCCGATAGTAGGGTTGTTTTGTTTTTCCCGTGCGGGAGAGACGGATGGTTAACATGAGGTTAGTAGTTGGAGGTTAGAGGTTAGAGGTTGGATGTGGGGACTTTTTTGACTGGTTGAGTATAGGGGAGCAGCGGCCGGGAGTCAAGAGTTTGCCGACCGCGATGACAAAACGGCCTGGCTCTGTTACATTCCTCTCCGGAGGTGTCCGTTGTGGTGGTTTATTGCGGCGCTGTTCGCCTCAATGGGCGCGCTAACGGCAATCGCGCTCTGGCGTCGTCGGCGGACTCAAAAGTCTGAGCTCCGGCGTGCGAGCGTTGATGACCTCTTGGCGCGGGTCAAGCAAAAAGATGTCGAAATTCGCGAGACGCGCCGCGACCCCGGGACTTACCCGGTTTGGCCGGGTTATCTCGGGGAGGACGACGATGATGAGCCGGATGGCATCATCCACTAGCGCGCGCGGACTCGGCCTGTTCTTCGGAGCAGGCATTTTTTTATTGGAGTTCAATCAGGTAGAATGGATGCAATTAAGGCAATTATGAAAAAACGAATCCGCGGCTGGCTCGGCCGTTTTTGGAAGATTCTCGGCCCGGGGGTCATCACCGGCGCTTCGGACGACGACCCATCGGGTATTGTGACCTACGCCATTGCCGGGGCGAAGGGCGGGTTTTCATTGCTTTGGACGGCCTGGCTCACCACCCCGCTTATGGCCGCGGTTCAGGAGATGTGCGCGCGAATCGGAATCGTGACCGGCAAGGGGCTCGCCGGAGTGATGAAGCGCCGTTACCCTCGTCCGCTCCTTTGGCTCGTGGCGATTTTGGTGGTCGGTGCTAACACAATAAACATCGGCGCCAACATCGGCGGCATGGCCGAGGCCACCGCCCTGCTCGTGCCCTTGCCCCAGATTTTTTTGGGTTTTGTTTTTACCATTTTAATCGTCGGGCTGATGATTTATCTCCCTTACCGCAAAATTGCCGGCTCTCTCAAATGGCTGACTTTCGCGCTTTTCGCTTACATTCTGGCGGCTTTCGCCAGCCGTCCAGATTGGCTAGTCGTCCTCTCCCAAACTTTTACCCCAAAAATTCAATGGAACGGTGAAACCTTGGTTTTGCTCACCGCGATTTTGGGCACCACCATTTCTCCCTACCTTTTCTTTTGGCAGACCTCCGAGGAGGTGGAAGAACGGACGGAGAAAAGCAGGTTCCGCTTCCAGCACCACATTGTCACGCGGCAGGAATTAAAACAGATGCGCGAGGACGTTAATCTGGGGATGGTTTTTTCCAATTTGGTGATGTTTTTTATTATGGTCAACGCCGGCACGGTTTTCCACAGTCGTGGTATCACCGAGCTCGCGACCGCCGGTCAAGTCGCCTCGGCGCTCGAACCGCTGGTCGGGCAATTCGCCTCAATAATTTTTTCGCTGGGGATTATCGGCACCGGACTTATTTCCATCCCGGTCTTGGCCGGTTCTGCGGCTTATGTCGCGGCCGAGACCTTTGGCTTGAGCGAGGGACTCGGCAAACGCTTCCAGCAAGCCCGGGCTTTCTACGGCATCATCGCTCTGGCCACCTTTGTCGGTTTTGCCATGAATTTTTTCGGCATCAGCCCGGTGCGGGCGCTGTTTGCCACGGCCGTGATTTTTGGCCTTATTGCGCCGCTCCTGATTTTGCTCATCTTGGACATCGCCAACCGGCGCGAGGTGATGGGCGGAAAGATTAATAACTGGTTCCAGAATCTGCTGGGCTCGGCGGCGTTCTTGATAATGTTTTTTTCGGCGCTCGCCACCGGGGCGGTTTTTTTGGTGAAGTGAATTATAAAAATACCGGACTCAGGCATAATATCAGAGTCTGGTTTTCATTTTATACTATGAGGCCGTTGCAAAATCCCGTTTTGTCTGTCATTCCTGCGCAGGCAGGAATCCAGAAGTGGAAAGATGCGGGGTAAACTCCGGCAGGAATCCAGACGGTTGTTTTTAAGCGAATTTTCTGGATCCCGCATCAAGTGCGGGATGACAGGTTTATAGTTTTGCAATAATCTCTATCTCTCTTTCACTTCCTCCAGACTTACCGAAAGGAGCTGGCTCGTGCCGTCCTCGCGCATGGTGACGCCGTAGAGGATGGCCGACTTTTCCATGGTGTAGCGGTTGTGAGTAATCACGATAAATTGCGATTTGGCCGAGAGTTCGTCAACGATGGCGGCAAAGCGGATGGAGTTGGACTCGTCGAGCGCCGCGTCCACCTCGTCTAAGACCACGAACGGGGAAGGGTTGTTGGAGATGATGGCCGAGACCAGAGCGATGGCGGTCATCGCCCGTTCGCCGCCCGAGAGCATGGTGGTGGACTTAATCCGTTTGCCGGGCGGGTTGGCCGAAATCTCAATAGAGTAATTTTCGCTGGCGAATTTTTCCGCGATGGTCTTGGGTTTTTCTTCCGGCGCTTCACCCTGCTCCAGCGCTTCTTCTGCCGGAGTATGCTCCGGTTCGAGACGATGCTTGGCGAGCGAGGCTGTGCCGCCGCTGAAGAGGATTTTGAAGTAGCGGCCGAAGTCGTCGGAAAGCTTGGTAAAAGCGCGCTCGAATTGTTCTTCGATCTGCCGGTTGAGTTCGGTGATGATTTTTTCCAGATCGTTTAGAGAGCGGCGCAAATCATCGGATTGGGTTTTTAGAAAATTGTAGCGTTCGCTGGTCTCCCGGTGTTCTTTGACGGTTTCGGGGTCAATGCCGCCGATTAGCTCCAAATTGTATTTGAGTTTTTGGATACGGGCTTGCGCTTCGACCACGTCGATTGCCGCCGCCTCGCCGCCGGAGCTCCCTTCGGCGCGGACGCGCTCCAGCCGTTCGCGGAGTTCCGCCACCATTTCCTGTTCCAGCGACTCTCTTCTGGTCTCGTGGCGCGCCATCTCCACTTTGATTTCATTTTCCCGACTTTCCAGAGTATGCAGTTCCGCGAGTTTCGTCTCGAGCCGGCGCTGGGCGCCAAAGATGGCTGACTTTTTTTCTTTTTCCTCGTCGCCGCGTTTTTCGAGCGACTTCGCCGCCGCCGCGAGTTCAGAGTCAAGCTTGGCCAGTTGATTTTTTATTTCGCGGCTTTCGGCCTCGAGCTTCGGGTCAATTTTCCTTTGACCTTCGGCCTGGGGCGGATGCTCCAGACGATCAACCAATTCGGCGCCCGCCTCGGCGAGCCGTTCCGCTTCCTTGGCCAGGGCGCGCGCCTCCTCGAGGGTTTTAGCCTCGGCTATCCGCCGCGCCAGCGCCGCGCAGTTTTGGCGGAGGTCCTGCACTTCGCGGATGATTTGGGTGAGCGGCAAGGGGATGGGGAGTTCAGCAACGCTCTCGGCGCGCATAATGGCGCTTTCAATTTCCAAAAGCCGCGACTGCAGTCTGTTCTTTTCCTTTAAGATCGCCTGCGAGCGTTCCTGAAATTTAATCAGTTCGCCGGCGCGCGTCTCCTCCTTTTCCAGCCCGGCGAATTCGGCGCGGATTACCTCCACTTCTTTTTGCTTTTGCTCGCGGGTGGCCGCCGCGGCCGCGAGCAGTCCTTCCGTTTTTTTGATTTTTTCCGCGAGTTCGCGCCAAAGAGTCAGGTAATAGGCCTGCTGGAGACCTTGGAGTTCTGCTTCAATCGTCTGCCGTTCCTCCAGTTTTTTGACCATGCGGTTCAGCGTTCTGAGGCGCGGTTCAATTTCGCGGATAAGTTCCATGGCGCGGAACAGGTTTTCCTCGGTGAGGCGCAGTTTGGCCAGCGACTGCTCCTTTTTGATTTGGAACGGTTTGACTCCGGTGGCCTCGTCAAAAAATTCTTTGCGCTCCTCGGGCGAGAGTTGGAGAATGGACTCAATCATCCCTTGGCCAATGACCGAGTAATGCCGTTCGCCGAAGTTGGCCCGGGCCAAAAGGAGCTGGATGTCCGCGAGCCGGACTTTACTCTTGTTAATCAAGTACTCGGACTCGCCGTCGCGGTAGAGGCGTCTCGTAATCGCGACCTCGGGGTATTCGATGTCCACCTTGCGGTCTTCGTTATTCAAAAACAAGGTGACTTCGGCAAAACCGGAACGGGCTTTTTTGCCCGAGCCGGAAAAAATAACATCCTCCGACTTTTTGCCGCGGAGTAGCTTTAGCGATTGTTCGCCGAGAACCCAGCGGATGGCGTCGGCGACGTTGGACTTGCCCGAGCCGTTCGGGCCGACGATGGCGGTCACGCCCTTGGTTTGGGCGCTGCGGCCGACAAACTCAAGCGTCGTCCGAGCGGCGAACGACTTAAACCCCTGCATTTCAAGTTTTTGCAGAAACATGGGGATAGTATATAGAAAAAAAGGAGTGAATTACAGACGTTGAACGTCTGTAGGGGGATCTGACACAGGGTCTTGCCGCGCCGGTCCTTATTAGCTTATAGTTTTGGTGTAGGCGCTGACGAACTGTCAGGTCGGCATCAAGGGAGTTCATTGAGATGAATATCGCGATAATCATCTGGGTCCTGTCTGTTGTTCTGACATTCATCGGGATCCCGCTGACGATCTTTCTCTGGTTCAAATACCAGAAGTACAAAGACGGCCACTGTCCTGACTGCAAAACGCCACTCGAGAAGGGGGAGACTAGGACGGATGTAGCTATCAGCAGCGGCTTCTTCGAGGACCAGACGGACTTGCATTGTCCTCGTTGCAAGAAGATCGCCAGGGTCGAGCATTACAACAGTTGGATGTACGGCAACTGATGCCCCGCAGTCCTCGGTCCCGGACACGACGATGTCCGGTTTTTTATACCGAAAGTTGGTTACAGACGTTGAACGTCTGGGTCTTTTATGGTAGGGTCAGACCTTCTATATGATGGATCGACTTTACCGACAGGCCTACCAAACGGCGCTCGCCGCGCGGCATCCGCTGTTGGTTTCCCATCCCAAACCCGACGGGGATACTCTCGGAGCGATGCTCGCTTTCGGCGCCACTCTTGAGGCCGCGGGCAAAACGCACACCCGTTTTTGCGCTGACGCGGTGCCCAGACAGTATCGCTTTATGGCCGGAGTGGAGCGGGTGACGGCGGACCGCGAGGCCGTCGGCCGGAGCTCTCCCGACGCGGTTTTTGTTTTTGACGCCGGCGACCTCAAATATGCCGGCATTGAAGAGCTGATTCGCGAACTCGGCCGCCCGAAAATAGTGAACATTGACCACCACAATTCCAACCAACGCTACGGCGACATCAACGTGGTTGTTCCGGACGCTTCTTCCACCGCCGAAGTGGTCCATCGCCTGCTCGCCGCGAATGGCGCCATCGTGGACCGCGAAATCGCCACCTGTCTCTTAACCGGACTCTGCACCGATACTTCCAATTTCAGCAACCCGGCGACGTCAGCCAGCGCGCTCAAGCTCGGCGCCGAACTCCTCCGGCGCGGGGCCAAATTTGCCGCCGTGCAGAAGTATTTATTTCAAAATAAGTCGGCGGCCGCCTTGCGCCTTTGGGGAATCGCGCTCTCGCGGCTTACGGTCAACGAAAAGTACGGCCTCGCTTTTACGGTGATTACGGAAAACGATTTGGAACACACAGCCGCCAAGGGCGAAATCACGGAAGGCATCTCCAATTTTTTAAACGCCGTGCTCAATGTGCCGACGGTGCTGGTTTTGCGCGAAGACGCCGGCGGGCTAGTCCGCGGCTCGCTCCGGACCAACGGCGGACGCGACGTGAGCCGTTTGGCGCAAGCGCTCGGCGGTGGCGGGCACAAAAAGGCGGCCGGGTTTACCATTAAAGGGCGGCTGGTCGAGGAGCAGGGGAATTGGAAAATAAAACAGTTTTAAGAGAATAAAATTTTTGTTCTGTGCGTAAGATGTGGGCAGAGCTGTGGGTAACAGGCCAAATGGGCGCTGATTTCGCTTGACCGCGCACAAAAACGATGATATATTTATCCTTCCCACATTATGCCCGGTAGTGAAACGCCGACAGTGTTACTAAAGCAAAGTTTCTCCTGGACAATGCAGTATATTCCAGAACAGAGGCTGATAATATTAAAGTAAAGTTCGCTTGCTGAACCCCGCCTAGCGGGGTTCAGAGTCGGCGTTCTACTACCGGGTATGAGCAATCCTTACGAAATTCGCAGTCAATTTTTGATTCCGACAGTGATTGAAAAAACTTCCTACGGCGAACGGGCTTATGATATTTATTCCCGTTTACTTAAGGACCGCATAATTTTTCTCGGTGACGAAATCCATGACGGCCTGGCCAACACCGTCATCGCCCAGATGCTTTTTTTGGAAAGCCAGGACAAAGAAAAAGACATTAAGCTCTACATCAATTCTCCGGGCGGCTCGGTGACCGCCGGCATGGCGGTCTACGACACCATGCAGTACATCAAGCCGGATGTTTCCACCATCTGTATCGGCTTGTCCGCCTCGATGTCGGCCATCCTGCTCGCCGCGGGAAAAAAGGGGAAGCGTTTTGTCCTGCCCAATTCCGAAATCATGATTCACCAGATTATGGGCGGCGCCGAGGGTCAGGCCACGGACATCAAAATCCGCGCCGAGCGCATTCTCAAAATGAAGCAACGTTTAAACGAGCTTTTGGCCCGCCACACCGGGCAAAAAATTGAAAAGGTGGAAAAGGACTCCGACCGCGATTATTTTATGTCGCCGACCGAGGCGGTTGCCTATGGTTTGGCGGACAAGATCATCTCTTAGCCCGTTGCAAAACTCGCGATCTGTCGGCTTGCGTGGCCCCGCCACCCCCTCAACGTACGTTTTAAGTACGCCTCGGGGGCTGGCTACCCCGCGTGCCGACATCTCATCAAGTTTTGCAACGGTCTGCGTGCCCTCTTGACAGTAAAAACACGCTGTGATAACTTATCGGGTCGCACTGCTTAAGGTTTGGCTTTCCCAAACCGCTCCGACGTGAGGTCGGGGCATAAGCGACTCCTCATGTCCCCGCCTTGGCGGGGTTGCGGACGAGCGCTTTATTTATGCCGAGAGACCAGCGCTCACGACAAGCATGGAGGCTCGTAACAGGTTTACTCTGGCCTCGGCTAGATTTCTCCTGCTTCGAACCTTCTTGAGCGCTGTACGTTCGGCAAAAAGAGAGCTCTCCTTTGCGCCAAAAAATCCCCCGCGGGGGATTTTTGGTTTTTTACCACCTTCGCCGAAAGCCACGGGTGAATACCCGTGGCTGCATGTGGAAAGGATAACCCACCGGTAGCCTAAGCGAAGGCGGGTGTGCTCAATTTGTCTTGTTCGGCGTGCCGGTGGTGTTGGTGCTCGGCGCGGGGATGTCCGCGGTGGGTATCATTTCGCCGTCTGTGGTTTGGCCGGCGACTTCTTCCGGCGTCGCGCCGATCATGCAGATTTGCGGCAGGGCGCGGTAATGGCTGGTAAAGACGCGTTCCGTTTTGGTCCCGTCCGATTTTTCTACGGTGTAAGTGAAGCTGGTGTCCGCGCCCTTGAAGGCGTTTTGGCACTCCTTGGTGCCGACGGGGAGGTCGGTGGTCTTGATTTCCTTCGGCGCCGGCGGTGGGTACCACTTGCTCACGTTCGGCGCGGAGTAAGAACCCTGGCGTCCGTCCTTGGTGCCCCAAAAGACGAATCGGAGGTCGCCCATTTTTTCGTCCATCAGCGCTTGGAAGAAAATATAGTTCCCCGTGTCGTTCAGGAAACGGAAGTCGGGGGACGGCTCGTAGATGGTCGCGTCAGTGCCCGGGTTGCCGTTTCTTGGGTCGCTATAGTATTTCACCACCAGCGAATGGCTGGTCCGTTGCGTTATCGGCAGGCCGCTCATCATCGCGGCGCGGAAAGTGGTGGTGCCGATCTGACAGGCGCCGCCGCCGATCTCGGGTTTAATCCGGTCGCCCTTAATCACTTTTTCCGGCAGATAGCCGCCTTCCGCGGTAAAGGGCTGGAGCGCCTTGAGCAGAGAGAATTCTTCCCCGGGCTTAATCAAAATGCCGTTCAGTTTGCGGACGGAGTTCCGGATGTTTTTGACGCGGTTGACCGGACTGCCCGCGAAATTGGAGGTGCCGACCCCGAGGATTTCTTTAATGCCGAGGTTATTGGAGGATTCGGTAGTGATTTTTGGCGCGGCAGTTTTTATCGCCAGTTCAACAATTTGAGTCTGGCCGCTTAGCCACTCTTTTTCCAAGATAGAAATTAACGCTTCGCGGTCAATCTCTTTGCCGTCGCGGCTTGCCTCAAAAGCTACCACGCGGTCATTTTTAACTTCAAAGACGGCATCAGTCGGTTCCACTTCCACCGCCGCCGCGATGGGGGAGAGGATCTCTTTGAGCTCCTCGACCGCGATACCCAGCTTGGCGTAGCCTCCGGCCTTTTGGGGAGCGATGAGCCGGGCGCGATTGAGCGCGGCGAGCTCCCATTTTTTGTCTTCAAAAACGAGCGTGAGCGGCGAATCAAAGGCGATTTTTTTGGCTTCCTCAGCAAGATCCTTGGCTTCCGAATCGGAAATCGTCGGTTCCGCTTGCCGGCTTTTAATTTTGATTGGTTCATTTTTTAGAGCAAGGAAATCTTGTTCCATCGTCTGAATCGCCGCGTCCAGGTTAAAAAAGCGTCCCGGAGAACCCGGCTGAACTCTAACGGCCAGTTTTTTGTCGCGCTCTTCACTCCATTTAAATTGCGGTTCGGAGACCGTTTTTTGCAAGGTTTCTAATTTTACGCGGAGGAGGTCAGCGGCCGCCGCGCGGTTGAGCGAAATCTGGAGCGGCAGACGGGCGGGTATAACCAGGCTCGCCGCGGTCGTGAGCGCTCGCGCCGGCAGGAGCCCGCGGTGTCCGCGCTCCATGGCGCGGCTGAGCGTCTGGTCGGCATCCAGATGGACGATATCATTGGTCTGGTCCGGGTCGTTCCAGCCAAAACTGCCGCGGTCCAGAACAACACGTTGGCCGTCGGCGATAAAAACAAAGCCATTCCCGACGTATTCGTCAAAAGCGCGGTTTACCCGTTCCGCCGCTTCCGCTCGCTCGAGACCCGAGATGTCCACGCCGCCAACAGAAGTGTTGGGCAAAAATCGTCCGGTGTAACGCTCGGCCAAAACCATTCCGGTTGTGACGGCGATGCCAGCGGCTACGAGTAAAACAAAAGCCGCGGTCAGAAGAATTTTTTTCTTTTTGCTTAGTTTTTGAAAACTTTTGTTCACATCTCTAATTTATTCAGCGGCCGACGACGATTTAAGGAGCTCGTTTAACATCGCGGCCGCGAGGCGGTTCCGCTCTACTTCTTCGGTTTCGGCAGAAATGATTTTTAAGCAGAGACCGTCCGCGCCCAGCGCGGCCGGCGGCAGGTCGGCCGCGAGCCAGCGGACCTCCGCACCGTCAGGGTCGGAGAAGACGGCTTGGTCGCCGTCCAAACGGAGAAACTTTAATTTTTTTTCAAAATTTTGATTCATGGTTGCTGAGCGGAATTTTTCCGTGCAAAACAGTCTTCGGCAGGCGAATGGTCAGAATGCCGTTTTTGAGCTCAGCCGTCGCCTCCTCGGAGCGAACCGGAGCGGGCAGGATTATTGAGCGGGAGAACGGACCCCAGTGACACTCTTGGTGCAGGGTCCGGCGCGAATCAGCGGACTCCTCCTCGGTTCTTTTTCCGCGAATCGTGAGCATATCATGGTGCAGAGAGAGGTCAAGGTCCTCGGGCCGGACGCCGGCGATGGGCGCGCGGACAACGATGGCCTCGGGGTATTCCAAGACATCAACAGAGAGTGCCCCCTCGTTTTCCGCGAGCCAGGGGTGAGTGGACGTCGCTTCCGCCGCCGCGCCGCCATCGGCGGCCCGACGGATGGGGAAAAGGGGCGTATTGGGTTGGGACCAGGGTGTTGGCATAACCGGTACTAGCACAGACCTTGAAGGTACGTTTTTACAGACCTTCAAGGTCTGTGTACCGCTTCATTATATAAAAGAGAAATGCGCTATACTATAGCTGTCGCGTTTAATCTATCCCCAGACGATTATGAAGAAGACGGTTGCGGTTATGGCCGCGTTTTTGCTCCTGCTTGGCGCGGGCTGTGCCTTAGCATCGAAAGAGAGTCCAGCCGCCAAGTATGGCGTGGCCTATTCGCCCCGCGGCTATCCGGACAGCGTCACCGATGCTGATGTCCGCGCCTTTTTTGCTGACGCCCGGGGGCTCGGCGGGCTGGTCGCTTTCCACACCAACTGGCGGGACAACCAGAGCGCGGCCGGCGAGATTCCCCAAGTGACGCAGTTTGCCCGCGCCGCGGCCAAAGAGTTTGGCATTGTACCGGCTGTTGGTTTTGGCTGGACTGTTGGCGACCAAGCGGATTTGGTGAGCGTCGCGGCGCCTAAAAATAATTCTTGGCTCAACGAGGAAACGCGGCAGAAGTTTAGAGAGATGGTTGTGAGCTACGCCAAAGAGAACCAGCCGCGTTTTCTTTTTTTAGGCAACGAGATTGATGGCTACTATCTTCGGGCGTCAAAAAAAGAGTGGCAGGCCTGGGTCTCTGAGTTTCGTGAAACCTACGACGCGGTTAAGGCAGCGAGCCCTAAGACAATAGTTTTTACTACTTTACAGTTGGAGCGGTTGAAGGGCAACGGCAAGAAGAACGGCTGGCGGAACGCGCCGGCTTGGGAGCTCGTCAAGGATTTTGGCGACAAGATTGACGCGCTCGGTTTTACGACCTATCCCTATTTTGACTACGACGCGCCCGCGGCGATTCCCGACGATTACTATAGCGAGATAAAAAAGTATTGGAGCGGGCCGGTGATTTTTACCGAGCTCGGCTGGCTGGCCAAAAATTCTGGGCCGTATCGCGGCAGTGAGGCCGAGCAGACGGCGTTTGTGAAAAAGTTTTTTGGGCTGACCAAAGAATTGGAGGTAAAATATGCGGCCTGGCTTTTTGCGCATGACCTTTCTAAAGCGCCGCCGGCTTTTGACGGCATTGGGCTCAAAGCGGCGGACGGCGCGCCGCGCCCCGCCTACGCCGCCTGGCGCGA
Source organism: Patescibacteria group bacterium (assembly GCA_004299275.1). Classification (GTDB taxonomy): domain Bacteria; phylum Patescibacteriota; class Patescibacteriia; order 2-12-FULL-57-11; family 2-12-FULL-57-11; genus SCSU01. The sequence continues at coordinate 74,899 of SCSU01000066.1, forward strand.
GATGGTGGCGGGGAAGAGGTAGAAAGTAGAGGAAGACACAGACGTTTGACGTCGGCAAAAAATAGAGCTACTTTATTACCGTATGAAACAGCAATTTACCGCGATTTATGAAAAGCGGGGCAAGTGGTATTTGGGCTGGGTGGAAGAGATCCCCGGCGTTAATACGCAGGGGAAAACATTGAAAGAAGCAAAAGAAAATCTCAAAGAAGCCCTGGAGCTTATTTTGGAAGTCAACCGCGTAATGTCCCGTAAAGAAATATCCGGCCGGGTCATCCGGGAGCCTGTAGTTCTCGCGCACACATGAAACGGAAAAGCCTCATTCGACACATCCTCAAAGCGGGATGTGTTTTCATACGTGAGGGAGCGAACCATAGCGTATTTTTTAATCCGTCGCTTCGACGAACATCAACCGTGCCGCGTCACGCTGAAGTTGACGATTTCCTGGCCAAGAAAATTTGCGAAGATTTGGGTATTTCGCCACCGTGACAAATTTTGGCGTTTTGATTGTCGGCTGAGGACCGAAAATTGACCTGGAGAATTTTTTAGAGTACCATCGTGCCGCCGCGATGCATGGCCCCATCGTCTAACGGCTAGCCCGGCGACCCTGGCAAAGCCAGGGGCCGGGTCCGGCCTGCGGCTTCTGCCGCGGTAGCCGGAGATGCCACATACCATGTATTACGTTTACATTCTCGAACGCTTGAAAGACGCTCGATGGTACATTGGCAGTACAAAAAATGTTGAGGAGCGACTCACCTATCACAATGCCGGGAAAATCACGTCAACGCGTCCCCATCGGCCTTATCGGCTTGTCTATCTCGAATCGTTCGAGAACAAAACTCAAGCGCTTCTCCGTGAGAAACAAATCAAAAAATCGGGTATCATCCGGAAAGCGATTAAATCGCGAGTTGAAAAATACGGCCCCATCGTCTAACGGCTAGGACGCCACGCTTTCAATGTGGCAATGGGGGTTCGATTCCCCCTGGGGCTAAACACAAACCCGTCACACAAGGTGACGGGTTTGTGTTTAGCTCTGAGGTGGAAGGGGAATCGAACGGGCAGAAGCGAGACAATCCCGCCATAGGCGGGAGCAGACGAGCGTCGGCAACGCCAATGGCTTGGCGTTGCCGCTGCCCAGGACAAGGAGCGTAAGCGACGCGTAATTCCCCCTGGGGTTAATAATTTCCTCCTCACTTTTGTGGGGAGAAAATTTTTATTCTCGCGGGAATCGAACCCGCCTTCGCTAATTCAGCCGTCGTAGCTATAGGCTACCATGGCGGAGTTGGCAGTTTCTGCGGGCAGGCAGGGGAGGGCGTCGGTGGAATAAAAAAAGACCGCGCGCTTTACTCCAGCGGACGGTCGGCCTCCCAGAAGCTCATGGCGACGACACGCGGATCCGAAGCGAGCTGGTGCGCGCGCAGCAGGAGCGGTGCGATAAGCCGCATGGCCGGACTTGTCACCGCGGTGCCGTAATAGTCGAAGTCCGCCGTGATCGTCTCCTGCAGATGTTCACCGCGTCCGTAGGCCCAAACCCCGCTCATTTTCGCGCAGGCATGGATTTTGAGGACGGGAAGAGGTCCGGCAACGGAGTCCACAGTTTCGGGACGCGGTACGCGTGGCCAGAGAACAAGGGTGCCGAATGCACCGTCTTCTCCGCGCCAGCCGATCGCGCCGGCGAAGCCCGTGTAGCGGTGATCCGGCCGGAGTGCTATGCAGCGCCAGCGATCGCCGCGGTTGGCGATATTGAACAGCTCTCCGGTGCCGAGGACCTCGCGCACCTCCTCGAAGAGCATCTCCGGAATCGTCAGCAGGGAAACGTTTCCGGGTTCCGGCGCGGACTGCTCGGCGGTCAGAGCGCCGCCCTTTTTCTGCAATTTATCGGTCACGAGTACCTCCGACCATAGATGTAGCAGATAGGCGGGAGTATGTCGAGGTTCCTTGACAGACATTACTTTTAGAGATTAAACTTCTCCACTCTGCTGGTGAACGCATCGCCTAATGCAGAAAAGAAAGGAGACGTACCTTGAGAGGCATATTCCCCTTGTACGTGACACAGGAGCCCGACATGCACTCTGGCGCTGTGACCGCCGCGTTGTCAGGCATCGAAGAAATGCTTGAGATCGCCGGCGTCAGCCAGATGATTTCCGTTGGCAATCTCGGTGTCTGGCGGGCTAGCGACTACCGCGATGGCAGTCGTCTGCGCGAATACCGGAGTATCGACTGGTATCTCGCGCGTGGCCGTCAGACCGGGAGGCGTGGTCAGCTCAACGCGAGCACCATCACCTTCGATCTTATGGAAGAGCCATGGCGTCGGCAGGAGCACCATTACGATGTCATTCTGCTCGAGAGCGACATCTACAATGGCGGCAACACCAACTTTGTTCTTGGTGTCGGGACGCAAGCCAGCTCCGCCATCATCTCTAGGCATCGTTTGAGCCGCAGATACCTACCGGAGCTTCCGGAGGACGAGCTCATCGAGTGCTACAAGACAGCCGTCATGCATGAGGTTGGGCACATGCTCGGGCTCCCGGGGCGCTTCGGCACCCGCGGCCACCTCGAGGAGAGTCTTGGCATGCACTGCACGAACACCTGTCTCATGCGTCAGCGCCTGCGTCTTGAGGGCTGGGAAGAGCTCACTGCTGACCGATTGCGTCGCGGCTCTCTCTGCATCGAGTGCAGGAGAGAGATAGTGAATTTCTTCCAGGACATGCTGCCGGACGGGCACTTCGAGCCGATGGAAAGCTCGGAGGCATCTTTCCGGCCGGTGGGGGATGACCAGTTCATTCCGATCGGGCGACGGTAACGCCATTTGCGAGATAATCGGGCATTGAGCACATGACCCGATTTTTTTATCTTTCATCAGCTGTTCAACATCCGATTTTTTGGTATTGTGGGTGTCGTTATGCGGATTCTTGGAAATATAACCCCTCACATTCTCCTCTTACTCTAAGGGGAGGAGAGCAGGTATGAGAATCCTTGGTATTGAAACCTCTTGCGACGAGACGGCGCTCGCGATTGTTGAGGGCAAGGGCGAGCGGGTGCGGGTGGCGCGAGAGCTCGTTGCCTCGCAGGTTAAAATTCACAAAAAGTACGGCGGGGTGGTGCCGGAAGTGGCGGCGCGGCGGCATGCCGAAGTGATGCCGTGGATGCTTAAAAAAATGCTCGGCCGAGAACGAGCGCGGGCTTTTGATGTGATTGCCGTGACCGCCGGTCCGGGGCTTATCACTTCGCTCCGCGTCGGCGTGGACACGGCGCGCTCGCTCGCTTACGCCTGGGGTAAGCCGCTCGTGGCTGTGAATCATCTCGCGGGGCACATTGCTGCCAATTTTATTGACGAAATAACAAATACCAAATACCAAATTCCAAATACCAAATTCCAAATACCAAATTCCAATCGCAAATCGCTTAGCTATAAGCCATTCGCGATTAGCCGTGCGCGGTTCCCTGCGCTGGCGCTGGTGGTCTCCGGCGGGCATACCGAATTAGTCTTGATGCGTGATCACGGGGTGTATGAACTGCTTGGCGCCACGCGCGACGACGCCGCTGGGGAAGCGTTTGACAAGGTGGGGAAGCTCCTCGGGCTTGGTTACCCGGGCGGGCCGGCAGTCGCGAAACGCGCGGAAAAAGGCGACCCGCACGCGATTCCTTTTCCCCGCCCGATGATTCACTCCAAAGATTTTGATTTTTCGTTTTCGGGGTTAAAGACGGCGGTGGCGCAATATTTGGATGTTCAACATCCAGTTGGACATCCCGACATCGCTGATATCTGCGCGTCTTTTCAAGAAGCGGCGGTGGATGTGCTGGTGGAGAAAACCATCCGCGCGGCGAGACGGGTGAAGCCGAAGACGATTCTGCTCGCCGGCGGCGTAGCGGCGAACAAAGAACTCCGCAAACGGCTGGGCATTGAGGTCGCGCGCCAACTGCCAACCGCCAACTGCCGACCGCCACCGATGAAATTCACCACCGATAACGCGGCGATGATTGCGGCGGCCGGCTATTTTATGGCGAGGAAAAAACAATTTGCCGATTGGCGGACGCTGGAGCCGCGGGCAAATTGGGAAATAGGCGCGGAATGATGCGAATTGAAGCTAAATTGAAGCTAATATGAAACGAAAAAAAGCGAAAAAACGAGGTATCGAGATTGGATCTCCGCGGGAGATCCAATCTCGTGAGGTACGAATCGCTTCTCTTAAACAACTCCGGATTTTCGTAAAAAATTTTGCCAAAACGCTCCGCGGCGGGGAGGTAATCGCGCTCTCCGGACCGCTCGGGGCGGGGAAAACCACCTTCGCGCAACTACTCGGCAAAGCACTCGGTGTGGGTGAGCGAATCACCAGTCCGACCTTTACGCTGATGCACATTCATCGAACGCGTAAACCCCTCCCATCCTCCCCTTTAGCAAAGGGGAGGGGTGAAAGATTGAGCATTCTTGTTCACATTGACGCGTATCGTTTGGCAAATGCCCGCGCGCTCCAGAACATCGGCGCGCTGGACTACCTTGGCCGGCCGGATACGGTCGCGGTCGTGGAATGGGCGGAAAAGGTGCGCCGCGTCCTGCCGCGAGGCACCCGGTGGATAAACTTTAAAATCAAATCAGACGGCAAGAGTCGTGAATTGCGGATTTCCTAAAGTTGCCTCCGGCAGGATAAGGGTGAGGAGGGGCGGCCACCCCTCCTCACTCTTATCAATTACCTCCACCCCGCTTATGCAGAGCAGCTTGGCAATTTCTCACTGCATGGCCGCATTTGAGCTCGCTTATGTGTGAGTTAGGAAATTCAGGAGTTTAGCGTGTCGTCAGCATTTTTAATAGCTTTGTTGGTTTTCCGCCATCGCTCGCTTGGTCTGGCTACGAAAGTACGAAAGCCATACGAAATTACGAATTTGAAACCTAATTACCCCGCCGGAGGCGATGGTTCTACTCCGCCACGCGGAAGACTTCTTCCACTTGAGTGGTGCCTTCGAGCGCCTTGAGCAAGCCGTCTTGGACCATAGTGACCATGCCGTTTTTCACCGCGACTTCTTCCATCTGATACTCGGAGGTTGAACCGGAGAGGATAATCGCTTCAATTTCCTTGTTCATCACCATAATTTCGTAAATGCCGACGCGGCCCTTAAAGCCGGTGCCGCCGCACTCCTCACAGCCGCCGCCTTTCCAAAACTTTAATTTTTCCAAATCCGTTTTGTAGCCGGATTTCAGCGAAAGCTTGCCCAAAATTTCTTTGACGCGCTTTAAAGTTTCGGCGTCAAGTTTGTCTTCAACTTTGCAGTTCGGGCAGATTTTCCTGACCAGCCGCTGGCCGATGACGGCGTTTAGGGCCGGCGCGAGCAAAAATCCTTTGGCGCCCATGGAGAGAAAGCGCGGGATGGCGCCGGCGGCGCTGTTGGTGTGAATCGTGGAGAGCACCAAATGGCCGGTCAAGGCGGCCTGAATAGCAACGTCCGCGGTTTCCAAATCGCGAATCTCGCCGACCATCACCACGTCCGGGTCTTGGCGGAGAATGGCGCGGAGCCCTTTGGCAAAGGTGTAGTCTTTGCCCGGGTCAATCTGCGACTGGTTGATTCCTTCCAGTTTGTACTCGACCGGGTCCTCGAGCGTGATAATTTTCACGTCCGGGCTGTTTAACTGGGTCAAGATGGCGTAGAGCGTGGTGGTTTTGCCCGAACCAGTGGGGCCGGTGGTGACAATCATGCCATTCGGCCGCTCCACCTGACGTTTGAGTTCCTCGTTGGCAATGCCCCGCACGCCGAGATCATCGAATTTAAGTCCGGTGACCGCCGAGCGGAGCAAACGCATCACCACCGATTCGCCGTAGGCAGTGGGGATGGTGGAGACGCGGACATCCACTTTGTCTTTGGCGAGCAGGATGGTGAAGCGGCCGTCCTGCGGGCGGTTGGTGACATTGATTTTGAGTGAGGAGAGGAGTTTGACGCGGGAGATAATCCGCGGCCAGAGGTCGTGGGGCAGAGCGGCGACGTTGGTGAGCACGCCGTCAATCCGGAAGCGAATCACCACTTCTTTTTCCTCGGCTTCGATATGGATGTCCGAGGAATTATTTTGGAGCGCCGCGGCGATGACCATGGTGACAACGTCGGTGAGCTGGACTTTTTTAATCTGCTGGTCGAGATCACGGAAGCCCTTGATTTCTTTTTGGAATTTGTTCAAGTCGGCCTCGGTAATCTGCACGCCTTTGACGATTTTGCGGATAGCCGGCAGGGCTTCGTAGAGTTTGAAAGCGTTCTCAAAGCTGTACTCGGAAATCAGATAGAGCGCCCCGGTCGCCCGCTGACGTTCCTGGAGCTGGTAGAGGAGTTCGCCGATTTCGGAATTTTTTGGTTCCACGGCGCCCAGGCGAATTTCGTCGTTTAAATTCAAAAAACAAACGGCCTTAAGCCGGGCGGCGACATCTTTGGGCACCAAGGCGAGAGTTTCCGGAGCAATGGGAAAGCGGGCGAGGTCAATATAACCGACGCCGAGGGCGCGAGCGCTAGCGGCGGCCTCTTTTTCCTTGGCCTTAAGCTCGATCTCCCGCATTTTTCCGGCGAACTTTTCGGCCTCCTTTTTTTCGGTGATTTTGGGGAGCATTGGGGTATTACCTGCGGGACAGGGCGGCGCGCAGCGTCTGAGTCAGGCGAATAATTTTGGGAATCGTCTGCTGACCGCGGCGTAGACGCTCGGCCAAGATAGTCCAGACGGCGTAGTGGAAAGTAATGGCTCCGGCAACGGCCGCGAGGACCCCGACTATGACGATGAAGGAAAAGGAGACGATCAGGAACCAATAGAGGGGCGAGGCGGCGGCGAACCCTGAGAGCGCGAGGAAGCCGAAGAAAGTGGCGCCGAGGAGCATTGCCAAAATCGTGAGTGTCAGGGCGATGAGAATATCGGCCAGGAGCAGAATAATCGATGTCTCGAGCACTACCAGCCAGTTAACGGTAATCAACCGCCATGATTTTTTAACCGCGGGCAGGAGGCGTTCCTTGAAACGCACCACGCCGAGCGCCGCGAAAAAGGCGGCAACAATCGCGGCGTAGGCGGGCGGGATGATCAGGACAAAAGCGAGAATGACTACGGCTGAATCAAGCGGCGCGGCGAGAGCCGTGGCCGGGATCACGACCGCGGCGAGGAGGAGAGTTAAAAACCAAACTGCCAGTCGGAGCAGGATATTCACCCCGAGGAGCGGCCAAAAGCTGCGGATGCCCCGCTGCCAGAAACCGCGGAGATTGGGGCGCTCTTTTTCTTCCTCGGCGGCGATGGCGGCGAGCACCGTACCCTCAGAGACTACGGCCAGCCAGACAAAAAACGCGTAGAGGGCGAGGGTAAGCAGGCCGACCAAGAGGAGACCCCAGGGCAAAGTTTGCCAGTTGACCGGCCCTTTTTTGATGACTTCCCAAGCGCGGGGAAAAACATCAGGAATCCAAAGTCCGAATTCCGCGCGGAGCATGGTGTTCGAAATCGCGTTCCAGGCACGGTAGAGCAGGTCATAGGCCGAGCCGGTCATGAGCAGTCCGGCAAAAAAAGCCAGCGGCCAGAGGTGTTTGTTTCGCCAAGTGCTGATTAAAGCGTCGTTTAGCACGGCGCGATAGAGCGGGCGCGGGTTGCGCATATTCCTCCTTACTAAATGTTAGCGAGCCACCGCCTCTGGCGGGGTCCCGCCAAAGGCGGGATTAACGAGTTAGCAAATTTTAAGAGAGTGTGTTGACGTGCGGCACGAGCCGGGGCCGCGGCGCGTGGGCGTGGCCCATCAGCGATTCAAATTCTTCGCGTTCAATATTTTCTTTTTTAATCAGGGTCTGGGCGATTTTGTCTAGGAGCGCCCGGTGTTTGCGGATAGTGTCCTCGGCCGTCTTGAGCGCGCGGGCAATGATTCGCGAGACTTCCTCGTCAATCGCTTCCGAGGTGGCCTCGGAGTAGTCGCGCTGTTCGGTTATTTCTCGGCCGAGGAAAATCATCTCCTCGCGCTCGCCGAAGGTCCGCGGCCCGAGCCGTTCGCTCATCCCGTATTGGGTGATGAGCGCTTTGGTCAGTCGCGTGGCGTTTTTCAAATCGTTGGAAGCGCCGGTGGTCACCTCGCCGAAAACTTCTTTTTCGGCGACGAAACCGCCGAGGGAAACGGCGATGTCGTCCAGGAATTGCTGGCGCGACCGGAGGTGCCGGTCCTCGCTCGGTAGTTTAATCGTGTAACCGGCGGCCGCCCCGCGGGAGATGATGGAAATTTTATGCACCGGGTCGGCGTAGGGGAGTTCGTGAGCGACGAGCGCGTGGCCGCCCTCGTGGTAGGCAGTCAGCATTTTTTCCTCTTCCGAGAGGATGTGGCTCTTCCGCTCCGGGCCGAGCATCACTTTTTCGATCGAGGGCAGGAGCTCTTCCATGGAGATTTGTTTTTTGTTGCGGCGGGCGGCGAGGATGGCGGCTTCGTTGACGATGTTGGCGAGATCGGCGCCGGAGAACCCCGGGGTGCGCTCGGCGACGGTGCGGAATTTTACCTCCGGAGCAAACGGTTTGCCGCGGGCGTGGATTTTTAAAATCATCTCGCGGTCATTGATGTCGGGGAGGTCCAGCACCACCCGCCGGTCAAAACGTCCGGGCCGGAGCAGAGCCGGGTCGAGCACGTCGGGGCGGTTGGTCGCGGCCATCACGATGACGCCCAAGTTGGGGTCAAAGCCGTCCATCTCCACTAAAATTTGGTTGAGCGTCTGCTCGCGTTCATCGTGCGAGCCGCCGAGTCCGGCGCCGCGCTGGCGGCCGACGGCGTCAATCTCGTCAATAAAAACGATACAGGGCGTGCTTTTTTTTGCGCGGGCAAAGAGGTCGCGCACCCGGGCCGCGCCGACGCCGACGAACATTTCCACGAATTCCGACCCGGAGATGGAAAAGAACGGTACCTTGGCTTCGCCGGCCACGGCGCGCGCGAGGAGCGTTTTGCCCGTGCCCGGGGAGCCCATCAGCAGGACGCCTTTGGGAATTTTCGCGCCCAAACTGATAAACTTTTTGGGATTTTTTAAAAACTCAACAACCTCGAGGAGTTCATCTTTGGCCTCGCGCACGCCAGCGACGTCTTTAAAAGTAATCCGGTCTTTGCTGTTTTTGGGGTACTCCCGCGCGCCGGACTGGCCGAAGGACAAGGCGCGGATATTGGCCCCCTGCACCTGCCGCATCATCAAAAAAATGAAAGCCGCGACCAAGATGAAGGGCACGAGAAACGGGGCGATGGTGGCGAAAAAAACCGAGAGCCCCGACTGTTCCTTGACCGCCACCGCCACCGACTGCAATTTTTCCGGCGGCACGCCGTAATTTTTAAGAAGGGTGGTAAAGGAGTCCTGTGCCTCTTTACGGACGCGTTCCTTTTTGCCCGACTGTAATTCGACGAGCAAACTTTCCCCGTCAATCGTGACGCTCTTGGCCTGGCCTTCCATGATTTGGGCGACGAGCGTTTTGATATCGGCCTTTTCCGGCTCCTTGCCGAGATTGATCGTGGAGAGCAGGGCGGCAAAGGCAACCAAGAGAAGGAGGAATATAATGATTTGTTTGGTGGCGGTGCGCATTTTGTTGATGATAAGGGTTGGAGAATCTCTGGAATTAAAGTATTTTTTTTGTTTTGTCATTCCTGTCTGTCTGCTGGCAGGAATCCAGTTATCTTTACTTTCTGGATTCCAGCTTTCGCTGGAATGACAATAGTAAGACAAATTATAGATGGTTTTCTTTTCTTGGGCAACCGACTGATTTTTTTAAAGAAGTCCCGTGGGCGGGACTTCTTTTTTACCCACGCACCAGTCCCCCGACGTAACATCGGGGGACGGTGCGGGGTTCCGCGCTCCGGAACTATGTTGTGGCTGATGCCACAGCCGGTCTACTCCGCCGTAGTAGTCTACGGCTACGAAGGCCGGGTAATGCCGTGGAGCGCTTCACTGACTTTTTTCTTCGTTTTTTTCTTCAGGCTTCGTCTCTTCGGTGAGCGTCTTGAGCGACAGTCCCAATCGGTGATTTTCCGGTTCGATGGAGATTATTTTCCATTCCAGCGTGTCGCCGATTTTTGCGACCTCCAGCGGGTCTTTGATGGGCGTCGTTGAAAGTTCGCTCACATGCGCCAGTCCGTGGATTTCCGGGTCAAGCTCGACAAAAAATCCGAACGGGTTGGCTTTGAGGATTTTGCCGCGCACCTTGGAGCCGACCGAGTAACGTTCGCCCACGTTTTTCCACGGGTCGTCCACGAGCTGTTTCATCGAGAGAAAAATTTTGGAACCCTGGATGCCGATGATTTTGGCTTTGACGCGGTCGCCGAGCTTGAGCAGGTCGCGCGGGTGGTCAATGCGCTGCCAGGCGATCTCCGAGATATGCACCAGCCCTTCGAGCGAATCAAATTTGACGAAGGCGCCAAAGTCGGTGACGGCAGTCACTTCGCCTTCAACAGTATCGTCCAGATGATAGCGGGAGAGAACGTTTTTTTGTTCTTCTTCCCAAACCGCCTTTTCGGACAAAATCAATTTTTCGTCGTTCTCCGAGGCGTCCAGAACTTTTACCCTCATCGTTTGGCCGATGTAGCTTTTAAGTTTTTCCAGAATTTTCGCTTTTTCGCCGCCGGCGACGCGGGGATAGTGTTCCGGCGAGAGTTGGGAGACCGGCAGAAAGCCGAGGAGGTTCTCCACTCGGGCCATCAGCCCGCCTTTGTTGGCCTCAATCACCGTAACCGCGACCGTCTGGCCGGAGTTTTTGAGCGCCAGCACGGCGTCCCAGGCGCGGCGTTGCCCGGCAAAACGGAAAGAGAGCTCCAGGTCGCCGTTTTCATTTTCCAAATCAATAACCGTCGCCTCCACCGCGTCACCCGGCTTGAGCCGCGAGAGTTCGGCGGACTCATGCATCAGTTCGCGGCCGCGGACCACCCCGGTCTTGTAACCCTCAATCGAGATGTAAACTTCGTTTTTACCCGCCGAGAGAATCGTGCCGGAGACGACATCACCCGGCTTGGGAATGGCCGGGAGCTTGGCTTCGTTCAGTAGTTTTTTAAACTCGCTTTCTTTTTCTTTAATTATTGTCGGCATAGTTTCGTGATTATCCCGCGGTTCGTGCGACCGCCGGGAGCTTGCCGTTTTTAGCCGCTATTCGGCAGCGGTTTGGCAAGCGGAATTAAGTTTGGTTCAGCTACATTATAATATATAGCGGAGTTTGTCCAGCAGTGTCGGATTTCCGGGTTTTTTAGTAAAATACTCATACCTATATATAACGGCTCATGGCTACTCACTATCCCGCCTTTGGCGGGATCCCCCGCCGCTGGCGGGGTGGCTCACGACTCACGTCAATTAATTATGGCTGTCTCGCGCAAAGCATTTTCTTCCGCCCTGACCAAAAGTCTTAAATTCGGCGTGCGGCCGTCTTACGCCGAGGTTAAAAAGCTGCAAAAGCAGGTTGGCATTTACGGCGCCAAGGTAACTGACGCCCAGGTCAAACAAACTTTCCGGACGCTTAAAGAAAAGGGTCTGCTTGGCGCCAAGGCCCAAAGCGCGGGGGAGTATGGTTTTAAGACGCTGATTAAAAAAGAAGCCGAGTCGGCCGGCGCCGCGGTTGAAGCCGAGCAAAAAAAAGCGGCCCACACCAAGGTCGCGCTCCGGGAGCGGTTGATGACCGAGCAAAAGACCAAAGAGAGGATTGCCGAGGCGCTCTCCGGTCCGGCCCAAGAGCGGAAAAAAGACGCCGGCAAGGAAGCGGCGAGGGCGGCGGCGCCACTCGCGCCGAGCCGGCTCCCCGGAATCCCGAGCGCGGCGCCAACCGCTCCGGCCCGGCCAGCGAGCGTCGTGGTGCCACAGACGGCGGAGGAAAAAGAGACCGCAGTTCCGCCCCCAGTTCCTGCCGCCGAACGGACGGCCCCGCCTCCAGAGTCAAAAAAAGAAGAGCCGCCTCTTCCCGATATGTTCGGAGGCGAAGAATAAATTTATTCCTCCTTTTCTAAAGGAGGCGGCGAACCGGAGGATTAATTCCTCCTTTGCCCTATACCCTATCCACTGTTCACGATAAATCCCTCCCCCTGCGGGTACTCCCTTTAGCAAAGGGAGAATCAAATTATGCAAAAGTATCAATATTCACTCGATTTACTCCGGCAAGTAATCGGCAAAGCGCCGCGTTTTTTCCCGAGCGGCCGGAAGACGGATATGTTGGACGCGCTAGCTAAACTGGAGCGCGAACCGGGGACAACCCCAAAGATGATTGACGACGCGATTATCGTTTTCGGCCGGGAGATCTGGCCCTATCGCCAGGCCTTCTGGCACATCCACGACACCGACGGCCGTCACGACGAGGACCTCTATCTGCGCGAGGCGCTCGCGCCGGAACTCCGCGCCAAGTATGAGGCGTTTTTGCGCAAAGGTTTGCGGGTGGAGGATATCCGCCGCGGCGGCGAGTTTGAACAATATTTCAGCCCGGTGGAGAAACAGGCGTTGATTGACGCCAAACTCCTGGCCCACGACCGCGTGGTGGAGGGGATTGAAACCCTCTGCGCCGGCGAAAAAAAGGCGGCCTGCGACGACGCGCTCAGCCGTTACCGCGAGGAGCAAAAAAAGATTGAGGCTCTGATTGCCGAGCTCTCCTCGCTCGCGGCCAAGTCAGAAAAATGGCGGAGCGAAATCCTAGACAAAGTCAGGACTTTTCAAGCCGGCTGGAGCGGTTTGGAGCGCGGCGTCGCGGCGGAAGACGTAAAAGGCGAGATTGACTACTACAGCGGAGTGGTTGAAGTTTTAGAGTGAAATCGGCGGCTTCCCCTGGAATCCATTTCCTGCTAGGATTCGGGCGAGAATTCCCCTCGACGTTTTATGGCCAACCTGGTTTTTGAATATTACGGACTTGGCTGTTTTAAAATCACGGCCAAATTTGACGTGGGAGAAGTGACTCTTTTCACCGACCCTCTGCCGCCGGGCGCCGGGTTAAAAATGCCGCGCGGGGCGGCCGCCGACATCGTGGTTGTCTCTTCGGCCGAAGGCCGCAAAACCGCCGCGGAACTCGTGGGTAACAATCCTTTTATCGTTTCCCACCCGGGCGAGTACGAGGTCAAAGGAGTTTTTATCTATGGTTTGCCCGTTGGCGCGACCTCGGAGAAATCGGCCAAAAATGGCGGGGCGCGGACGCTTTACCGGATTGAGGCGGCGGACCTTTCCCTGGCCTATTTGGGCGGAGCGAGCGCGGCGCCGAGTGACGCGACCATTGATGAGCTCACTGATATTGATATTCTGATTTTGCCGGTCGGCGGACAGGGGACGACGCTCACCGCCGCCGAGGCCGCCGAGGTGATGACCCGTTTGGAGCCGAGAATCGTCGTTCCGATGTACTACAAACTGCCCGGATTGGACCCGACGCTTGACTCGGTGGAGAAATTCGTCAAAGAGGCCGGCCTCGCGCCGGAGCGGGTGGCTAAACTCAAACTGGGCAAAAAAGATTTGCCAGCGGAAGAGACTAAACTCTTCATCCTTACATTATGAGACCAAAGCGAGACAGAAAATTGAGTTCGTCCCGGCCGGCGGGCGCGCCGCCGGAGGTTGAATCTCTGGAGGAGACGCTGCCCGGCGGCGTGGCCGAGGAAGAGCTGGTCGGCGCGCCGCATCTAGACGAGGAACCGGCGGGTCTGGCCGAAACGGAGGACTTGCATCTCCTTTGGTCCGAGCGCGAAGCCAGTTACCAGAGGAAGAAAGCGCGTTTGACGGCGGTGGTGGCGCTCACCATGGCCGCGATTGTCGGAGTTTGGGCCGTGAGTTTGAGCCAGGGGATTAGAAGTTCGGCGCCAGCAAGCACGCTCGGTGCTGCTGTCACCCAGGAGTTTTTGGGCGAGTTAAACGACTACCAGCGTCGTCTGGAGACGCTCTCTCCAGCTTCGGCAAAAAAATCAGGAGCAGGGGAGAGCAAAGTCAATCCGGCTGCTTTGCTGGATTCGCTTAAAATCAAAGCCGCGGCCGCGGCCAGCGGAACCGACAGCAGAGTGGATAGTGAATAGGGGATAGTGAATAGTATGAAAAATCAGGACGCCGCCCCCACCATCAGCAAGTCCATTATTCCCCGGCCCATCGTGGATGAGATGCAGGAGAGTTATTTGGATTACGCGATGAGCGTGATTATCGCCCGCGCCCTGCCGGACGTCCGCGACGGGCTCAAGCCGGTCCACCGCCGCATTCTTTACTCGATGTGGCTCTCGGGGCTGCGCGCTGGCGCCAAGTTCAAAAAATGCGCCACGGTGGTCGGCGACGTGCTCGGCAAATATCACCCGCACGGCGACCTCGCGGTTTACGACGCCCTGGTCCGGATGGCCCAGGATTTTTCGCTCCGACAACCGCTCATCACCGGACAGGGCAACTTCGGCTCGCTCGACGGCGACTCAGCCGCCGCCTACCGCTACACCGAGGCCAAGCTCGCGCCGATTGCCGAGGAGCTCCTGGGCGACATTGAGCGGGACACGGTGGACTTTCAGCCCAACTACGACGGCGCGCACAAAGAGCCCAAGGTCCTGCCGGTCAAAGTGCCCAACCTGCTTTTGAACGGCACCGTGGGCATTGCCGTCGGCATGGCGACGAACATCCCGCCGCACAATTTGACGGAGCTCTGCAACGCCACGGTTCACCTGCTGGAGCATCCGGATTCCACCGTGGAGGACTTGTTTCAGTTTGTTCAAGGTCCGGATTTCCCGACCGGCGGCATCATTTACGACAAAAAAGAAATTCTCCAGACCTACGCCACAGGCCGCGGCGGCATAGTCATCCGCGCCAAAACCGAAATTGTTGAGGACAAACAGGGCGCGGCGATTGTGGTGACGGAAATTCCTTTTCAGGTAAACAAGGCCTCGCTTTTGGAAAAGATTGCCGATTTGGTGCATGAAAAGAAAATTGAGGGCATCCGTGATCTCCGGGACGAGTCTTCCCAGGAGGGTGTGCGCGTTGTCGTGGCCCTCAAAAGAGACGCCTATCCCAAAAAAGTTTTGAACCGGCTGTTTATGAGCACTGATTTGCAGACGACTTTTCACGTCAACATGCTGGCCTTGGTGGACGGCATCCAGCCGCGGGTGCTCAATTTGAAATCGGTTTTGGAAGAATTCATCCGTCATCGGGAAAACGTGGTGCGTCGGCGGACGTCATACGACTTGAATCGGGCCAAAGAACGCGCTCATATTCTTGAAGGTCTGGGCATCGCGCTCGTCCAGATTGACAAGGTGATTGAAACGATTAAAAAGTCGGCGGACCGGGAGGAAGCGCGGGCGAACTTGATA
Source organism: Patescibacteria group bacterium (assembly GCA_004299275.1). Lineage (GTDB taxonomy): Bacteria > Patescibacteriota > Patescibacteriia > 2-12-FULL-57-11 > 2-12-FULL-57-11 > SCSU01. The sequence continues at coordinate 90,126 of SCSU01000066.1, forward strand.
AAACGGTTCAAATTGAGCGAGGCGCAGGCCGTGGCGATTTTGGAAATGCGCCTCCAGAGTTTGGCCAACTTGGAGCGGCTCAAGATTGAAACCGAACTCAAGGAAAAACTGAAGGAAATTAAGGAACTGGAAGCAATACTCGCCTCAGTCAAGCGCATCCGCGAGGTGGTTAAAAAGGAAACTTTGGCCGTGCGCGACCGTTACGGCGACGCGCGCCGCACTCAGATTGTTGCTCATGGCGTTAAAGAGTTTTCGGCGGAAGACATCATCCCCAACGAACCGACAATTGTGATGATTACCCGCGACGGCTACATCAAGCGCCTGCCGCCGGACACTTTTCGCACGCAAGGCCGCGGCGGCAAGGGAGTGGTCGGGGTCACCACCAAAGAGGAGGATGTAGTTGAACATCTCTTTACCACTACCACCCACGCCGACTTGCTTTTTTTCACCTCGCGCGGCCGGGTCTTCCAGCTCAAGGCCTACGACATCCCGCCATCCTCGCGCACGGCCAAGGGGCAGGCGCTGGTGAACTTTTTGGAGCTGGCGCCGAACGAAAAAGTTTCGGCCACGCTGCAGCTCGATAAAGACGCCGAGGACAAATATTTGGTTATGGCCACCAGAAACGGCGTGATAAAAAAATCGGCGTTAGGGGATTTCGAAAACGTGCGGCGAAGCGGGCTGATCGCGATTAAACTCCGAGATGACGACAACCTGGAGTGGGTCAAGCCCTCCTCCGGCGACGATGAGGTGGCGCTCGTGACCGCTCAGGGCCAGAGTATCCGCTTCGCGGAAAAAAACGTGCGGCCGATGGGGCGCGCGGCGGCCGGCGTCCGGGGCATCCGGCTAAAAAAGCGCGGCGACCGCGTGGTCGGTATGGACGTCTTGCCGGCGGCTTTGCTTAAGAAAAACATGCTGGAGCTTTTTGTCGTCGCCCAAAACGGCATGGGCAAACGCACTAATCTCAAGGAGTACCGGGCGCAGGGCCGCGGCGGGAGCGGCGTCAAAACCATGAATGTCACGGCCAAAACCGGACAAATCGTCGGCGGCTACATCGTGAACGCGCGCGAAGAGCGGGATTTGCTTGTCGTCTCCAAAAAAGGACAAGTCATCCGCGTGCCTTTCGGCACGATTAAGGCGCAAGGGCGCACTACCCAGGGCGTGCGAATAATGCGGTTTAAAGAGGAGGGCGACCAGGTCGCTTCGACGACACTGGTTTAGCCGAACGAGCGCCGAAGTTGCAAAAAATTACGGAACTGTTACATTGTTGTCTGTTTCTGTTCCCTGTTTACTAATTTTATGGGTCTCCCCGGACATCGTCGGACATCATCGCATAAACGGCGCCGCGCTGCGCACTTTGCTTTGCGCAAACTTTCGCTTTCTTCCTGCGCCAAATGCAAAAAACCGATTTTGCCGCACACCGCCTGCGAACACTGCGGCACCTATGCCGGTCGGCAGGTGATCAAGGTCGCTTTACGGGCGGTTAAAAATCAGCCGGCGGCGAAAAAATAATCAGCAGTTTTTTCCGTTCTTTATGTCCAATCGCCACTTGGCGCGGACGATTGCCATGCAGACGCTCTACGAGTGGGATTTTCTCGGCCAACCGGCCGGCAAACTCCCGGCGATGCTCGAACGCAACGCCAAGGCCTTTGCGCCGGATTTTGACGACGAGGGCTTTTCTAAAGAGCTGGTGGAAGGGGTGCTGGCTCACGAAAAGGAGATTAGCGGCACCATCACCAAGTACGCGCCGGAATGGCCGCTCGAGCAGATTACCATCGTGGACCGCAACATCCTGCGGCTCGGCGTCTATGAACTGCTTTTTTCCGAGTCGGTCCCCTCCAAGGTCGCCATCAACGAGGCGATCGAACTGGCCAAGGCCTTTGGCGGCGAGTCGTCGGGACGCTTTGTAAACGGCGTTTTGGGCGCGCTCTTCCGCGATCGCGCGGCTCTGGGTAAACTAAAAAAGGTCGACTTAGAGGAAAAGCCGTCTAAACCGAAGGTAGAGAAAAAACCGGAGAAGAAATAATTCTGGCATCGCGGATTTGCCCCGTGTGAGTATCATCTGCTCTACGAGGCAAGTTAGCGAGCCGCCGCGCTCATGAAAGATTTAGCCGAACTGCAAAAAAATCTCGGGGTTGAATTTAAGGACGAAAAGCTCCTGCTCCAGGCGGTGGTGCATCGTTCTTATTTAAACGAACACCCGGATTTCGGCACGGGGCATAACGAGCGGCTGGAATTTTTGGGCGACGCGGTAATTGAACTCGTAGTTACCGAGTACCTCTACGAGCACTACCCGAATCCCGAGGGGGAGCTGACCAACTGGCGGGCGGCGCTGGTGAACGCGATTATGCTCGCCGGCATTGCCAAGGAGCTCGGGGTGGAGGATTTCCTCCTCCTTTCGCGCGGCGAGGCCAAGGACAAGGGCAGCAAAGCGCGGATGTATATTTTGGCTAATGCTTTTGAATCGGTGGTGGGCTCGATGTATTTAGACGGCGGTTACGAGGTTTGTCAGCGGTTTATCGGCGAAAAGGTGCTCTCGCGCCTGCCGTATATTCTAGAACACCGGCTTTACCTGGACCCCAAGAGCCGTTTTCAGGAAGCGGCACAGGAAAAAATCGGTTTGACGCCGACCTACCGCGTGCTGGACGAGGTCGGGCCGGACCACGCCAAAGTTTTTACGGTCGGGGTCTATATCGGGGAGGAGCAGATCAGCCTGGGCAAAGGCACCAGCAAACAAGAAGCGCAGGTTGCCGCCGCCGAACAAGCGCTGGAAAAAAAGGGGTGGTAAATATGCCCGGTAGTGAAACGTTGACAGTAAAAAAGGTCTTCTCGACCCCCTTCGACTTCGCTCAGGGCAGGCTCCGTGGAGAGAACTTCAATTCAGCGATGACGATTGAGAATTGAAGATACCTCGGCCTGCCTACACTAATCCAGCCGTCGTAGCTATGGGCTACTATGGCGGAGTCGGCAGCTTCGGCCGGCAGGCTCCGCTCGGGATGGGCATAATGGTGAAAACGTGTTGGTAATATCCGTCCTTTTCCGCGTAGTAAAGCGGTAGAATGAGATAATCATTCACTGACTTTAACAATATGGAGAAAAAAACGATGT
>SCSU01000067.1 GCA_004299275.1 Patescibacteria group bacterium
GGAACCAGTCGCGACCTTCCTTGACTTGGCCCTTGGCGCGTTCGAACGCCTGCTCCTCGTTCGGGTCCACGATCAGGTTGTTGATCGTGGCCTTGAAGGCCTCCTCGTGGTAAAACTCGCTTTCCGGGTCGAGCAACTTGAGCTCGGCCACGGTGTTGAGCCCGCGCGCGAGGTACTGCAGAGCGCGGGCGTACCCCGGCGGGTCGTTCTCGTAGACCACGCGCACGCGCTGGAGCACTCTCTGGCCCAGCGGCGTCGCGAGGAGTTCCTTGGAACGCCGGTTCTCTCCCTTCTTCACTTCCCGGCGCTTCGGGTCCTTGGCCCCTGCCGCCTCTTCCGCCGCCAGGGTCTCCATGATCAGCTTCTCAATGAGCCGAGCGCACTTCGGACACGGCTGAAGCCCTTGGAGCTGCCACTCCTCGAACGTCAGGTGGCGGTGCCGAATCGCCTCTCGGATCCTCTGACCTTTCTTGTCGTGAAGCGCCGACTGTTCGACCGGCACCTCCAGGCAGACGACGTGATGCACCTTATCGTCTACCTTTCCGTCTCTCTCGATGACGACAAACTTGGGGAGACGCTTGATCCGCTCGACCGCCTCCTCGGCGGCCTTGCGGATTTCCTGCTCCTCGCTCTTCGTCGCCGGCTGGCCGGTGAGGCGTTTTCGGAGATTCACCGCGATCATTGCCAACGCATCGCGGCGGAAATCAGACACGCCCTTAGGCACGCCGAGGGCGGTATCCAGCCGCTCCCAGGCGAGGTTCCCCAGCCGCAACACCCAGTAGGAGTGCGAGCCGAGCGGCGCCCGACGGAGAGCGTCCAGGAAGCTTTCGGGGAGACTGTCCACGGCCCACTCGACGAACTCGGCGATCGCCTCCGTGCGGCCGACCTCGATGAAGTCGGTCCCGAAGCTGTCCTTGCCGCCTGCGGACGGGGAAACGGCGCTGAAAGCCGCGCCGCCAACAGCGGCACCAGCCGCGGCGAACCCGCCGCCCTTGCCCTCGCGCTGTCCGCGCTTGGGCTTGGGCTCGCCCTGTTCGCGCTTGTCTTGCGCGGGCGCTTGGCCGCGCTCACGGCCGCCCTCCTCCCGATTCCGCTTGTTCCGCTCTCTCTTGAGCTCGAGGCAGGAACGGCAGAGCGCCTTTTCGGGGTCGCCCTTGTAGGTCGCGGGCAACTCGAAAGTCGTCTCGCAGTTGGGGTTGTCGTCGGGGTCGGGGCAGACGATCTTGTTGTCCTCGTCCTCGTCCTCCTCGTCGTCCTTCTTGCCGTTGTCTTCGGCCATCGGAATACCTCTGTGTTTGTTGCTTGTTTGCAGGTTTTCAATGAACAACCGCGGTAAAAAGCGGGCCTCAGGAGGGAAAACCCATACCTCCCAAAGACGCTCAAAAATACCAAAAAACGGCGAAATTGTCAATAGTTGGCACCATTTACAGACGTTCAACGTCTGTATTATCATCGTCTGTATTATCATCCAAGGAGCTATGAAGATTGCAGGAATCAAAAACATCTTTAAGGAAATTCCCCGGCCGCTCTGGATTGCCATTATCCTCTGGACTTTTTTATTTACCGCTCTAGGCGCCTACAAACTCTACAATTTCCAGTACCGCGATTTTGACCTTGCCTACTTTACGCAGGTTTTCTGGAACACGGCGCAAGGCCGGCCGTTCGGACTCACTATCCACCCCCACCTATCGCTCGGCGACCATGCCGAATGGCTGATTTTGCCGCTCGCCGCTTTTTTTGCCATCGTCCCTCATCCGCTGACGCTCCTTTTCCTCCAAGCGCTCGCTCTCGCGCTCGGCGCCGTCCCCCTCTATCGTCTGGCGGAACGCCGTCTGCCTCGGCGCTGGGCGCTCGGCGCCGCCATCGGCTATCTCCTGCTGCCCTTCCCGGCCAACGCCGTCTTGTTTGAGTTTCATCTCCTGCCCCTTGCTTTGCCGCTCCTGCTTTTTGCCGCTGACGCTTATGACCGGCGCGCCTTTCGTTCTTTTATAATTTTCCTCGTTTTTGCCTTACTCGCGCGCGAGGATGTCTCCCTCGCCGTTCTCGGTTTTTCTGCCGTCGCTCTAATTGAAAAACGCGAACGACGCTGGCCGCTCACGCCGCTTTTGCTCGCCGCCGCGGCCTTGCTGCTTGATTGGCTGGTGATTAAAAATTTTTCCGTTGGCGGCAGTTACAAATTTTCAGTTTACTACTCTTGGCTCGGTGAAAATCCGCTCGCTCTGTTTTCGCAACTCGTTTCCCTGCCGGCGCTGGAGTTCCTGATTGGGCTCCTTCTGCCTTTCCTGCTCCTGCCTCTGCTTAACCCTCGCTGGCTTTTGCTCTCGGTTTTGCCCGCGCTCGGGATTATCCTCACCGGTTCCGGCGGCGGTTTGCTGGCGCTCCAGATGCATTACGCCGTTCTGGTCCTGCCCGGGATTCTCCTTGCTTCTCTTGAAGGGTTGAACACTTTGCTTTTTTGGAAAAGCCGGCTTTTCCCCTGGGCGCCGCTTCAGGGTAAAGACCGCGGCGTGCTGGCGATTGTTCTCTCAATCGCCCTCGCCTTCGGACTTTGGACCATTGGCCCACTCCAGGGAATCATCGGCTTAGCTTTTACGGAAAAAACTCCTAAGGCCGCGGCCGCTCGCGAACTGATTCGGCAAATACCGACGAACGCTACGGTTGCCGCGAGCGATGGCCTTTTAACTGCCCTTGCTAAACGCCGGAAAATTTACGCGCTTAAATATATCTACCTCGGCAAAACTCAATACGGCGCCGCGGACTACTCTCTCTCCGAACCACCAGATTATCTAGCACTGGACAGCGATGAGGCGCTCGTTGGCGCGGTCAGCTACCCGACGCTTGCTTGGACGCAGCCGTTATACCAAAATGGCCCCTCACGGCTCCGGAAACTCTTGGCGGGAGGCAAGTATGGCCTCGTCTGGCAAAAGGGACCTTATAGTTTGTGGCAAAAAGGCGCGGGCGCGGGCAGTATCAGTCCGGTGACCGGCGGCGGCGAGGAGCGCGCCGCACCAATCCAAGTCGGCAACGCCAAAGTGCACAGTCTTAAAAAAATCTCAGACTGCGGAGCCGCTGAGCTTTGCCTCGCGCTCACCTCCTCGCTCGACAAAGAGCCGCGGGAAGATTTAGCGGTTCTCATCGTCTTCAAAAACGCTCGCGGTAAGACGCTCGCCTCCGAAATGCGCCTGCTTGGCGACCAGCTTCTGCCGACCCACGAGTGGCAAGTCGGTGAAGTGCGCCGCATCAGCTGGCGCTTTTTGGGAAAGTGGGCCGGCGAGGCGGCCAGCGCCGAGATTACATTTTTCCGTCCACGCGGCGCGCTAGTTATGGGGCCGCTCCGCACAAGCCAGCTCCGGGTGCTCGCTCCCGGCGGCAAGGGCGTGGAGATTGCAATTCAATAAACAGCGCCGAAACGGATAGCCCAACCCTCCTTATCCAAGCGAGCGATGGCGAAATAAACTAGAGATAAAAAAGTACCCGCAAGCGACAGGTAAACACTGATGTTTCCCACTTTGCATATAAGCGAGCAAAAATGCCGCCACGCAGTGAGAAATTGCCAAGCTGCTCCGCATGAGCGGGGCGGAGGGCAGTCCCTCCTCACCCTTACCCAACGCCATTGGCGCTTAACCTATAACTTCCTCAATAGTTTTAACTTCAGTCGGACAATGTCACGGAGGTAACCGAGCGCCGTCCGGAACAACCGCACGGTGCTTTTTCGTCTTTGGTCGCGCGCTTCCACCCAGTCCACCGGCACGGCGACAACCTTCATCTTTAATCTTTCCGCCCAAAATAAAAGTTCCGTGTCCCAAAACCAGCCGGGATGATTGACCCGCTCCCGCAAAACCGACCAAGCTGAGGACGAAACCGCCTTAAAGCCGCACTGCAGATCGCGCGCCCGAATCCCCAAAATTCTTCGGGCCAAAAAACGGTAGACGCGCGAGGAGACTTCGCGCAGCAGGGAACGGGTAACCGACGAGCTGGACTCAAAACGCGAACCATAGGCGACGCCAGCGCCTTTCCGTATCGCCCACAAAAACACCGGCAAAACCGACAAGTCCGCGGAGAGGTCGGCGTCCATATAAGCGAGAATATCGTATGAGCCGAGCGCCGCCGTCCAGGCCGAGCTGAGCGCCTTGCCCCGGCCGCTTTCCGGCAAATGCAAAAAGGAAATTTTTTCACTCCCGCGCGCGAAGGCTTGAGCAATCGGAGCCGTACGATCGGTGGAGCCGTTATCAACAATCTGAATCTGCCAGTCATAATCGGCAAGATTTTTTTCGCAAAAAGAAAACAGGGTGCGGATATTTTTTTCCAGCACCACCTCCTCGTTTCTAACCGGCACTGTCAACAAAACTTTAAGCATTGATTTTGTCGGCTATTTTCTCTTTTCTTCCCTCGCGCGACATTCTGACTAAAAGGAAAAAACAAACTAACAAGGCGAGCCAAAAAATATTAATCCCTGGGGCGTTCCAAACTGGAGTCGCGCCGCTCATGGCCGCCTGCCGCGAAAACAGAGGCAAAACGACGGTGAGGTTGACCATAAAAATTATAGAAACGGCGCCAAAGATTAGCCAGCCGAGACGCCGCTTGAGAGCGAGGAGCAGCAAAAAAGGCACGGCCGGGTAAAGATAGCGCTCGTGCATTTGGGTGGGGAAAAGAAAAAACGCCAAGGCCAAGGCCGCAGCCGCGGCCAGCGTTTCGGTTCCGCTCGCATTACGCCGGAGTCGCAGAAGCACGAGAACAATAGCCAAAGCCCAAAGCGCGAGACCAACGAGCCGCGCGGAGACGTCGGGCAAAAAATAAATTGTGTCCGGCGCGAACCCGCCTAAAGCCCGGTCTAGCGGCCACCAGATATTTATGGCATTGAGCGTGAGAAATGGGAAGCGGCTCGCGTTCCAGAGCAAGCTGTTCCACAGCGCCAGCGGATGAGCCAGGGTAAAAGGGAGTGTCAGCGCGATGCCGGCAAAAATAGCCGCGAGGAGCGTCGCTGCCAAATTGAGCGCGCCGCGCTCGCGCCAAGTTCGGAGCGCGAGGAGCGGCAGGAGGGCGATGGACTGGAGTTTAGACAAAACCGCCAGGAGCCAAAAAATCCAGGATTGAGGGAATTTTTGAGCTGTGAGCGAATCAATCGCCATCACTAAAAAAGCGCTATGCAGAGAGTCGGTTTGCCCCCAAACCGCCGAAACGTAAAAAATCGCCGGGTGAAAAAGAATGGAAAATCCGGCCAAGAGTCCAGGGAACTCCCCGGCCAGGCGTCGCGCGAAACGCCAGACCGTCCAGGCCAGTAAAAAATCTCCGGCAATCCCCGGCAATTTCACAAAAAGCGTAAAAAAAGGCGAAGCAAAATCAAACTGGCCGAAGAGGGCGAGGTAAAGCTTGC
>SCSU01000068.1 GCA_004299275.1 Patescibacteria group bacterium
CGGCGGAGCGTTCGCGGGCGGTGGGGCATTGGCCGGCGGTGGGGCGGGTGGAGGCGGAGCGTTCGCGGGCGGTGGGGCATTGGCCGGCGGTGGGGCGGGTGGAGGCGGCGGTGGTGGCGAAGGCGGCGCGCCCGGTCCGCCAGCCCCGCCGCCGCTTGCAGAACACTCCACGGTTGAAGGCGTGACGGTTACGGTCTTAGACGACCCGAAAGGTCCGATAATCAGATGATTCCCGTCGGCTTTGAGCGTGCATTCGGGCAGATTGGCGGTATTCGGGAGTTTACGATGACCCGGCTCAAGCAAGTCAAACTCGTCGCCGGCGGCCACGGTAATGGCAATCGTGTCGCTCGAGACCACCACTTGGTCAGCATCCGAACCGGCCTTGATGGTCAGGGTGATGTTATTGGTCGTGGAGTAGACAAAAGAGTCCTGCGGATAAGAGATGTTGCCCGCGCGCAGAACGAAAACTGGAAAAAATACGGATAAAAACAAAATCAGCCCGAGGGCACTCGGGAAAAGCCACCTCGAGTAGTTAATGTTCAACATCGCTAGACGAATACTTTTATGTCATTCCTGCGCAGGCAGGAATCCAGACGTTTTATTTCTGGATCCCAGCTTTCGCTGGGATGACAAACATAAAACGTACTCACTATGCACGACTAGCTACTTACTGCTTCCTTACTTCAGATTTTGCCGCTGGTAATCAAGAATTGCCCGGACAACCTGCGACTCCTTTTTTAAATTTTCCCAAAAAACAATCTGCGAGGCCGAAAGGTACAGCCGGTCCAGCGGTAGGTGAATTTCGGTCTGTCCCAGTTTGGAGAGCGAAAACTTCGGCTGGCTCTCGCTAGTGGTGCCCGTGGCGTTTTTCGGCGCGGCGGCGCCCTGCTGGAGCGGCTGATTCATCTGGAGATAAAAAACATCCTCGAGCACCGGCGAACGCGTGCCGATACCCTTTAACTTGCCGAAATATACCTGATTATTGGAGAGAAAGACCGCTTGGTAAGCGCCCGGGTCCGGCCGCGGACCGCCCCAACGCGCGTTCAGCCAGATGGCCAGCAAAACTAAGAGCGCGCCGATGAGAACACCGGTGATAAGCGGCTTCCAATTTTGATTAGTAGGACGGTTTCCGAACATGTTTATTTCAAGTTATCATTTTCTGTCATTCCTGCCCCGCACCACTTGTCATTCCTGCGAAGGCAGGAATCCACGATTTTTCCTGATTTCTGGATCCCAGCCTGCGCTGGGATGACAAAAATGTAACTTTCTCTCAACTCACGACTCACGACTCACTATTTTAACAATGTCCGCAGCCGCGGCGGCAGCAAGTGCAGGCGTGCGCCGCGAGTTTAGTCACGCCGGCGACGACGATGGCGAGCGGCCAGAGAATTTCGCGCGCGGCAATGCCGATCAGCCCGAGATTATAGAACAAAAACGCGCCGCCAAAAACAATTACGGCAAGCGCGATTATCGCCGGCACAATTTTGTGATGTGGGCAGACGCACTGCGGCCGACCCATCGGCATTGTCCCTTCCATAGGTTATAAAAATTAAGAATTAATAAATTCCGACGCTATTGCAGCCTTTCGACTCCGCTCAGGGACTGGTTAATTTAGTAGGAGCCTCCTCGTGATTGGATCTCCCTCGGAGATCCAATCTCTTCCCGGCTCGGCTCTATCTAGTTCCCGAGCGAGTGAAACGAGTCGAGGGACTACCCTTAAATCATAGCATAAAATGGCTTAGTCCGCACGCCGGCGGGCCAAAGCCGCCCGGTCGGCGCGGCGGTGGCGGATAAACAATAAAACTCCCGCCACCAGCGCCCCGACAAAAATTATATCAGCGGTCCGCCCCCACGCGCGGATAATCCCCCACTGTTCGCCCATTTTTACGCCTAACCAAAGCAAAAAAGTGTTCCAGAGAAAGCCGCCGGCCGCGGTAAAAAACAAAAATTTTCCGTAACGCATCCGGGCCAAACCGCAGGGAATAGAAATGAGGTGCCGGACCACCGGCACAAAACGCGCCAAAAAGACTGTTTTCTCGCCGTAGCGGGCAAACCAGCG
>SCSU01000069.1 GCA_004299275.1 Patescibacteria group bacterium
CGTTGACCTCGGCGCGGCGACTTCGTCGTTCCGAAATGTTTACGCCTCGGGAACGGTTTACGCTTCGAGCACGTTGGTTGGTTCCGGCACCGCGGGAGCGCCGACCATCAGTTTCCTTAATGACCCCGATACGGGGATTTATCAATCATTGGCTGGAAGCAATCGCCTGGATATTGCCGCTGGCGGAACGCAGGTAGCGTCATTCTTTAGCCCAACATCGTTAGTCCAATTAACTGATACCCAACCCTTAAGCGGTAATAATCTAAATGATTTTGGAAGTGCCGCGAACTCTTGGAAAGACATCTACGCCTCGGGCACGATTTACCTCGGCACTGCCCTCAAACCCAAGAACAACAACCTCGTTGACCTTGGCAACTTTGGCAACGCTTTCAAAGATGTCTACGTCTCTGGCACTCTCTACACCAACGGTTTTACCATCAGCGGGTCGCTGACGGCGCAAGGTTCAATTATCCCCAGCACCAACAACCTCTACGACCTCGGTGCCACCACCAGCTCGTGGAGGGACATCTATGCCTCTGGTACGGCATACCTCGCAAATGTGAGTTCAACCTACGTTACTTCGTCGCGCTTTTTTGCCGATGCCGGTACGGTCAGTGCGCCCTCTTATGCCTTTTCTGGAAGTCAGAATACTGGACTGTATTCATCTGCGATTGGAACTATTGATATGGCGATTTCAGGAGCGAATCGCGCCTCTCTTAGTATTAATGGATTTCAACTGGCAGTTAATTTTAATCCAGATTCTACGGGGAATACACGCAACATCGGCAAAGCGAATCAATCTTGGAACGATGTTTACGCCTCAGGCACCCTTTACCTCGGCACTAAGCTGCTCGGAAAAAATAACGACATTACGGACCTTGGCTCGCAGACCAACGCGCTCCATAGTTTGTATGTTTCCAGCTCTGCTTTCTTCGGCGGCAATCTCATACCGAACCCCAACAACAGCGTTGACCTCGGCGCCGCGACTTCGTCGTTCCGAAATGTATATGCATCCGGCACGATTTATGCCTCCGGCACGGTTTACGCTTCAGGCACGTTAGCCCGTGACGGTACTGTGGGTGCGCCCCCTTATTCCTTCCAGTCTGACCCCGATACGGGGATGTTGCTGACCGCAAACGGTTTACAGTTCGTCAAAGATTCAACCACCCCGCTCATTTTGACGAGTTCTAATATTCGTCCAGTATTAAATATTATTCCTTGGACAACTACTATCGACTTGGGTTCACATACTGCTTCTTTCAGAGACATCTACGCCTCGGGCACGATTTACCTCGGCACCGCGGTCAAACCCAAAAACAACAACCTCGTTGACCTCGGCGCGCCTAACTTCGCCTTCAAGGACATTTATGCCTCGGGAACGACATACCTGAACAATCTTACCGTTTTGGGAACCTGCACCGGTTGCGGCAGTGGTTCTACTTTTGGCGGCGCCGCTTCGTTCAACATCTATCCGACTACGAACAACCTATACGACCTCGGCGCTTCCACTTCCTCCTGGCACAACCTCTTCGTCTCCTCTTCCGCCTACTTCGGCGGCAACCTCATCCCCAACCCCAACAACGCCGTTGACCTCGGCGCGGCAACTTCGTCATGGCGCAACATCTACGCCAGCGATACGCTCTACGCTTCGAGCACGCTGGTTGGTCGAGGAACCTTAGGTTCGCCGTCAATATCTTTTGCGCCGGATCAAGATACTGGAATTTACAGCGTAAGTGATAATACATGGCGATTAGTGTCTGGTGGTGTAGTAAATGTAACGATGTCTGGCTCCGGTAATGTCTTTAATCTCAAGGTGCTGCCGAGCGGGGACAACACTCTCGATTTAGGAAATGCTAATGGCAATTCTTGGAAAGACATCTACGCCTCAGGCACGATTTACCTCGGCACTAAGCTGCTCGGAAAAAATAACGACATTGCGGACCTTGGCTCGCAAACCAACGCGTTCCATAGTTTGTATGTCTCCAGTTCCGCTTTCTTCGGCGGACCCTTGATTCCGTTTAATAACAACCTGGTTGACAACGGAACGCCGACCAGTTCGTGGAAAGATTTCTATGTCTCCGGAACGGCTTATATCGGCGGGCAGACCAATTCGGCTATACTCCCGGGGCTAGCCAGAGATGTGGATATCGGCAGTTACAATTATCCCTTTGGCAGCGTCTTTGCTTCAGGCACGATCAGCGCAAATGATTTACAAATCGGCGGCACTTCCGTCGCGCTTTCCGGATACAACGACAACGGACAGGCGGAACGCGCAATGATGCTCTACGGCCGGCAAACCGCCTCATCCAGCGCCAGTTCCACGATTGATTTAAACACCCCGAGCGGCAACGCCTATACCGGCGTTTTTGACGGCCGCTATATTTGGGTGACGAACGAGGGAACCGAGGTGATTAAAGTTGACCCGGTCACGATGCAGGTCGCCGGTCGTATAACCGGCCTCGGTTCGGGGACCCGCGGTATTGCTTTTGACGGAACATACATTTGGGTTGCAGCATCCGGTATCAGCACATTAATTAAAATCAGTCCGACGACAACGTCTGCAATTACAGAAGTTGGTGGGGGAGGCTGTTTTTTGGGGCCCTACGGCGTTACTTACGATGGGACCAACATTTGGGTCGCTCAAAGCAGCGCGGCGCGGATGTGTAAGGTAGACCCCTTTACCAACGGGGTGACATCGGTGACTTTGCCCGCAGGCAGTGTGCCCCTAGACAGCGCTTTTGACGGAACTTATCTCTGGACCTCGGACGGCGGGGATAACGCGTTAAAAATTGACCCTGTGACCAACGCGGTACTGGCCAAATTTACTATTGAAGGCAGCGCCCAGGCCTGGGGTGTCGCCTTTGACGGGAGTTATATCTGGTATGTCGGCCGGGGTTTGGGCAAGGTGTATCGCGTGCATCCCACAAGGCACACGGTAACCGCGGTGACTCTCCCCGGCGCTACCGGGGCAGAACTCATCGCTTTTGACGGTAAATTCCTCTGGGTTCCCGACCCGTCGGCCAACGGCGTATATAAGATTAATCCGCAGACGCTCAAGGTTGTCTCATTTATCACGCATGGCGGCGTCAGCACCTCGCCGGAGGGCGTCTTTTCGGACGGCACAAACACTTACGTGGCAAACGCGGGGACGCTTACATCTTATACTCCGGCGAATTACGGTTTGTTCCAGAGTTTTGGGGCGCTGCGCGTTTCGGCCAGCGGAACCGCGACCACGGGCACGCTCGCGTTTTTTGAGAGTCAATCCACTACAACACCGGTTGTTCACATTTCAGCTACTGGCTCGCCCTATTCGGCACCAGCAGGTTCGGGAAACGCGGTGCTTAGGGTTGACGTTGCTCGAGGTTCGGGTACTGGATTTGATTTAATCAGCGCGAACGTGTCAGGCGGCAGCAACCCGGTTTTCCGCGTGCGCGGTGACGGCCAAATTTTCTCCGACGCCGGCACGACGATTACCTCGCCCGCTGACTTGGCTGAACTCACCAAGATTAAGGGCGCATTTGAAGAGTATCCTGACGGGACGCTCATAACTCAGTCGGACGAAGATGAGGTGGCTGAACCGACGCAGTCCGCGCGTTCCGTCTTTTTGGGCGTTGCCACCGACCGCGGTGTGTTTATGGGCGCCGGCCGCTGGGGAGAGGAAATTAGCAGTTTCGGCGGGACAATTAAAGAATTTGAGAAAAAAGTCGGCGTGCGGCGCGTCGCAATTTCCGGTTACATCAAAGTGCGGGTCAACGACGAGAACGGCCCGATTAAACCGGGCGACCTCCTGGCAATTTCCGACACGCCGGGCGAGGCGCGCAAGGCGCGGGCGGGGGATGTGATTATCGGTTTGGCGCGCTCGCACTTCCCGCCCAAAGAGAACGCATCGTCGACGGGCGCGGGGAGCCCGACCTCGGAGGTGATTAAAGTCGAAGGCGGCAGTGCTACTTCCACCATTTCCTTTGAGGATTTGGCGGCGAAACAAGGAGCAACATCAACTCCGGCGGAGTCGCGGGCGAAAGAGAGCGAGTTGGGGAACGAAACCGCCAGCTCCTCGCGCCGAACGGCTACTTCCACCTTAGCGATTGCCGGCAAGGCAGAGGTAACTGGCGTTCGACGGCCGACAGTCCATGGAATAATTGAAGCGGTAATCGGCAACGGCGCCGGGCTTTCGGCCGCGAATTTGCTCCAGGACCAAGGTCTCGCCGCCGAGGGCGGCTCGCTTAAGGCCGCGGCGGGAACGCTCTTGACCGACGGGCCGCTTGATTTGGAACAACTGGTGGTGCGCGATGTGGCTTCTTTCCGCGGCGAGATTCGGGTTAAGGGGCACGCTTACTTTAACCAGGACACCGCCGGCTTGGCTAAAATCTTGATTTCCTCCAAGTCGGTCAAAATTACTTTCCTTGAATCCTACGCGAACGCACCGGTCGTGACCGTTACTCCGGAGACTTTGGTCTACGGCGGTTACTGGGTGGACACGGTCTCGCCCGAGGGGTTCACCATCAGGATGGAAAAAGCCCAGTCCAGTCCGGTGATTTTTGACTGGCAGGCGTTGGCCGTCACGGACAAACAACTCTTTGTCTCGGACGGGACGCATGGTCCGGCGAGCGAGGAATACCAATGGGGGACCGGGCAGAGTATCGGCGCGCCGGAAACGGCGAGCGGGCAGTCGGCTCCGGCCTCGAGCGCCGGTGAGCCGCCGGCGCAAGCGGCGGGCCAAGCGCCAGTACCGGACGCGGGAACAGGCGCGGCCGGTGAGGCGCCGCCTCGAGCCGGCGAACCGCCCGCGACGGATAACGGGAGCAGTGAGCCGACAGTTATCGGTCCGCCGTCAAATTGGGCGCCGGTTCAGGCCACGGTTTGGGATGACGCGCGCACGGGCTATGACGCCGTCGGCGGCCCGGACCCGGAGACGATATTGCCCTTCGTGCCGTTTACCAGAGGGTGAGGGAAGACAGTGAAGTCACCTCGACCAGCGCGGAGAGAACTTCAATTCGTCACTGGCAAGAATAGAAGTTCCCTCGGCCTTGCTCGGGATGACATTAAACACAACCGTCATCTCGACCAGCGCGGAGAGAACTTCAAATCTACTTCGTATGGAGGAAATCCCATGCGTCTATATGATGGCCAACGTCAACGATTCTGTAATTTATATCGGAGTGACGGGGAATTTACCAAAACGAGTAATGGAACATCGTTTGCATCTAGGGCCGGGTTTTACTTCGAGATACAACCTTACAAAGCTTATTTACTATGAACCGATTGAAGACATTCTTTCCGCGATAGAACGGGAGAAACAACTCAAGAGGTGGTCTCGAGCAAAAAAGGAGCAGCTTATTGAGCGGCAGAATCCTCGTTGGTTGGACCTTTCTCATGAGATAGGGTTGGATATTGAGAACCTCAAATAATAACCATCTTCTCGACTAATCAGGACGGACTTGCACCTTAAAACATCCGTCATCTCGACCAGCGCGGAGAGAACTTCAATTCGTCACTGGCAAGAATAGAAGTTCCCTCGGCCTTGCTCGGGATGACGTAAACATAAAACGATGACGTCAGAATAAACCTATGCTCAAAAAAATTCTTTTATCTCTCGGCGGTTTTTATCTGATTTTGGCGGTGATGGAACTACTGTTTCGCCAGCCCTTCGGCGGTTTGATTTACTTCACCCCGCTCCATAATCTTTTGCACTGGATTTTGGGCGCGGTTCTGCTTTACTCGGCACGGCTGTCCGGCAAAACCGGCCGCGCGTTGGCGTTTTTTTCCGCGGCGGTTTTTATCCTTGCCTTTTTGCTGAGTATGCTTGCGCCGGGCGTGCTCTCGGACTGGTTTGGTTATCCGTTGAGCTGGATTTACAAATGGTTTTATTTTTTGTCGGCGGTTGCCATTTTTTACGGAATTTTCAAAAGTAGTCCCTCGACAAGCTCGGTATTGCAGTAGGTATTTCCGTCATCTCGGCTAATCTGGATGGACTTGCGTCCTAAAACAATCGTCATCTCGACCGAAGTGGAGAGAACTTCAAATCGGCGATGCGATAAGAATAGAAGATCCCTCGGTTTACTACGTTCGCTCGGGATGACAATTATTTTCGCGGGGGATCCAATCTTAAGGAGACAAAATAAAAAAAGCCCGCGATGAGTGGGTTAAGACCCATCGCGGGGCAAAGGCGGTGGAGCCACCGCCACTTGGTTCCAGACGCCGTCCCTAGGGGGCGAGCTTCTGCGCTCCGTCGAGCTCCCGGAGGTACTTGGCGCCGTACCAGTCCTTGGAGGCGCCCGGACAGCTGCTGCCTTGGTGCGGTAGCTCGGAGACGTCCGACCAGACTACCGCGTGCGGAGCGGGGGACGCAGTGGGGAAGTACGGCGGTTTGCTCTCGCAGAGCTTGACCAGCTGCTCCGAGGACGACTGGACGAAGCCGGTCGTGACCGAGGAGCTCCCCGCCACCCCCGTGGCCTTGGCCGCGAGGCAGAAGGTCGTCGTCTGTCCCGGCTGGACCGTCTGCTCGTTGTACGTGACTGCGGCCACCACTCCAGAAGCGGTGAGACAGGTCTTCGTCAGGTCGTCGCCGGACTTGACCTTGGTGATCGAGGCCGACGCGAGCGCGACGCCGTTGCGCATCAGGAAGAAGTCGCAGAGGATGAAGCCGGCCGGCCCTTGGAGCTCCAGGTTGAAGGCGAACTGTTTGAACCCCACGGGGTACTTGTTCGCCGGCCAGGCCGCGAAGCAGTAGAGATTCACTGCTCCGTCCTTGAGCCCCTTCTCGGGCTGCTGTTGGAACTCCACCTTCGGGTAGGACTTCCGCAGCACCATCAGGTTGGTGCCTTCGTCCTTGACGCAAGCACGGACCTTTTTGCCGCCGCGTTTGCCGGTGAGCCCCGTGAGCTTGAGGTTCGGCGAGTCACTCGAGAGCGCCTCTCCCGGCTTGGCCGAGGCGGCGGGCTTGGGCACGGCCATCTCTCCGCGGACCTCCAGGCGGAACACGCTAGCGGCCGGGAGCGACAGCTGGTTGCCGTCGGGGACAAACACCGGGGGGTTGACCTCGAGCGCTGGCTTGCCCGGTTTTGCCTTGGCCTGCCAGTAGCTCGTGCCCGTTCCGCTGCTCACGTCCATGGCGATGACCGTGATGCCGCGGAAGTCGCCGATAAGGCTCTCGGAGTTCTTGACTTCCCCCGAGGCGTTCGGCTGCCCCACCACCGTGTCGAGCAGGTCCACCGGGTCGGCGCCGGAGTTCTTGACCAAGTAGGTCGTGAAGAGCGGTGACAGCGGCAGGTCGGGCGCGACGAGTGTCGTGTCCGGCGTGGCGGTGTCCACCATGACCGTGAACTCCGGGTCGCAGAGCGCGGCCGGCGGTTCGGCGTCGGGCTCGGCGTCGGCCGTCGGCGCACCGCTGTCCGGCTCGTTCCTCGGCTCGCTTGGCTCGGGCGCGGCCGCGTCCGGACCGGCGCGGGGCGGCGGGGTGACGGACACACCCGCATCCTCGCCCTCTCCGGGCAACGTGTTCCCGATGCGGTCCGGGGCGGCGAGGCAGGCCGTCGCGGCCAATACCACGGCGCACATGAGGAGCGCCGTAATGTTCTTCGGAGTTTGCATTTTCTTCCCCTTCTCCCTCCGTGTTGGAAGGACCGTTCCGCCCCGTCTTGCGAGGCAGAATCTGTTTAAGAAATACCATAAATTTGCAGTTTTGTCAATATTGGGGCGAGAATGTAGAACGAAGGACGTAGGAGATAGAACATAGAACATGGGACGTAGAACATAGAACGTAGAACATAGAATTTATTAGTCATCTCGACTGGAATGGAGAGAACTTCAAATCGTCAATGACAAGAGTTGAAGTTCCCTCGACCAGCCTACTCCGCCAGCTGGCGGATTCGGCCGGCAGGCTTCGCTCGGGATGACAGTATTTCAATGCCCGTCATCTCGACCCGGGTGGAGAGAACTTCTATTCGGAAAGTCGATTTTAAGAATAGAAGTTCCCTCGGCCTGCCTACGCTAACTCGCCTTCGTCCGAGGCTTCGGCGGGGCAAGAGCTACGGCAGGCAGGCTCTGCTCGGAATGGGCATAATGGTGAAAACGTGTTGGTGATTCTTCACCGTTTACACCAGTTGAAATACCAACAAAAGAATGCTGGTCGCCTTCCTTGTGAGAGTCCTCGATGCCGCCGATACCGCTCCT
>SCSU01000070.1 GCA_004299275.1 Patescibacteria group bacterium
TTCACCGGGTCAACTTGATTTAACAGCGCGGCAAATTCCTCGGGGCTGACCGAACCGGAGATGCGCAGGCCTTGGAGGAAAAAATAAGGAGTGCCGTCAACGCCGAGCGCCGTCGCTTCTTCGATATTTCTTTCAATTATCGCGCTTTCCTCCTTGTTGGTTAGGCAGGCGGTGAATTTGCCGACATTCAGTCCGAGTTTATCGGCGATTTGCGGATAGCTGGTGGCGGCAAGAGTATCGGCTTGCTCAAACAGCGCGT
The DNA here is from genome assembly GCA_004299275.1 of Patescibacteria group bacterium. Lineage (GTDB taxonomy): Bacteria > Patescibacteriota > Patescibacteriia > 2-12-FULL-57-11 > 2-12-FULL-57-11 > SCSU01. The sequence continues at coordinate 260 of SCSU01000070.1, forward strand.
CGTGATATTCCCAGAATTTTCCTTGGCGCAGGGCGCAGCGCGCCGCGAGCGCGCCGGTGAGCGACTCGGGATGGAGCGTTTTATTGGGCAAATCTTTCCAGACCAGCCGGAGATTCGGGTGCGCTCTGAGCGCGGCGTTAAGCGCGCCTTCCATTTCCTTACAATAACCGCAGAGGTAGTCGCCGAACTCCACGAGCATTACCGTGCCGCGAGGGTTGCCTCGCTTGGGGTCAATAAAAGAGACAGTTGGCGCGGAGAGCGTGGCGTTCGCCGGCGCGTTTAAGATTGCTTTGTTTTTCTTTTGTCCAAAGAGGTCCAGGGCAACAATGGCGTAAAAAATCAAAAAGGCGAGCAGTAAGAGAAAAAGTAGCAGGAGAGCGATGCGATAACCTTTGGACATACACGGTACTAGAACGCCGACCTCTATTTTTAAGTTAACAATACAAAACCCGATTTTGCTATCCAGAACGGGCTTTGAGTATTGCCCCATCTTAGAGTTGAAGTTCTCTCCACTTCGGTCGAGATGACGGTTATTTTATGGAGGAAACCGCGTCATCCCGAGCAAGGCCGAGGGATCTTCTGCTCTTTATTATCGCCGGGTTGAAGTTCTCTCCGCGCTGGTCGAGATGACATTTACTACATTATCGGCGTTTCGTAATGGGCAGATTTTGTAGCTCGCTTGTCAGAGGAGGGTGGAGTTGATGATCTCAGATTGCTGGTTCAGTCCAACTTTTAGAATTTTGGATTTAGAATTTCGGATTTGGAATTTATTCATCTCAATTTAATCTGTTTCAGCGCGCCGGAGAGGAGTTCGGTATAGTAGAGCGCGCTGCCGTCGGCGGACACAATAATTTTGGAAATCGCGGCGGCCTCGGTCGGAGCGGCGACCAAACGGTACTTGCCGGTGTCGAGCTCTACACGGTAGATGTCATCCGGCGTTTCGTTGGCAACGGCGCGGCTAAAGCCGGCGCCGGTCTGGAGTTCCCGTGGCGCGGCGCAGTAGGCGACGGTCGGGCCAGCCATCCCGCACTTGCCGGCCCAGGTCTGGAGTCCGATAAACTTGCGTTCACCGCCGATGCCGTCGCCGCGGCCGGCGATTGTCCAAAGCGCCGGTTTCCAGTCGGTGCGTTCGCCAGCGACGCTATAGAGGATTTTTGAACCGTCCGGCGTCCACTGGCTTTCAAAACCAAAACCTTCGACGACAAAGGAGCGGAAGTTCTCGCGATTTTTACCGACCGGAATAATTTCCTGTTTGCCGAATTCCTGCGCTTCGCCGGTGCGGGAAAAAGCAATCATGTCGCCGTTCGGCGAATAAGAGAGGTCAACCTTGTCGGCGTTCCGCCCGAGCGACTCGACGGCCCGAGCGTTGGAGCCGTCGGGGTTAGTTACGACCAAAAAGCGGTTGGTCTCGGAGACCCCGATGCTTTTGGTGACGACTTCGTTGCCTTTGGGCGACCAGTTGAACTCTTGCCAGTGACTCGGCAGCGTCACCTGCTCTTGCTTGTTGAAGTCAAAAAATATTTTGCGATTGTCGGGGAATTCGATAATGGCCTTGGCCTCACCGGCGGGGGACCAGCTCGTGTTTTGCACCTCGGGGAAAGTTTTGTCCGAGAGCGGCACGGACCCTCCGGTTGTCGGGTCAATTTTGAAATATTGGCCGGTGGCTTGGTCGTAGTAATACATGCTCTGTCCGTCCCGGGCGAGCTGGACGTAGCGGGAGACGGAGGGCAGGAGCGTTTTAGCCAAGGTGAGGCCGCCGGCGGCCACGGGTGAGGGTGGCGCGCCCGGCACCGCCGGAGCGGGCGGCGCCACCGCGGCTGGCGGCAGGCCGGGCACGGCCACGCCAGAGGGCGGCAGGCCGACCGTTGGCGGAGCGACCCCCGGGGGCCTCGGCGCGATAATCGGCCGGAAAAAGAAGTAATAGATAATGAAGCCGATTACGGCCGCGATGATGAGAAAGAGGGTGATGCCGATGATTCTCCGCCAGCGGGACATAAAGTAAGTGAGTAGTGAGTAGAGAGTATTCCACCTTTCTAAAGGAGGTGGCGAGCTGGCGAGCCGGAGGATTTATGGTGATAAAGCTTCATAAATCCCTCCCCCTGCGGGAACTCCCTTTAGGAAAGGGAGAATTGACACTCTGCTCATGACCCACTACTTACGAATTTAAGTATAACTTATTACCACCCACTGCGCACCACTCACTACTCACTTATAAAGACAGCCCCGGGAGTTCCAGACAATAACCGACCGACTGGCAGACGCCGGAGATTAGAGTCAAGACAAAAAGAGTGAGCGTTATAACCAAAAGGACAATGACGAGCCCCAGGGTCATCCAGATTGCCGCCCGGAGGTGCTCCTCGGGAAATTTGAGCGGCGAGACGTAGAGGTCGGTGATGCCGAACAGGGGAAACTTTACCGGTTTGTTGCTGTTTAAGAGATTAACGCGGACCAGTCGGAAAGCGTAGATGAAGGCCAGAATCAGCGTGAGAAATGCCGGGATGATTAAGGTTGGCAAAGTAATTTCCACCGCCTGCTCCAGCGAGAGCATAAAACCGCGCCAAAAATAGGCCCAGAGTTGCTCCCTCTTTTCCTCGGGTGTGCCGGTGATGAATTTTTTGGCCTCGGCCGCGAGTTTTTTGCCGACATATTTGGCGGCGCCGGCTGGGGTTGCGGCCTGGGCCAGCTCGGCGAGTTCCTTGGCTTGTTTGACGGCCTCGGCGGTCTGCCCGATTTTTCCTTGCTCGCGGGAATTACGGCCTTGGAAACGCGCCCGCTCAAGCCGTGAGCGGGCGGCTGACTCATCTGCCATGGTTGCCATGGTTGAAGCCGCGGGGACGGTGGGGAGTGCCGCGGACTCGGCGAGTCCGCGCAAGCGATTTTGGTTGTTCACGAGTTCCCGCCGACGCTCCGCTTCAACTTCGAAGTCAGCCATAAAAATTTAAATTCTAAATCCGAAATCCGAAATCTTAAACTCAAGTTCGGCACGGCACCGCTTAGGAATAAGTCAATTTGCCGTTTCGCGCATCTACCTTTAACGCCTCGCCCTTTTTGATTTCTCCGGCTAGGAGCCGCGCGGCCAGGACCGACTCAATTTTTTCCTGGAGAATCCGCCGGACCGAGCGTGCGCCCGTCTCCGCCACGTCGCAAGAGTCAGCTAAGAGCGCCAAAACTTTTTTGGTCAGCTGAACCTTGAATTCGCGTTCGGCCAGACGCCGATTTAGCTCCGTGAGTTCGCGTTGGATTATTTTCTCAATGTCGGTTTTTTGGAGCGGCCGGAAAACGAAAATTTTGTCCAAGCGGTTTAAAAGTTCGGGGCGGAAGTTCTCTCCGGCTTCCCGCCGCATGTCGGCGGAAAGTTCTTCGGGAGCGAGTCCGTTGGCGGCGAAGCCGAGCGAACCCTTGCGCCAGCGTTCGGCGCCGATATTTGAGGTCAGGATGACCACCGCGTTTTTGAAATGCACCGTCCGGCCGGTGGCGTCATTGAGTTCTCCATTTTCCAAAATTTGCAGGAGGATATTCAAGACATCGGCATGCGCTTTTTCCACTTCGTCAAAAAGCACGACGGAATAGGGCCGGCGCTTGACGGCGTCGGTCAATTTGGTGGTCTCGCGGTAGCCGACATAGCCGGCCGGCGCGCCGAGTAGTTTAGAAACAGTGAAAGATTCGCCGAACTCCGACATATCCAGGCGAATCAGCGACTTGGCGCCGCCCATAACTTCTTCGGCGATAGCCGCGGCGAGCGAGGTTTTGCCCACGCCCGACGGGCCGAGGAAGAGAAAGCTCGCGAGCGGACGGTTCGCGCTCGTGAGCCCGGCGCGCGCCCGGCGGAGGTATTCGGTGACCCCGCTCGTGACTTGGTCCTGGCCGATGACGCGAGCGCGCAGTCTCTCCTCGAGGTCCGTGAGTTCGCGGCCTTCTTCGGCCAAAATGCTCGCGGCGGGGATGCCGACCATGCGGGAGACGACTTCGGCGATTTCCTTTCGGCCGATGGCGGCCACCGGCGTGCGCGGCACGGCGGCGCTCTTGCGGCAATGAGCGATCTCCTGAGTCAGACTCAGCTCTTTTTCTTTGAGCTCCAGCGCTTGCGCGTAGCGTTCATTGCGGACGGCTTGCGATTTTTTGGCGCGCAGATTCTTAATCTCAGCTTCCAATTCTTTGAGCCGATTGGTCTCCGGTTTTTCGCCGGCGGCGACGCGCGCCGCGGCCGCCGCCTCGTCAACGAGGTCAATGGCTTTGTCCGGAAACATTTTGTCCTGCAGATGGCGGGCGGCGAGTTTTACCGCGGACTCAACTGCCTCGTCGCTGATGGTGACGGCGTGGAAGGATTGATACTTTTCCCGGAGGCCGAAGAGGATTTTAATCGTTTCCTCGGCGCTCGGCTCGCCGATAAGAATCGGCTGGAAACGCCGCTCCAAGGCCGGGTCGGATTCAATAAATTTTTTGTATTCGCCTTGGGTGGTGGCGCCGATGCAGCGGATCTCGCCGCGAGAGAGCGCCGGTTTTAAAATGTTCGCGGCATCCATCGAGCCCGAGGCCGAACCCATGCCGGTGATGTTGTGCACCTCGTCAATAAACAGAATCGCGTCGGGCCGGGATTTGACCTCGTCAATAATTTGCTTGAGTCGGCCTTCAAATTCCCCGCGATAAACCGTGCCGGCGACAATGAGCGGCAGGTCTAAAGCAAGGAGATGTCTGCCTTTCAAGACGTCGGGGACGGAATTTTCGGCGATGCGGCGCGCCAGCCCCTCGGCAATCGCGGTCTTGCCCACGCCGGCCTCGCCGAGCAGGACCGGATTATTTTTGGTCCGGCGGGCGAGGATCTGGATTAGCCGTTCAATTTCCTTTTCGCGGCCGATCACCGGGTCAATGCGTTTTTGCGCCTCCTCGCCGGTCAGGTCAACGGTAAAAAAGTCCAGCGCCGGAGTTTTAGACGATGGACGCTTGCCGCGCTTGGCCTCGTCCGCAGGCAGGGCGGCAGCCACCTCTTCCCGCGGCAGGCCCAGGACATCACCCGGCGCCAATTCCTCGAGCTCGCCGGCCAAATCAGGAAATTTGCTGGTGCTTTTGAGCGCCGTCGTAACTTGGGTTTTTAGCCGTCGCAAATCAATTTTTTCAGCCAAAAAAATTTGCAACAGACGCTCGTCCTCGAGCTGAAGAATGCCGGAGAGCAGGTGTTCGGTCCCGATATACTTGTGTTCGTAAAGATTGGCGGTGAGTACGGCTTTCTCAATGGCGCGTTTGGTGGTGTCGGAGAGGACGGGAACATTGGACTCAGCGCCGCCCTCACTCGCGGGCTCGCGGCCGTGTTTTTTGGCTTCTTCGGCAATCGCCCGGCGGAGCTCCTCGTGATTAATCTCGGCTTTCTGGAGGAGTTCCGCGCCCAAACATCCCCGTTCGGTCGAGAGCGACCAAAGCAAATGGTCAAGAGTGATCTCCGACTGTCCGAGCTCGTGCGCCAAAGTATAGGCGCGGACCAGCACGCTCTTCAGGTGAGTAGTGAATTTTTCGATGATGTTGTGGTCCATAGGGGAGCGTATAGCGATAGTACATAGCTATAGGATTCCTTACCTAACCTATTGCTATTAACTATAGCTGTATACTTACGTCACTATAGCTATTTACTCGTGACTATAGCTATAAACTCACACCGCCATTGTGCGGAGTCTTTTGACACGCTCTTCAACTGGCGGGTGGGTGCTAAAGAGGCGCACGACGGCGGAAGAGACGTTGCCGAAGGGGTTTGAAAAGTAAAGATGCGCCGTGGCTTCGTTGGCGCGGTCAAGCGGGTCAGTGTCGCGGCTGATTTTTTCTAAAGCGCTGGCCAGCCCCTCCGGGTAGCGGGTAAGGAGTGCGCCTGAGGCGTCAGCCAGATACTCGCGCTGGCGCGAAACAGCCATTTTGATGAGTTGCGCCAAGAGCGGCGCAAGGATGGCAATGAGTAACCCGATGAGGACGATCAGGCCGCCGCCGGAATCGCGCTCTTCGCGGCGTTTGCCGCCGCCCCAGAAAAAGGCGTTCCTGAGCCAGTCGGCGAGGAGCACGATGGCGCCGACTAAGACCGCCACGAGCAGCATGTAGCGGATGTCATAATTTTTGACGTGCGAGAGCTCGTGAGCCAGCACGCCTTCAAGCTCGGTCTTTTCCAATTTTTGCACAGCGCCGGCGGTTACCGCGACCGAAGCGTGGGCCGGGTCGCGGCCGGTGGCAAAGGCGTTAATCGCGCCGTCGGGGATGAGGTAGAGTTTGGGCGCGGGAACGCCGGAGGCGATCGCGAGATTCTCGAGGAGCCGGAAGAGTTCCGGGGCATCGGTTTTTTTGAGCGGCCCGCGGGCGCCGGCGGCCAGCAGCGCTATCTTGTCGCCCGCATAATAAGAAAAAAGCGCCATGATGATTGAGATGCCGACGGCAAAACCGACGGCGTTCGGACCGGCTCCGGAATACTCGCCGTAGACCCAGCCAATCAGGCCGATAACCAGAACAAACACCGTGATTAAAATCACGGTGCGCCGCCGGTTAGAGCTGATTTGCGAGTAAATGGGAGACATTGAGTGTATAGCTAGTGTATAGCTATAGATAATAGCTATAGGCAACGAATCCTATTGCTAGGCACTATGTACACTATGTTCTACGTACTATGTTCTACGTTCTCATCTTAAAAACTCACCTTCGGCGTTGCTCGTTCGGCTTCGTTCGCCAGTTCAAAGAATTCACGCGACTTGAAGCTGAAGGCGTTGCCGACAATGCTTGAGGGGAAGACTTGGAGCGCGGTGTTAAAGTCGCGGACATTGGCGTTGTAGAAGCGCCGCGCCGCCTGGATTTTGTCTTCGGCGTCAGTCAGTTCGTTTTGGAGGTCAAGGAAGTTTTGGTTGGCTTTGAGGTCCGGGTAGGCCTCGGCTACGGCAAAGAGCGATTTGAGCGTTTGGGAGAGCATGTTTTCGGCTTGGGCGTGTTCGGCCATGGATTGGGCGCCCATGGCCGCGGCGCGGGCTTGGGTGACTTTTTCAAATACCTGCGACTCATGCCGGGCGTAACCCTTGACCGACTCCACTAAATTGGGAATCAGGTCATAGCGTCGTTTGAGCTGAACATCAATATCCGACCACGCTTCGTCGGTGCGGTTCCGCTTGGTTATGAGGCCGTTATAGACCATGACGACCCAAAGGACGATTACGGCGAGAATAATGAGCAGGACGTAAAAAGGGGACATAGGCGATTAAAAAGAGTTTTTGTGAGTAAATCTACAATAGTATATACTCGGTTTGCGTGAAAAAGTCAACACAAGGTCTGACCTCCCTTGGAGGTCAGACCTTGCCGGAGCTCTATGGATATTCCCGCTTCAATTTTTAAGGCCTACGACATCCGCGGGCTCGCGCCCGGCGAGATTACCGAGGAGGTTGCATGGCGCGTCGGACAGGCGCTCGTCGTGGAAACCGGCGCCCGCGCGATTTTAGTCGGCCGCGATATGCGGGAGACCTCGCCTAAGTTAGAACAGGCGGTGGTCGCGGGCATCAAGAGCCAGGGCGCGGATGCGGTGAGAATTGGGCTCACCACCACGCCGATGTTTTATTTTGCCGTGGCTGCTTACGAACTCCATGACGCCGGAGCGATGGTTACCGCTTCGCATAATCCGTCGCAGTACAACGGCTTCAAACTGGTGCGCGATGACTCGACGCCCATCGGCGGGGGTAGCGGGATGGAAGAGGTCCGCGACCGTGCGCTCTCGGGACGTCTGCTGGAGAAACCGTCGGGACAAGAGGTTCAGACCGATGTCGTAGACGCTTACGTGGCAAAGGTCAAGGAAATTGCGCCGCCTAAGTCAGTGGGCAATCTCAAGATTGCGATTGACTCGGGGAATGGCATGGCCGGGCACACTTTGCCGAAACTCCTCCGCGCCTACCCCCAGCTCCAGACCGAGCGGCTTTACTTTGAACTGGACGGGACGTTCCCCAATCACGAAGCCAATCCGATTAAACTGGAGAC
>SCSU01000008.1 GCA_004299275.1 Patescibacteria group bacterium
GGCGGGCAAGCATGCACTTAAACTTGCGAGTCGGGCTAGCGGGACTTGTCCCGCTCAATATTTTTAATACCAAGGTAAGCGGGATCCCGCTAAAGGCGGGAAACTCCGCGACCTCCCGCCTTCGTCCCGCCATAGGCGAGACTTCGGCGGGCAAGCATGCACTTAAACTTGCGAGTCGGGCTAGCGGGACTTGAACCCGCGACCTCATGCACCCCATGCATGCGCGCTAGCCAACTGCGCCATAGCCCGACTCGCCTTTTTAAGTTGAACGGTTTCTTAATGCACCTTTACCCGCCGTAGCTTTAGCGGAGGCGGGCCATGCAAGCGCGCTAGCCAACTGCGCCATAGCCCGACGCGGCAGTAGACCGAACCAACCGCCTGCCCCAACGTTTTTTTCTATGTACTATGTTCTACCTACTACCTACTCAACCATTATAGTCCAAAAAACCGCCGGGCGGCGGTTGCGGCAACTTCTCAAACCTTCCGCGCCTTTTTGGCCAGCGTCTTTAAACAATTAGTGCAGATGCGCCGCCTTTTGCCGCCGATTTTTTTAACCTGCAAATTCAAAAATTGCCGGTGTTTGGTGGCGATGTTGGAGTGGCTGCGCGAGACGCTTAAAAGCGAGCCGCGGGAGCAAGATTCACAGACGCGCGACATAGAAGCAAGAAGTAGTAAGATTATCGGCGGAATGGTATCATGGGCGGAGCGGAATGGTATCATGGGCGGAGATTAAAAGCAAGTTTGGCTATGCTTTCCGGCATCCTCAATCATCCGATTACTTTTCTGCTCTGGTTCGCGGCTGTGGCGGTCACGCTTTCGGTCCACGAGTTCGCCCACGCGGCGGTGGCCGTGGCGCTGGGCGACGAAACCCCGCGGCGCGCCGGACGCTTTACCTTAAATCCGCTGGCTCACGCCGATATTTTGGGCACGCTGACCTTCCTTTTCCTTGGCTTTGGCTGGGCCAAGCCCGTGCCCTTTAACCCGCATAATCTGCGAGTCAAGCGCTGGGGCGCGACCATTGTGGCTTTGGCCGGCCCGGCCTCCAATCTGCTTTTGGTGCTTATTTTTGGAGTGGTCAATCTGGTTTTGGTCAATCGCCTCGGGCTCACCAACCTGCTCACCCTCTTTATTATATTTATGGTCACGGCCTCTGCCGCGCTATTCCTTTTTAATCTCATCCCCGTGCCGCCGCTCGACGGCTCCAAATTGCTCTTGGCCGCCCTCTCGGCCCCCCAGCACGCCCGCACGCGGTTTATTTTGGAGACCCAAGGTCCGTTTATTTTGCTGGCTTTGATTATTTTGGACAATCTTTTCGGTATCGCGATTTTTGACCGGTTAATCGGCGGCCCAATCATCGCCATCGCCCGCCTGTTTCGCCTGCCGATTTAGGAAGCGGCGGGGTCTTGACCCAGAGCGGAGCCGCGTGCTAACCTCCAAGGGCTTTGGGCAGAAAACCAAAGGAACGGGAAGATTATTTTTTTTATCTAAGATGACATCTATTACACATGCCGACCATCCACCAGCTCGTCAAACACGGGCGTAAAATCATAAAAAAGAAGACCAAGTCCCCGGCGCTCCAGCCGGTCTTGGACACTTTGCATCGGCGCCGCCACGAGCTTGACCGCGGCAGTCCTTTTAAGCGCGGCGTCTGCGTTAAGGTCACGACCATGACCCCGAAAAAACCAAACTCGGCCCTGCGCAAGATTGCCCGCGTGCGGCTTAGTAACGGCATGGAAGTTACGGCCTACATCCCCGGCGAGGGGCACAATCTACAGGAGCACTCGATTGTGATGATTCGCGGCGGCCGCGTTAAAGACCTGCCGGGCGTGCGCTACCACATCGTCCGCGGAATTTTTGACACTCAGGGCGTGAGCAACCGCCGCCGCGGCCGCTCGCTCTACGGCAATAAGAGGCCAAAGGAGAAAAAGTAATTTATGCGAGGCAAACGCGCACCAAGACGAAAAATCGCCGCTGACCCCAAATTCGGGTCGGTCAATGTCGCCAAGCTCATCAATTACACGATGCGCAGGGGCAAAAAGTCCGTGGCCCAGTCGGTGGTCTACGGCGCATTTGAGGCTGTCTCGCAAAAGCTCAAAGCCGACCCGATTGAGGTGTTTGAGACTGCTCTTAAAAACGTGAGCCCGGCAGTTGAAGTCCGGAGCAAGCGGGTCGGCGGCGCCAACTACCAAATTCCGATTCCGGTTAGAGCCGAGCGGCGGCTGGCCCTCGCTTACCGCTGGCTTTTGGGTGCCGCGCGGACGCGCAAGGGCAAGCCCATGGCCGAGAAGCTCGCGGCCGAGCTCATCGACGCTTCCAAGAACGAAGGCGCCGCGGTCAAAAAGAAAATGGACGTTCAGCGCATGGCCGAGGCCAACCGCGCTTTCGCTCACTTCGCGCGATAGGCGACGAAATACGAATAGATTACGAAATCACGAATGTTAGGGACTTACGAAAATACGAATAGAATACGAAATTACGAATTGGGAGTGTGACAGAACTGAAAAGAAGCGATCTTGTACATCCCGAATTGAGTTACGCAATCGTTGGCGCTTTGTTCGATGTCTATAACACGCTCGGTCACGGACATCTGGAAAAGACCTATCAGCGAGCGGTCGCGCAATCTCTCAAGGATCGAAAACTTTCCTTTCGGGAGCAGGTTCCGGTCCCCGTCACGTATCGAGGGACGGCTGTGGCGAGGCAGTTCCTTGATTTTTTGATTGAAGATGCTGTCAGTAGAACTAAAACAAGGTGATCGTTTTCGGAGGGGTAATTTTGATCAGGTGAGCGCATATCTGGTGTCAACTGGTCTGCAATTGGCCATACTAGCTAACTTCACAAAGCAAGGCGTCCTCTTTCGTCGTATCGTTAATGACAAACCGCATTCGTAATTTCGCAGCCAATTCGTACTTTCGTAGTCCATATTATTCGTAATTTCGTATTTGTTCGTATGTTCGTCGCCTAACAATATGCCCCGCGAATATTCTCTAGAAAAAACCCGCAACTTCGGAATTATCGCCCATATTGACGCCGGCAAGACCACCGTTTCCGAGCGGGTGCTTTTTTATACCGGCAAAAAGCACAAAATCGGCGAGGTGCACGAGGGCGAGGCGACGATGGACTGGATGGAACAGGAACGCGAGCGGGGCATCACGATTACCGCGGCGGCGACCACTTGTTTTTGGAAACAACATCGGCTGAATTTGATTGACACCCCCGGGCACATTGACTTTACCGTTGAAGTCAAGCGCTCCCTCCGCGTCTTGGACGGCGCGGTGGTGATTTTTGACGGCGTGGCCGGCGTGGAGCCGCAGTCCGAGACCAACTGGCGCTATGCCGACGACTACCGCGTGCCGCGGCTCTGCTTTATCAACAAACTCGACCGCACCGGCGCCGATTTTTACGCCGACCTCAAAAGCATCCACGACCGGCTGACTAAAAACGCTTATCCCATCCAGCTCCCCATCGGCGCCGAGGACAAATTCCGCGGTATCGTTGACCTCTTAACGCGCCGGGCCTACATCTACGAGGACGAGCTCGGGCAAAAAATCACCGAGACCGAAGTGCCGGCCGAGCTCAAAGACAAAGTTGAGGAATACCGCGGCCGCTTAATTGAAAAAATTGTGGAGAATGACGAGGCGGCGATGAATTCCTTTTTGGCGGGCCAAGAGCCGCCGCTCGAGGTCTTAAAGCGTCTGCTCCGCCAAGCGACCATCGCTTTTGAAATTGTGCCGGTGCTCTGCGGCAGCGCGCTCAAAAACAAGGGCGTGCAGTTTATGCTGGACGCCGTCGTTGATTATCTGCCGAGCCCGCTGGATGTCCCGCCGGTCAAGGGTTTTGAGCCGCGCGACCCGGAAAAAATTTTGGAACGCCACGCTTCGGACTCCGAGCCCTTTACCGCGCTGGCCTTTAAGGTCGCGGCCGATCCGTTTGTCGGCAAACTTTGTTTCTTCCGCGTTTATTCCGGCACGCTCCAGGCCGGTTCCTACGTGCTCAATTCTTCAACCGATGAAAAGGAGCGCATCGGCCGCATTGTCCGGCTCCACGCCAACCATCGCGAGGATGTTCCCGAAGTCTATGCCGGTGACATTGCCGCGGCGGTGGGGCTTAAGGAAACTTTCACCGGCCACACGCTCTGTGATGAAAATAATCCAATCGTGCTCGAAAAAATCACTTTCCCCGAGCCGGTGATCTCGCTCGCGATTGAACCTAAAACCAAAGCCGACCAGGAAAAAATGGGCATCGCGCTTTCCAAACTCTCGGAAGAGGACCCGACTTTCCGCGTCCGGACTGATGAAGAAACTTTGCAGACTATCATCTCCGGCATGGGCGAACTGCATTTGGAGATTATCGTTGACCGGATGAAGCGCGAGTTTAAGGTGGAGGCCAATGTCGGCAAGCCGCAGGTCGCCTACAAAGAGACCATCAAGCGCGTGGCCGAGGGGGAGGGCAAATACATCCGCCAGTCCGGCGGCCGCGGTCAGTACGGTCACTGCTGGCTCCGCGTCGAGCCGCGCGAGCGGGGAGCCGGCTTTGAATTCGTGGATGAGATTAAAGGCGGCGTGATCCCGCGCGAGTTTATTTTGCCGATTCAAAAAGGTGTCAAAGAGGCCACCGAGCGCGGGGTGCTCGCGGGTTACCCGTTGATTGACGTTTTGGTCGCGGTTTACGACGGCTCTTATCACGAGGTGGACTCGTCCGAAGCGGCGTTTAAGATTGCCGGCTCGCTGGCCTTTCAGGAAGCGGCGCGGCGGGCGGGTTTGGTATTGCTTGAGCCGATTATGAAAGTGGAGGTGATTACGCCCGAGCAGTTTATGGGCGACGTCATCGGGGACTTGAATTCCAAGCGCGGGCAGATTTTGGAGATGCGCGAACGGCTGGCCGGCACCAAGGCGATTGACGCCCGCGTGCCGCTGGCCGAGATGTTCGGCTACGCCACCTCGCTGCGCTCCATGACCCAAGGCCGCGCCAGTTATTCCATGGAATTTGCCAGTTACGAGGAGGTGCCCAAAAACGTGGCCGACACGATTGTCGAAGGGTCAGTCAAAAAACGCGTGTAGAGAGAGCACGAGGTTCGACCACGATGTATCGTCGGAGCCAAATTTAGTTAATTAACGATCAACATTTATTCGCGAGGGGCGTTGGGACGGGGCTGGTTTTTATTATCACGAGATTTGATTCTTTTATCCTAGGAATTGTTCGCGCGAACCATTCCTAGGGGTAGTTTGTGGGGTGTCAACTGATATTTATTTTTATTGACACCCGGCGCGTTCGGTTGTATTTTCTTTTTCGTCGCCAGAGAGGAGGTGACCGATGTTCCTAATCAGTCGCGACGACAGCACGCTCACCATCCCGAACTATAAGGTGACCTACAAGCACGTCTCGCGGGCGAGTGGCGACGTTCTGTTCTCGGTCGGTTGCCGGGCGGAGAAGCTCGAGCGAGTCAAGGGCGAGCGGGGGGAGCGGTATGCTTTTTTCGTCTGCCTCCACATCGGCTGTAACCAGAACGACTGCGTGACGGTCGAGTCCGAGGACGCTCTGCGGTTCGAGGAACTCCCCGAGGTCGCGTTTTACAGGGACATCTTCACCGGGAAGCTCCCGGGCGACCTCGAGTTCGCCATCGCGGCGCTCCTGGCGCGGGCGGTCTCGCTCGAGATCGTCTACGACTGGCAGAAAGACAAGGAAGAGGAAGCGGGCACGATTTCCTTCCAACTCTACCTCGGAGGATTCCTCGCCCGAATCCGCTGTAACGAGGGCGAGGTGGAGAAGTTCCTCGCGCCGAGCCGTCAACCGGAGAACACCGATTTTCTCGGAACACGTTCCCCGCGACCTCATCCTCGCCGCCGCAAGCGCCGCCAGTGACCAACGACACACTTTGAGGAGCAGTGTGTCTTTTTTTGTACCAAAAAAGGAAAAATCACCGGAACCTAAAATTAAGCAGGTGCGTCAAAATGGGTTCTGGTGGCGTTGGTGCGTTTTCTTGACGTTTTTTGGCTGACTAGGCAAGATAGCGCTTACCACTATGAATGGCGACTTACTCCAACGGCTCCTCGCGCTCTCCCGCAAGACCGGGGACAAAATCATCGTTGCCGACGGCGACAACGCCTTTGTTTTACTGCCGCTCGAGCAATATGAGTCGCAGGTATCAACCGGCACTGTTAAGAATCCAACCTCCGGTCTAGCCACGGACCCCACGGTGAGACAGTCAATGCCGACTGAGGAAGACCCGATTCTCGCTATGAACCGCGAGGTGGCGGCGCTTGGTTCAAAAAAAGAGCCCGCGGACCCGCTCGGCAACCTTTTTGACGCCGCCGATATTGACGATATTAATGAGGAACAGTTTTATCTGGAGCCGATTGATTAAACGAGATCCAATCTCGCAAGATTGGATCTCGACTGACAAAAAATGGCTGAAGTAAGCCATTTTTTGTAAAATATTCCTTATAATTCCAACCCCCAACCTCTAACTGCCCACCTCTAATCTTTGTGACACTTGCGTCTTTTTAAACATCCTGCTACAATTTGTTCGCTTTTTTATTAGTCTTAAATACCGTGGCAGGCATCCCGACTCTCCTCGGGCGCCGCCTGCCCGAATTATTTTGCTCTTATGGCAGAGGTTAAAAAGTTCGAACGGACTAAACCACACGTTAACGTCGGAACCATCGGCCACGTTGACCACGGCAAGACCACGCTCACCGCGGCCATTCTTTCGGTTTTGAACGCGCACGGAATGACGGCGCAAAAAAAAGGCGTTGACGATTTGGACAAAGCGCCGGAGTCCAAGGCGCGCGGCATCACCATCGCCACCGCGCACTGCGAGTATGAATCGGAAAAGCGCCACTACGCCCACGTGGACTGTCCGGGGCACGCCGACTACGTCAAGAACATGATTACCGGCGCGGCGCAGATGGACGGCGCGATTTTGGTGGTTTCGGCCGCGGACGGCCCGATGCCGCAAACCCGCGAACACATTCTGCTCGCCCGCCAGGTGGGCGTGCCGGCGATTGTGGTCTTCCTGAACAAAATAGATATGGTGGAGGACAAGGAATTGATTGATTTGGTGGAAGAGGAGATTCGTGACTTGCTTAAAAAGTATGAGTTCCCCGGTGATAAGACGCCGATCATCCGCGGCTCGGCCCTGAAGGCGCTCCAGAACCCCTCGGACGCCGAGGCGACCAAGCCGATTATGGAGCTTTTGAAAACGCTTGACGAGTATATTCCCGAACCGGTGCGCGACACGGACAAGCCCTACCTCATGCCGATTGAAGACGTCTTCTCCATCGAAGGCCGCGGCACTGTGGTCACCGGCCGGATCGAGCGCGGCGTCGTTAAGCTGAACGAAGAGGTGGAGATTGTCGGGTTGCGCGACACGCAGAAGACAGTGGTGACTGGCATTGAAATGTTCAACAAGCAGTTGGACGAGGGCCGGGCCGGCGACAACGCCGGGATTTTGCTCCGCGGCACCAAGAAAGACGAGGTGGAGCGCGGCATGGTGCTGGCCAAACCCGGTTCCGTCACTCCGCACACCGAGTTTGAGGGCGAGGTCTATGCCCTGACAAAGGAAGAGGGCGGCCGCCACAAGCCGTTTTTCACCGGCTACAAACCGCAATTCTACATCCGCACCACCGACGTGACCGGCGATATTACCCTGCCCTCGGGCACCGAAATGGTCATGCCGGGCGACACCCTGAACCTGACGGTCAAGCTCATCGCGCCGATCGCGCTCGAGGAAAAAACGCGTTTTGCGATTCGCGAGGGCGGCCGTACGGTCGGCGCGGGCGTGGTAACGAAGATACTCAAATAAATAATCTCACCCTCTCCGGTGCCTCGGAGGGGGTGAGTTCGTTCTTTAGCCGAATATGGATTCCACCAAGGAACCGAAAAAAAAGGAGAAAAAAGAAAAGGAGGATGCCCATCAGCGCATCCGCATCAAGATTCGCGCGCATGACCACCGTATTATTGACCAGTCTACGCGCACGATTTTGGAAACGGCGGAGCGAAGCGGCGCTAAAGTCATCGGGCCGATTCCGCTCCCCACGGAGAAGAAGCGCTACACCGTGAACCGCTCGACCTTTGTGCACAAGGACTCCAGGGAGCAATACGAGATGCGCACCCACAAGCGTCTGCTGGATATCGTTGATCCGACGCCAAGGACGATCGATGCCCTGATGAACCTAAACTTGCCGGCGGGCGTGGATGTGGAAATCAAGATGTAATAGGGTAGTCCCTCGACCTGCCTACGCTAATCCAGCCGTCGTAGCCATGGGCTACTATGGCGGAGTCGGCAGCTACGGCAGACAGGCTTTGCTCGGGAACTAAATTGACAAGTCCCCGAGTGCAATCGAGGTGCTACGAAAGCGTCGGGAATGATACAGGAAACCGCGAAGCGAGCAGCAGAGAAAGATGGCTCGAGTTCGGAATGAATCAGGCCAAAACCTCTGTTCGGCCAGTGCCGCGGGGAAAAAGTTGTTTCTACCGTGAGAAATATCGCCAGACCTTAATCGCCGGAATAAGAGCGGGAAAGGCTGGAAGTCCCTGAAGGTTACGAATTACGAATCAAATCGCCTGCCTGCCGGCAGGCAGGAATGTACGAATTCACGATTCGCACATTCGCAACAATTCGCAATTCGTAGCCCTTAGAGACTTCTGGTTTTTTATCCCCCTACGCTAAAGCTTCGGGGGATGAATCAGAAAGGCGACGAAATACGAACACGTATTCGTAATTTCGTAGCGGTTCGTACATTCGTAGCCAAAATATGAAGTTTATTCTCGGCAAAAAAATCTCCATGGAACAGCGTTTCCGCTCCGACGGCAGCGTTGTTCCGGTTACCACGATCGCGGTCGGCCCTTGCGTGGTGACTCAGGTAAAAATGGCGGCGCGCGACGGTTATACCGCGGTTCAGGTTGGTTTTTCTCCCGGCCGGGGACTCTCCAAGTCAGTGCGCGGGCATCTCCGGGGTTTGCCATCGTTTCGGACACTGCGCGAGTTCCGGGTCGCTGACGCCTCGGCGTTTGTCGCCGGTCAGACAATCAGCGCCGCGGTGTTCGCTCCCGGCGACCTGGTCGCGGTTCAGGGAACTTCCAAAGGACACGGCTTTCAGGGCGTGGTCAAACGGCACGGTTTTGCCGGGCATCCTACCTCCCACGGACATAAGGACCAGACGCGCATGCCCGGCTCGATCGGCTCCAAGCGCCAAGGACCGGTGGCGCCCGGCAAACGGATGGCCGGGCGAATGGGCGGAGAAACCGTGACCGTCAAAAATTTGGAAGTAATTGATGTTGACGCGGTGCGGAATGTCTTGGCAATTAAAGGAGCGGTGCCCGGCGCCCGCGGGACGCTGCTTGCCATCTGCGCTCCAGGGACGATGGAGCTCGCGAGCGCCGTCGCGGAAACTGAAACGCAGACGGAAACGCAGAAAGAACCGGTTGCGGGCTAAAAATATGTTGAGTGTGGCTATCTACAATCGCGAGGGGAAAAAAGTCGGCGAGCGCGAACTTTCGCCGGTGGTCTTCGGCGTCACTCCCCGGCCCGCCGTCTTGCACGAGACGGTGCTCGCGGCTATGGCCAACGCGCGTCGGCCGGTGGCTCACACCAAAACCCGCGGCGAGGTCCGCGGCGGCGGCAAAAAACCTTGGCGGCAAAAGGGGACGGGCCGCGCCCGGCACGGTTCCATCCGTTCGCCGATTTGGATCGGCGGGGGAGTAACCTTTGGGCCGCGCTCCGAACGGAATTTTTCGGTCAAATTGAACCGGAAAAAGCGCAATCTGGCGATTCGGATGTCGCTTTCGGACAAGGCCGCTCACGGCCATTTGGTGGTTTTGGACGAATTGATTTTGCCGGAGTTTAAAACCAAAGCCATGGCCAAGATTTTGGAAGCGCTTCCAGTGCAGGCCAAAAAAATTCTTTTGGTCATGCCGGCGCGGGACGAAAAAGTGTCCATGAGCAGCCGGAATATCCCTGGACTCCGAACGGCCAACGCTCAGAGTCTTTCCATTTTGGAGGTCATCGGTTCGGGGATGCTGCTTACCACCACCAAGGGAGTGGACGTTTTGGAGCGGCTTTTTGAACCGAAAACAGAAACAGCCGAAACAGCAACAGTAAGCAAAAACAGTAACAGGAAAAGATAAAATATGGTTGCTTTTTGGGACAAATTTAAGAGAAAACCGCGCCGTGGCGCTCCGAGCGAACGGCCGGGCGCCCAAGCGTCAAGAGTAAAAGAGACCAGTGCGTCTCCGGAAATTAAGGCGTCAAAAGGCAACAGTAAAGAAGCGCCGCGGATTTTAGTCGCGCCGCTCCTTTCCGAAAAGGCCTCGCGTCTGGCCGAGAATCGGCAATATGTTTTTAAGGTTGTGCCTTCGGCCACGAGGATCGGCGTTGCCCGGGCAGTCGCGGCCCTCTACGGGGTACGGCCGGCGTCGGTCAACATCCTCCGAGTCAAGGGCAAGAGGGTCCGGTTTGGTCGGGTCGCCGGCCGGGAAAAGGATTGGAAGAAAGCCGTAGTTACTCTGCCGCCGGGCAAGCGGATTGCGGTTTATGAAGGCGTGTAAGTTACGAAAATACGAATCTAATACGAAATTACGAAATTGAAAGAAGGTATGCCGCTTAAACAATGGAAACCAACAAATCCCGGTCGGCGCCACGGCAGCGTGGACGCTTTTACCGACCTGACTAAGACCGAGCCGGAAAAGAGGCTCATCCGTTTTCGGCCGCAGCAAGCCGGGCGCAACAGCCAGGGTAAAATCACCGTGCGTCACCGCGGCGGCGGCGCGCGGCGCTTTGTGCGTTTGGTAGACAATCTCCGCGAAAAATACGACGTCCCGGCAAAAGTCGCCGCGATTGAGTACGACCCGAGCCGCGGCGCGCGCCTTGCCTTACTTTACTATCGGGACGGGGAAAAAAGATATATCATCGCGCCCCAAAACGTGGCCGTCGGCGAATCCCTCCTTTCCTCCAAAAAACAGGCGGAGGTTAAACCGGGGAACCGGATGCCGCTTCAATTTATCCCGGTCGGCCTGGCCGTGCACGCGATTGAGCTCGAACCGGGTGCCGGCGCCAAGCTTGTCCGCGGCGCCGGAGTCTCGGCCCAGCTTTTGGCCGTGGAAGGCGCCTATGCCCAACTGCGTTTGCCCTCCGGCGAGACGCGGTTAATTTCCAAGCAGTGTTCCGCCACGATTGGTTTGGTCAGTAACCCCGACCATCGCCTGATTCGTCTGTCCCTGGCGGGCCGCCGGCGACATCAGGGGATTAAGCCGACGGTTCGCGGCAAGGCGATGAACCCGGTGGACCATCCGCACGGCGGCGGCGAAGGCAAGCACCCCATCGGCCTGATTCATCCGAAGACTCCGTGGGGCAAGCCGGCGCTGGGCGTTAAAACCAGAGATAACAAAAAATGGTCGAATAAATTTATTGTCGCGCGCCGCCGGCGCAAATAATCGCCTATGTCCCGTAGTCTCAAAAAAGGACCGTATCTGGACGAACGCCTGCTGGCTAAACTTCGCCGGCTCAAAGCGGCTGACAAGACCGTGGTCAAAACCTGGTCGCGCGCTGCGATAATCACGCCGGAGATGGTCGGCTACACGATTGGCGTGCATAACGGCAAGACGCACCTTCCGGTGCGCGTTATTGAGAATATGGTCGGGCACCGGCTGGGCGAGTTCGCGCCGACCCGCACCTTTACCCGCCACGGCGGCAAGATGCAAAAGGAACTGGAGGCGGAAAAGGCGGCAACCGCCGCCGCGCCGGCCGCCGCTCCCGCCGCGGGCGAAAAGGGCGAAAAGAAGTAAAAATCATTATGGACATTTTGGCCAAAGCTCGCTATATTCGTCACTCCCCGCGCAAAGTTCGGCTGGTGGCTGATTTGGTGCGCGGTTTGCCGGTGGCGGAAGCCGCGGCGCAGCTTTCCTTTTTGCGCAAGGCGGCCGCGCCGGTGCTGCTCAAATTGCTTCGGAGCGCGATAGCCAACGCCGAGAATAATTTTAAGCTCGACGCGGGGAAACTCTGGATTAAACGACTCACGGTTGACGGCGGCCCGACAATCAAACGTTTTCGGCCGCGGGCTTTCGGCCGCGGCGCGCCGATTAAAAAACGGACGGCGCACATCAATATCATCCTGACTGATGAAATTCAGAAATCCGAAATCCGAAAACCAGAAATCCGAAAAAAATAATATATGGGTCAGAAGGTCCATCCGATAATTTTCCGCATCGGCACGATTAACACCTGGCACTCGCGCTGGTATTCGGGGAAGCGCGCTTTCCCCAAACTGCTCCGCGAAGACCAGGAGATTCGCGTTTTTCTGCGCGCCTTGCTCAAGGACGCGGCCGTGGACCGCGTTGACATTGAGCGTTCGGCCAATGCCATCACCATTATGATTGCCTCGGCCAAGCCCGGTTTTATCATCGGCCGGGCCGGCACCGGCGCCGAGGAGCTCAAGGAAAAATTGAAGAAAAAATTTTTTTCCGGCCGCAAGGTGACGCTCAACCTGAATATCACCGAAGTGCCGCGCCCGGCCCTCTCCGCCAATATCGTGATGCAGGCGATGGTCGCTGACCTGGAAAAGCGCATGCCTTTCCGGCGCATCCTCAAGATGACGGCGGACAAGGTCCTTAAGGCCGGCGCCAAGGGTGTGCGGCTCCGGGTTTCGGGACGGCTGAACGGTTCGGAAATCGCCCGTTCGGAGGCCGTCTCCCACGGTTCCATCCCGCTCCACAACCTCCGGGCCGACATTGATTACGCCCAGGGGTTTGCCCGGACTATTTTCGGCACCATCGGGGTCAAAGTTCTGATTTATCGCGGCGAGATTTTTGACACGCGCCGGAGGAAAAAAGAGGAAAAAGAGGACGCCGAGGCGGCGGAGACCGCGAAGCAGGAAAGTTAAAGCGGAAAAATATGTTTACGCCTAAAAAAGTCAAATATCGAAAGACGCACAAACTCCGACGGAGCGGGCTTGGGATCGCGAGCGACAAGACCGGGCTGGCTTTCGGTTCCATCGGCTTAAAGACGCTCGACCCGGCCTGGATTACCTCCCGCCAGCTCGAGGCGGCGCGCCGCGCCATGACCCGTTTTGTGAAGCGCGGGGGTAAAATTTGGATTCGCGTTTTTCCCGACAAGTCGGTTACGAACCACGGCAACGAATCGGTGATGGGCGGCGGCAAGGGCGCGGTGGACCATTACGTGGCCATCGTGCGGCGCGGCACTGTCCTTTTTGAGATGGACGGCGTGGACGCGGCGACGGCCAGCGAGGCGCTCCGACTGGCCTCGCACAAACTGCCGGCGCGCACCAAAGTCGTGCTTAAGGAAAAATAATATGGAGTTTAAAGAGCTTAGCGCGAAAACCTCTGAGGAACTGGAACGACTTGCCGCGTTGAGGCGCGAGGAGCTGCGCGCTTTGCGTTTTCGCGTTTCGGTCGCCGAGGAGAAAAAAATCAGGACGCTCCGCGAGTTAAAAAAAATGATTGCCAGAATCCTGACCGCCAGAAATCAGAAGTCAACCCATTCGACACCGCTGGCTAAAGCCAGCAGTAAGCTCAGGGTTGATACTGAGCCGCGCCTTAAAGAGCACGGTTTGGCGCGAGTCGAAGTATCAAAAATCGCCTGAATATGCAAGAACCGGAAATCAGCCACCGTCGCCTGCAGGGCATAGTCGTCTCGAACCGGATGCAAAAAACGGTTGTGGTTCGGGTTGACCGGATGAAGACCCACCCCAAGTACCGCAAACAGTACGTGCGGAGCAAACGCTACAAAGCTCACGATGAAAAAAACGAGTACCGCCCGGGTGACGCGGTAATAATCGAGGAAACCCGGCCGCTTTCCAAAGACAAGTGTTGGCGGGTGGTTAAAAAAATATGATTCAGCACCGCACTATGCTCGCCGTCGCCGACAACACCGGAGCCAAACTGCTCCAGTGTGTTCGCGTCCTCGGCGGTTACCAAAAGCGCTACGCCCGGCTCGGCGACATCGTGACTTGCGTGGTCAAAGAGGCGGTGCCGCACGGTCTGGTCAAAAAGAGCGACGTGGTGCACGCGGTTTTGGTGCGCTCGCGCAAGGAGGTCCGGAGAAAAGATGGCTCTTACATCCGCTTTGACGACAACGCCGCGGTCATCATTGACCAAAAATCCCGCGAACCGCGCGGCACCCGCATCTTGGGGCCGGTGGCACGCGAACTTAGAGCCCGCGGCTTCGCCAAAATTCTTTCTCTGGCGCCGGAAGTCCTATGAGAACCATGAAGATTAAAACTGGCGACCGCGTGGAAGTGCTCGCCGGCAAAGATCGCGGCAAAAGCGGCAAAGTAATCCAGACCTTTCCCCCCGAACGTCGGGTGGTAGTTGAGGGATTAGGCCGCCTGACGCGGCACCTTAGAGCCCGCGGCAACCAAAAGGGCCAGCTCGTGACTTTTTGGCGGCCGGTGGATGTTTCCAATGTGGCGCTCCTCTGCCCCAAGTGCGGCAAGAAAACTCGGGTGGGCGCAAAAACGCTTGATACCGGCAAACGCGTGCGCGTCTGCAAAAAATGTCATGAGACCATTTAGCTCTATGGCTCGCCTTAAAGAACGTTACAAAAAAATCGCCGTTCCCGCGCTCATCAAAGAGTTCGGTTACAAAAATCATCTTTCCGTGCCGCGGGTGACCAAGGCGGTGATTAATGTCGGCATTTCCGCCAAAAACAACGACCCCAAATTTTTTGAGACGGCGGAGAGCAGCCTGCGCCGCATCACCGGACAGAAGCCGGTCCGCACTCTGGCCAAAAAATCCATTTCCAATTTTAAAATCAGGAAGAACATGACGGTCGGGATGATGGTGACGCTCCGCGGCGAACGGCTTTACAGTTTTTTGGAAAAATTGATTAACGTGACTTTGGCGCGGGTCCGCGACTTTCGCGGTCTCTCCCCGAAAAGCGTGGACAGCCGCGGCAATCTGACCATCGGTTTTCGCGAACACGTCGCTTTTCCGGAAATCCGTTCGGATGAGGTGGAGCGCGTCCACGGCCTGGAGGTTACGGTGGTCACGAACGCTTGCTCGCGCGAAGAGAGTCTGGCCCTGCTCAAGCAATTGGGTTTCCCCTTCATTAAAAACTGACCTTTATGGCTACGACCGCGCAAATCGCTAAATCAAAACGTAAGCCCAAGTTTTCTTCGCGCCTGGTGCGCCGTTGCTGGCGTTGCGGCCGGAAGCGCGGTTACATGCGCGACTTTGAGCTCTGCCGCATCTGTTTTCGGGAATTGGCCAATGTCGGCGAAATTCCCGGGATCCGCAAAGCCAGTTGGTAAAATAACAATCCTCCGTGATTTATAACCTATGATGACTGACCCTATCGCTGACCTGTTGACCCGCATCCGGAACGCGAGCCGCGTCGGCAAAACCGAAATTGAACTGCCCGCCTCGCGGCTGAAGTTTGAGATCGCCAAAATTCTGGAAAAGGAGGGGTATCTCTCGGGCGTTGATCTCGCCGCGCCCGGTCGAGTGCTCCGGCTGGCTCTCCGCTACGAGGGGCGGCGGCCGGCTATCCGGGATTTACGGCGTCTCTCTAAGCCCGGCCGGCGATTGTATGTTGGCTGGCAGGAAATTCCGCGAGTGATGAGCGGGCTTGGTGTCACCATCGTCTCGACTTCGCAAGGGCTGATGACCGGCGGCGAGGCGCGGGCGCGCAAGCTCGGCGGCGAGCTGGTTTGCGAGATTTATTGATTAGATTGATTATGTCCCGTATCGGCAAAAAACCAATCCCGATTCCCGCCGGCGTCGAAGTCGCCGTGAGCGATGGTGTTGTCAGCGTCAAGGGGCCGAAGGGGTCGCTCCGTCGCGTTCTGCCGCCGCAGGTTATGGCTGTTTTAAATTCGGCAGAAAGCGGCAAAGCGATTAAGGTTTCCGTCCAAAATCAGGAAGAGGTGCGCACGCGCGCCCTGTGGGGGCTTTTCCGGACGCTCATCGCCAACATGGTGGAGGGCGTGACCAAGGGTTATGAAAAAAAATTGGAAGTGATTGGCGTCGGTTACAAGATTGCCGGCGGGGGCGGCAAACTTACGGTTGATGTCGGCTATTCGCACCCGATTGAGTTTGCGCTGCCGGCGGGGATTAACGTTGCGGTAGAAAAGAATGTCATCACTCTCTCCGGCGCGGACAAGGAACTTTTGGGTGAGACCGCGGCGCGGATTCGCCGTTTGAGACCGCCCGAGCCCTACAAGGGCAAAGGAATCAAATATGTCGGCGAGGTTGTGCGCCGCAAGGCCGGCAAGACCGCCAAGGCGGCGGCCAAATAGCCTACGAAAATACGAATCTAATACGAAATTACGAATCCTTAAGGACTACGAAAGTACGAATCTAATACGAAATTACGAGATTGAAAGAAGGTATGCGTTATAAGAATCCCCAAAAAAACAAAAGAGCACTGCACGAGCGGCGGCGGGCCCGGGTCCGCGCCCGCGTTTTTGGCACAGCCGAGCGGCCGCGTCTCTCGGTTGGCCGGACGCTCAAACATATCTACGCCCAGCTCGTTGACGATTCGACCGGCAAAACTTTGGCCGCGGCTTCGGATTTAGAGACCAAGGCGCTCAAAAAACTGGATGTCGGCGAGCGCCAAGGTAAAGTCGCCGCCGCCTACTCCGTGGGGCTGCTCGTTGCGGAACGGGCGAAAGAGAAAAAAATCACTCAGGCGGTTTTTGACCGGGCGGGGAGGAAGTATCACGGCCGGACAGCCGCGGTGGCCGATGGCGCTCGCGCCGGCGGCCTTAAGATTTAGAATTATGCCATTTGTGAGACCAGCACAGGGAAACATAAATCGCGAGCGGCGCCGCAGCGTCCGCGAGGCCGTGGGGCGGCGCGAGGCGGAGTCAAAAGAGTTTGACCAAGTAACGCTGGACCTCTCTCGGGTCACTCGCGTGACCAAAGGCGGCAAGCGGATGCGTTTTCGCGCCTGCGTCGTGGTTGGTGACCACCACGGCCGGGTCGGTTACGGGCTGGCCAAGGGCGCGGACGTCTCAGTCGCGATTAACAAAGCCGCGCGCCAGGCGCAAAAGCGGACAATTTCGATTCCGATTATAAACGAAACAATTCCGCACGCGGTCCGGGAAAAATACGGCGCGGCTGTGGTGTTGCTCAAACCGGCGCCGCAGGGGACGGGTGTTAAGGCCGGCGGCGCCGCCCGGGTGATACTGGAGCTCGGGGGCGTGCCGAACGTCGTCTCTAAACTTTTGGGTTCAAAGAACAAGGTCAACAATGTCCGCGCCACGCTCAAAGCCCTGCAGAACTTGACGCTCAATATTAAAGAAGCGCGAGCCGCCAGGGAAAAAAAGGCGGCCGCCGCCGCGAGCGAGCCGAGCTAAAATTATGTCTTACACTTTGCACACCATTGCCGCCGCGCCGGGTAGCCGCCGCAAAAAAAAGCGCCTTGGACGCGGCAACGCCTCGGGCCACGGCACCTATTCCACCCGGGGGATGAAGGGCCAGCGCGCCCGCTCCGGCGGCCGGCGGGGGCTTAAAAAGAAAGGGATGAAACGGCTCTTGGCCTCCCTGCCCAAAATCGGCGGCTTCCGTAGTTTAAAGATTAAGCCCGAAAGCGTGACGCTGGCGGCGCTAGCTGGGCATTTCCGCGACGGCGAGGAGGTCACACTAAACGCGCTCAAGCGCCGAGGTCTGGTTTCGGCCAGAGCGCGCGGCGCCAAGATTATCGGCGGCGCTGAACTCAAGAAAAAATTGATTGTCCGCGGCCTCGCGGCCTCGGCCGGCGCCAAGTCGGCGATTGAGGGCGCCGGCGGCACGGTAGGCTAAAATCAGCGCGTTGAGATTGGATCTCCGTTGGAGATCCCTCAGAGCGACCGAAACCAGTTTCTATGAAATTTATCGAGCAGCTCCGCCGGATTTGGAAAAGTCCGGACATGCGCCGCGACCTTCTCTTTATTTTGGGGATGCTCACGCTTTTCCGGCTGGTGGCGCACATCCCGCTCCCCGGCGTGGACGTCCGCAGTCTCCAAGCCCTTTTGGGTGGCAACCAGTTCCTCGGGCTCCTGAACGTCTTTACCGGCGGCACCATTTCCAATTTTTCCGTGGTGGCGCTCGGGGTGGGCCCCTACATCACCGCGTCAATCATCATCCAGCTTTTGACCATGGTCCTGCCGAAACTGGAGGAACTGCAGAAAGAAGGCGAGCAGGGACAGGCGCGGATTAACGCCTACACCCGCTACCTGACCGTGCCGCTTTGCTTCCTCCAAGGTTACGGGATTATCGCCCTCCTCCGGCAATCCGGTCAGGGCGTGGTTTTGAACCTCTCGCCCATGACGCTCGCGACAATGCTCTTTACTATGGCGGCCGGGACGCTGTTTTTGATGTGGATCGGGGAGCTAATCAGCGAGAAAAAAATGGGCAACGGCATCTCGCTGCTGATTTTTGCCGGCATCGTCGCCGCCCTGCCGCAATACTTGGCGCAGACCGCGGCGATCTTTGACGCCGGACAGGCGATCACGCTCCTGGCTTTTGCCGTCGTCGCGGCGGTAACCATCGCTGGCGTGGTCACTGTTTCCGAGGGTCAGCGGAATATCCCCGTGACTTACGCCAAAAGAGTCCACGGCATGCAGCTTGCCGGCGGTGTGGACACCCACCTGCCGCTCCGCGTCAGCATGGCCGGCGTGATTCCGATTATCTTCGCGATTTCGGTGATGCTCTTCCCGCCCATCGTCGCCCAGCTTTTCCTCCGGGCCAAAACCGTCTGGCTTGCCGCCGTCGCCGAGTGGACGGTTCGTCTTTTCCAGAATCAGCTTTTCTACAGCCTCGCCTATTTTCTTTTGGTCTTCGGTTTTACTTTTTTTTACACTACTTTGATTTTCCGTCCGACTCAGATTGCCGAGAACCTGCAAAAACAGGGCGGTTTTATCCCCGGCATCCGCCCCGGGTCGCCGACGGCTAATTATCTGACCTTCGTCATGAATCGGATTACCCTGGCCGGGGCGGTCTTTTTGGCGGTCATCGCCGTTTTGCCCTTGGCCATGCAGCAGTACACCGGCTCCCAGACGATGGCCATCGGCGGCACCTCGCTCCTCATCGTCGTCTCGGTGGTGATTGAGACGGTCAAGCAAATCCAAAGCCAGTTGACCATGCGGGAGTACGAAACCATCTGAAGCCAGAGGCCAGAGGCCAAACGGAGGCCGGCGGGATTTTTTCCCGTTTTTTGATATAATAAATTTCAGAAGGTAGTCCCTCGACTCCGGTCCGACGTATGTCGGACCTTCGCTCGGGAACTGAAAAAATTTATGTCCAAAATTATTTTTCAAAATCGGCGGGAAATCCACGAGTGGCTGTGGCATAAATTCCAGTACCTGCTTGACGAGCATAAACGCGCGGCGGTGGAGGAGGCGATTGCCGGACTGCTGGACAACGGCGAAGTAACGCGCGATGAGGTGGACTATACCTTGGTGCGCGAGTTGCGCGTGCTACGCGATCGGCACCAGATTACCGCCTTTGAATACGAAAAGATTATTGCGGCCTTGAGAGCAAGAGAAACAGAAACATGAAGGAACTCCGAAACATTATAATTTTTTTGGGGCCGCAGGGCTCGGGCAAAGGCACTCAGGCGGCGTTGCTTGCCAAACGTCTGCGCCTGCCGGCCATCTCCACCGGCGCGCTTTACCGCGAGGAGGTGGCCAAGAGCACGCGCCTCGGGCAACTGGCGCGGCGCTACATTATGAGGGGACTGCTCGCGCCGGATGAGGTGACCAGCGCTCTGGTTTTTTGGCGGCTCGGCGAGCGCGACGCGCGCCGCGGCGCGGTGCTCGACGGCTATCCCCGCACGCTCGGCCAGCTCGAGGCCTTTTCGCATATCGCCGAAGTAAAAAAAGTGATTGCCGTGCACATCCCCGACCGCGCCGCGCTCAAACGGATGGCCGGCCGGCGCGTCTGCTCGCGCTGTGAAGAAAATTTTCATCTCCAGTTTCGTCCGCCGAAAAAATTTGGCGTCTGCGACCGCTGCGGCGGCCGGCTAATCCGGCGGCCGGACGACAACCCGGCGGCGGTAAAAAAACGTCTGGCCGTTTATCATAAAAATACCGAGCCGGTGCTCGCGCTTTACGAAAAAATGGGGCTCTTGGCGGAAATTGACGGCACCAAGTCGGTGGCGGAAGTGGCGCGCCGCGTTTGGCGAGCGCTCAGGCCGAAAAATAGTAAGTAGTACGTAGAACATAGTCTGTCCGGCAGTGAAACGCCGACAGCTTGGCAAATGTCTTCTCGACCTGGGCCTGCCTGCCTACCTGCCTGCCGGCAGGCAGGTAGAGAGAAATTCAATTCGGCGATGATGATTTAGAATTGAAGATCCCTCGGCCTTGCTCGGGATGACGGTAATAACCAGTGTCTATTAACTCAACAATAGGAGTCGGCGTTCTACTGCCGGGTATGGCGATTATCAAGACTTCCGAGGAGATAGAAATTCTGCGGCGGGGCGGGGCGCTCTTGGCCGCCGCGCTTAAAGAGGTTGCCCGGGAGGTCAGGCCCGGCGTCAGAACTTCCGAACTGGACGCTGTGGCCGAACGAGCCATCCGGGCGGGCGGCGGCGAACCGTCGTTTTTGGGTTATAAGAACAGAGCCAGCGACCGGCCTTTTACCACGACTCTGTGCACTTCCATTAACCACGAAGTCGTGCACGCGCCGGCCAAACCCGGGCGCGAACTCAAGGACGGGGATGTTGTTGGCCTGGACATCGGCGCGCGGGCAGAGGGCTATTGCACGGACATGGCGGTCACGGTCGGCGTCGGCCAGATTTCCAAAGAAGCCAAGCGGTTGGTCGCGGTGACGCGGGAATCGCTCTTGCGCGGACTCGCGGCGGTCAAACCCGGCGCCTGGATTGCCGACATCGGCCGAGCGGTGCAGACGTATGTGGAACGCGAGGGTTACTCGGTCGTGCGCGATCTGGTCGGACACGGCATCGGAACCGGAGTGCACGAAGAGCCGCGGATTCCCAATTATGTTGACCAGCGCCAGAAGCCGGTCCGGATTGAAGCGGGGATGGCGCTCTGCCTTGAGCCGATGGTGGCTGTCGGCCACTACGCGGTTGGCACTCTGCCGGACGGCTGGACTATCGTGACCGCCGACAGAACGCTGGCCGCCCATTTTGAAGTGACGATTATTGTGAATAAAAAAGGGTACGAGATTATTACGCCGCTGCCGGTTTAGAAGTGGTTAGTAGTGAGTAGTGCGTAGACAGAAAACTAATTCTCCCTTTCTTAAAGGGAGTACCCGCAGGGGGAGGGATTTAGGGTGTAAGGTGTAGGGGAAAGAATTAAGGAATAAATCCCCTGGCTCGCCGTCGCGTAGCCGCTATGGCGGAGCACGGCTCGCCACCTCCTTTAGAAAAGGAGGAATAAAATTACTCACGACTCACTTATGAAGCTGCTCGGCATTGATACCGGCACCAGACGAGTCGGACTCGCGCTCGGGGACACCGAGAGCAAACTGGCTATGCCCTGGAAGACGCTCAAGGGCCTCGAGGAGGAGTCCTTGGTTACCGAATTGGCGCGGCTCATCTCCGAGGAGGGGATTGAGGCGGTCGTGGTCGGCGAGCCGATTACGCTCGCGGGGGAGCGGGGCGCGGCTGCGGCGCGCTCGCGCGCTTTTGCCCGCGACCTGATTAAACACACCGGCGCGCTGCCGATACATTTTATTGATGAGCGGCTGTCCTCGAAGCTCGCCGACCGGATTCGGGAGCTCTACGGCGACCGTGACGCCACGGCCGCCGCTGTCGTCCTCCAGACATATCTTGATAAGCTTTAGTCATTGAGATTAAAAAATTTGACTCCTAGACAGATGGCTTTGACTTTCCGCGCCAATGCCATACCGCTCGCCAAACGGCCAGTCCGCGAGACTGACCGCGTTTACAGCGTGCTGACCGAAGACCGTGGCAAGCTGGAGCTCCTGGCCAGGGGCTCGCGCAAGATTGTCTCCAAGCTGGCCGGGGAGATGGAGCAGATTGGCGTGCTCGACATTTTTATCGCGCGTGGCCGAGCGTTTGACCATTTAGCCGGCGCCGCGGCGCTAAAATCTTTTCCGCTTATCCGCGCTTCTCTCCCGCGCCTGCTCGCCGCGCTCGCGGCCGCCGCTTTTCTTGACCGCGCGGTTAAGCCGGCCTTCGGCGACCCGGCGCTTTTTAACCTCCTCCGGGAATATCTGGAGACGGTGGCGAGCGCGCCGGAGCGCTCAGTTCCGGACAGCGCCCTCACGCCGGCTTTTTTCTGGAAACTTTTTGTCCGCCTCGGTTTCCGTCCCGATTTGGAGAAGTGCGTGCGTTGCCGAAAAGATGTCGCCGGAGGGGAGTGCTCTTGGACCTCGCACCACGGCGGCGTGGTCTGCAGATCTTGCCGTGCTGAGCTGGCTCTCGCCGACGCTGCTCCGATATCGCGCGACACACTCACGGCGCTTAATTTTTTTATCAGTTCACCATTGGAGGAGTGCTCGCGTTTTTTCCCCTCTCCGCCGTTGTCTCTCTCGGTCAAGGCGCTCACGGCGGCCTGGAGCCAGCGGCATTTGGAACTGCCGGCCATCGGAGTTTAAGAACGCGTAAGGACCGTCCTCCGTAGGGGAGATTGGAACTTGATATTCGGCGGTATTTTTCATACAATATTTGCAGGTTTATGCCGTTAAAAAAAGGGGGAAAGCGGAGTGTGGCGCGCAAAACCCGTCCGGCTGTTTTAAAGCCGTCGGCGCTAAAAATGCCTTCGTCGCCGACTTGGTTGCCGCTTCGGGCGGCGGAATTTTTGGCGCTCACCGCCGCGGTCTATCTCACCCTCGCTTTAGGCGCGGCGCTCGCGCTCGCGGCCTCCGCCCCAAGAGAGCGTCAATCGTTGGCGCCGGAGTCCACCGGAGAGGTGACGACCGCGGCCTCAGCGGAGATTTTGCCGACAAAAAAAGAATCGCTCCTCAATTTTATTTTGACGCCGAGCCGGGTCGTGGACGGCTGGACGCGCGTCGCCGCCTCGGAGCAGGTCACGGTTATCGGCAGCGCGCCGGGCGCTGACAAAATTGAACTGGTCTTTACGCCCGCGGGCACCGAGACGGCGGCCGAAGCAACAGAGCTCGCCAGCGGCAGAGTTGCGAGCGACGGTTCTTGGACTTTGGCGATCACTCCCGAAAAAAATATGCTGGGGTATTTGCAGGTCATCGCCGCGATGAAGGACGATACAGTTCTGCAAGGTCCGTTGATTAATTTTGCCGTTGAATAATAGAGTTGGCGTTCTACTTCCGGGTATGCCCGGTGCTAGAACGCCGACAGCTCGGAAAATGTCTTCTCGACCGATGTGGAGAGAACTTTAATTCGACGACGATAATTAAGAATTGAAGATCCCTCGACTCCGCCCGGGATGACAATTACTTTATGGCAATAAAGTGCTACCCGACGCAGAAGCTGATAATCTTAAAGAATGTTCGCTGGTCAAACCCCGCCCGGCGGGGTTTGGAGTCGGCGTTCTAGCACCGGGTATGCCCGGTCTCCAAGCGTATATTCTCGAACGGACTTTGGAGCGGCGGGGGCGACTCGACCGGCGGGCGTTGCTGGCTTACTACACCGCGTTTAATAAACGCCCCAAGCGTAAAGACCAGATTGACGCGATTACCAAGGCGCTGGAGCGGATGATTGCTCGCGGCTGGCTTGTCGGCTACTGCGTGCGGACGGCGCAGAAATGGTATATAAAGGAAGTGCAGTTGACCCCCAAGGGTCGCCGGGCCGCGCGGAAATTACGCGGCGAACAGCAAAAATTACCATTAATTAAGTGAGTCTTGAGTAGGGGGCAAGTTTCCTCATCTACATCTACTCACTACTCACTCACCCTATGTCTATCCCTAAAGAAATCCGCCGCTATTTGGACAAAAAAGGCGTCAAATACCAAATTGTGCCGCACAAAAAAGTTTTTACCGCTTACGATTTGGCCCAGACTTTGGGCGAAAAACTGGATAAAGTGGCGAAA
>SCSU01000071.1 GCA_004299275.1 Patescibacteria group bacterium
ATGCGTTAAAAGTCGTTTGATGGAAATTTTGGCAAGTGGCGTTCCGTTCTTGCTAACCACCCCCAAATCCGCCAAAAATTGCGCTAGTGATTCGTAGCCATAACTACCTTTCGCGTATTCCTCAAAAGCGAGGCGAACAATCCGCGCTTCGGTCGGGTGCGATTCAATATTATGTTTCAACGGATTGTTTTGATAACCGAACGGAGCAAGGTTTAGCCATTCGCCTCGGCGCAATTTTTGGCGGATTCCACGCTTGATATTTTCAGCAAGATTATCGCTGTAATACTTGGATTGACCGAACGCCACTTGCAACATAAAGAGTCCCTGCGGGGTCGGTTCAAACCAAAATGTCGGAAAACGCAAAGACACCGCCTTGCGCGTGTCTACGGCGTAAATAACCCTGCCTCCGTCAATACTATTACGCGCAAGGCGATCTGGGTGCCACGCGAGTATTCCAAAATCTCCACCTCGTTCTATTTTCGACATCATCTCGCCAAATATTTCTCTCCCTGGTGTCTTTGCGCTTTTCGACTCTTGAAATTCCTCAAGAATTTCAAGATTTTCTTTACGCGCATATTCTCGCAGTTCAAAAAGTTGCGCTTCAATAGACATTACTTGTCTATCATCGTCCTCCGTTGATTTACGCGCGTATAGAAAATATTTTGGTTTGTTCATATTGTTTTTAGATACGAAACGGACAAATCCGCCCTTTTTGAATTCCTCCCGCCGAGCCAATTCGCCGCTTTGCGGCGAGAGAAATTGTCGCGCGCCGTGATGGGCGCACGGCGCGCGTCCGCTCTTTCAAATCGCGAAGTTACTATCTGCGGAGAGGGTGGGATTCGAACCCACGATACACCTTTTGAGCGTATAACGGTTTAGCAAACCGCTCCCTTCAGCCTCTCGGGCACCTCTCCATACAAGTTAATAGTTAGTAGTTTAAAGCTATAGTAATAAATCCTATCGCTATTAACTATAGCTATTTACTTTAACCTGCAGCTATCCACTATAGCTATTAACTCACGACCGGTCAATCATTCGGCGCGTGAGCCAGGGCAAAAGCGCTGATTTTCTTATAACCCGCTTGCCTGAGAGCCCCGGCCGCGGCCCTTATTGTTTCCCCGGAAGTGACGACATCATCCACGAGCAGTGTCGCTCTGCCGCCAAACTCCTGTTTTCCGCAAACAAACGCTCCGACCACATTCTTCGCTCTTTCGTTTTTAATAAGCGTCGCCTGCTGGGTCGTGTTCCGATTTCGTTTAAGCGCCAAAATAAGCTGGGAACTGGGAGGGAGATGCTGAAGCAAAATTTTTGCCAGCTCCGCGGACTGGTTAAAACCTCTTTGCCGCTCTCGGCGCGGCGCGAGCGGCACCGGCACCACAATTACCGGTTGCGCCGGCAGTAGAGACGGCGCGCCCCTCACGGCTTTGTCCAAAAGTTTGGCCAACACCGCCTTAAGCGCAGTCCGGCCGTAAAATTTGTATTGGCCGAGCAGCACCCGAATGCGCGGGTCGCCGTAGGGATAAAAAGCGGTGACCTCCGTCCCGTCTTTCAAGATTCTTCGTTCCGGCCGTGGCGAGAGGTCGGCCAAGCACGCGCCGCAAAGCGACGAACCATCGCGACCACAACCCGCGCATCTCTCGGGAAAAACGGCGTCCAGGATCCACTCGCGCCAAAAATTTAAGACTTGACCCACTCGGCCGAATCCGCCTTCCATAAACTTTCCTGATAAAGGAAGGTGAGCACTAATTCCTCGTAGGAAATTGTGGTCGCGCCGTTCGCGGTAGTCAGCCGTTCGGTCAGCACCCGCACGCGGTTCAGATTTCCTTTTGTCATGGCCTCCTCGGGCTTGACCGAGAGCGCCTTAGTGGTGACGCCGACCGACTTTTTGCTGCCTGTCTTTCTGTTTTTTGCAATCTGGGTTTCCGTCTGGCTCCGGAACTTGTCGGTCATTGAGGGTAGGAGAATTTCTAAATTTTCATAGTCCCCCTCGGTGGAGTAACTCCCGTAGCGCTCGGCAAAATCGCGCGCCGCGACTACCAGGGCATTTTGGAGCAAGGCCTCATCGTTCGCCGCCGGCAGGCCCGCTAAAATCTCGGCGGAGGCGGGCGCGTTGACCCCCGCCGCGGCGCCTGGCGCCGTGGGCAAATTTCCGGCTGGCGCGAGCCCGGAGGCAGGCGTCGCGGCGGCCCGCGGACTACCCGCTTCTTTTTTAGGTAAAAAACGGAGGACTGCCAAAATCACCACGGCAAGCAAAAGTATGGCGATGAGCGCGATGAATAATCTTTTAATTATTGGACTCATAAACAGCTAATCGTTTAGGACTGATTAAACGCCGGGCTGACCGGGCGACTCAGTGCCGGGCAAGTCCGCGCGAAGCGGGCCGGGCAGACCGCCGGGTTCGGCCGCCGCCATTTTCTCCTGAAATTCTTTTTTGGCGCGCTCAATCTCAAGGAGCTGTTTGGGGTCGCTCGTGATCAGCTGTTCCTCGGTATAGGAAGCCACGACTTTAATCGCCGCGTGTTTTTGTCCGGCAAAAAATATCCCCTCACCCACCCCGCTCTCGAGCAATAAATATTTTTCCCCTTGGGTTAAGAGAAAAGTCTGCGCCACCAGGTCAATCGCCGCCGGCGACTGTTTAAACAACATCTGGAGCGACGAGTTGGTCACAATCGCCTTGCCGTAGGGGTTTAACAGAAAATCGTTCACGTCCTGGGTGATGGTGGTCACGCCCAAATAATACTTGCGGCAGCGTTTGACCAGAGCGAAAATAAATTTAGCCGAGTCCTCGCTCTGCATCAGCCACCAAGCCTCGTCAATCACGAGAATCCGGCGCTTGCGTTCGCTCCGGACGACGTTCCAGATGTAATTGACGATGGAATAAATGGCCAGCGGCCGAAGCTCGTCCTCCAGGTCGCGGACTGAAAAGACGACCAGCGGGTTCCTCATATCCACGTTGGTCGGCGAATTGAACAAGCCGGCAAAAGTTCCCTCGGTGTATTTGAGGAGCCGCTTGACTAAATCACCCGAACCTTCCATCCCTTCCAGAATCTCCTGGAAATCCTGCATAATCGGCGCTTCAACGCGGGCGAGGTCCACACCCGGGACAATGTCTTTTTTGGCGTAGGTCTCAAGCAAGGCCCGGTCAACCAAAGCGTCCTCTTCGGTCGTGAACTTGCCGAGCATGAGTTTGAGCAGACCCTTGAGCGTGATGACCGCGCTCCGGATGATGTCTTCCACGGACACCGCCTCCCCGACCGGCCGCGGCAGGTCATAGGGGTTGATCTTGGCGTCCGAGGCGAGCGAGATATTGATGTAAGTGCCGCCCACGGCGTCGGAGAGATATTTGTATTCCATCTCCGGGTCAATGATGATGACCTCAGTGCCGAGCATCAGCGAACGGAGCACCTCCAGCTTGACGGCAAAGGACTTGCCCGCGCCGGAAGTGGCGAAGACCACGGCGTTGGCGTTCTGCAGACTGAAGCGGTCGAAAAGAATCAAGCTGTTATTGTGCCGGTTGATGCCGTAGAGAATGCCGTTGTCCGAAGTCAAATCCGCCGAGGTGAAAGGAAAGGACGAAGCAATCGGCGAGGAGTTCATGTTAAAGGTAACCAACAGTTCGTCGTTCCCGACCGGCACGGTGGAATTAAAACCCTGCTCGGCCTGAAAGAAAACCCGCTTGGAGTAAATCAGCTTACTGCCGAAGGCCACCTCGATTTCCTCGGACAGTTTGTCCAGCTGATTTTTATCTTTGGAATAAAGCGTCACGTAAAGCGCGAACTGGAAAAAGTGTTCCACACCGGTGGTCAGGTCGTCGCGCAATTTTTCAACGTCGCGGAGCGCCGTCTCGCGCAGCGGGTCGCGCGGCGCACCCTTCTCCGCGTCGGAGAGAATCTGAGCTTCGAGCGTCCCGGCCTTTTTCTTGAGCTGTTTTAAAATGATGTCCGCGCGGACGGGGTAGAAAAACATGGCCACGTCCAGCATGGTGTTCATGTTGATAATCGGCGTGAACCAGCCGACCGAGATATAGCGCGGATAACTCACCACGAAAATCGTGCGGACATAGACGCCATTTAACTCCACATAACCCGACTCGATTTTCATCGCCGCCGGGGCTATCAGGTCGCGGATGGAAACCACGCCAGCGCGGAAGACGCGTTCCTCTTCCAGCTTGATTCGCTCTTCTTCGAGCCGGCGCTTTTCTTCCACGGGGGTAACCGGCGCAGCGGGCGGCGCCTTGGGCTTGCGGAGAACTCGGAAAGGGTTGAAGGCCATACCTTATAAAATCTGTTACTGTTGCTGTTTCACTCTATCCTCACTTTCGACGGGTCATTTAACTTTTGACTTTCGTAAAGCTCCGGATTGTAAACGGAGTAGTAGAGCTCAATTAAGGTCTCCGTATCCAGCAGGCGCGCGGCGAGACTCATGGACGACAGATTGGAGACAATGGCGTCAACGCGGCTCATTAATGTTTTGCGGCGTTCCTGGAAACGCTCCTCTTTGAGCCGCACCGCCGCGCCGGGAGTGAAAATCTCCTGCAGGCGGTCCCAGAAACCGCGGCGCTTGTTGGTAAAGGGGTCGTAGGGCACCACCACGTAAAATTGTTTGCTCATAATCTGCCCGAGCGAGACCAGCTCCCCGACAAATTGGCGGTAGTCGGCGATCTGCGCCTTGAGCAGTTCGTTGGTCTGCTGTTTTTCCGACTCAGCGAGACGGTTAAGATATTCTTCGATGTTCAAACGCCGCGATTGAATCACAATCTGGAGCGGAAAATCCAAGGAGTTCAAAAAGCCGACATAAGCGGCGATAATCGCCTCCTGCTCTTCTTCGGACTTGAGCGCGAAGTTGATGGAAGAAACTCCAAGCACCGCGCGGAGCGTGCCGTCGTTTAACACCACCGTCTCATCGCGAACTAGGGCGATGTCCAAGTAGCGCTGGGTGGCCGGGCCGGGTTTGCCGCCGGTGAGTCGCGGGCTATGCAGGGTTTGGATTTCTTTTTTGGCCATGGATTTATTCTTCCGGCTGGTAAACACCGCCGGTATTGACCACGAGCGAGAGTTCCGTGAGTTTGGAGGTAATCAGGGCTTCTTTGACAACCTTCGGCGGCGGGGGCGGGAGCGGTTTTTCCAAGGCGAGCTCGCGGAGTTCCAAATCGGTGAGCAGCTTGTCCCAGACTCTAAGTTTGGAGCGGCGCAAAAACTGCAGCAGATTTAACAGATAATAATGGAAGGGCTGGCCGTTGACACGAATAAAGGCCATGACCACGCCAAAACCAAAAATCGGAATGCCGAGCAAGAGGAACAGCGCAAAGTCCGCCAGTTTGTAAATCATAAAATCAACGCCGAAAATCACCAACAGAATGATAAACTGCCGGACCGTGAGCGGCCCCAGAATTTTGTCCTCAACATCCAGAAATTGCGGAACTACAAATTGCGGCATGGGCTAGTAGATACTATATTCTCGCTCAAAACCTTAAGGTTTTATTCAACTCCATTATAGCATTGAATTCCTCTATCGTGAGCGTTGGTCGGCCAGCTGCGGCCGACTGGGCAATGGACTCGTCCGGGGAAATACCTCTGGTGACCGATTGAGCCAGAATCGCGGCATAGGTCTGAAAGAGCTCCGACTCCTTGAGCGCCTCTATCCCCCGATTGCGACGGGCAAATGATTCGGCCTCAAGCAGAGAGAGTTTGTCCCTGATTTTACGCGCGGCCTCCGCCGGATTTTTGGAAAATTTGCGAAAATCGACGAGATTTAACCGGCGAAGCTCTTCAATCGGCCCGATAAGCCGCGCCGGGGGCTCCACATCGGTCATGGTCGGCGCGGCCGGCAGCTGGGGCGTCGGAGCAGGCGGTCTGGTCGGCGGCGGCTGGCGGACTGGCGGTGTCGAGGTCTGACCTCCTGTGGAGGTCAGACCTCGAATAATCTCCCGCGGCACGGGGGGGCGAGTTTCGGCCGAACGGCCGGTAACTTCTTCAAAAAGAACGTCAATCTCTTTTTTCTCCTGTTCCTTGCGGACATCAGCCACGAACTGTCTTTTTTCCTTTTCTTCCGCCAGCGCCGCGGTCACTTTCTTTTTAGAAATGGCGTAAAGCTCCCGCTGGATGCGTTCCACCCGCGGCAGAAGCGCGGCTAACACTTCCGAGGTTTGCGCCGAGCTGAGCCCCAGCCCACCGGCGTTGACCGGACGGCGGAGCGTCTCTTCGGTTTCGAGCGCGTCGCGCACGTCGGCGAGGCGCGCGTGGGCGGCGTAGCGCAGACGGTCGGCGAGAGACGGCTCGGACAAACGAAAAGAGAGCGAGTCCATCACTTCATTGGCAAGCATGGTCACGGCCTCCTGCCGCGAGGCGGGCAGAGCCGGCGCTCTTTCAATCTGCCGCGGTTCCGCGGGCGGTATTGGAATTTCCGCCTTCGCCGGCGGAGGTGGAATTTGGAATTTGGGTTTTGGAATTTCCGGCTTCGCCGGAGGGATTGGAATTTCGAATTTAGGTTTTGGTATTTCGGGTTTCACCGGCGGCGGGGACGGTTTAGTCGGAAAAGCCGCGGTAAATTTTTTGCTGACTTCTTCCAACTTGGCTCGAGGGGATGCCGGCGCAGAAGCGGCCTGCCCGACTCGAGATTGGATCTCCTTGGGAGATCCAATCTCTAATTTGGGTGCTGCAACTTTTTTTGCCGTCACCCCACTAATGGCCACCATCACCGAGTCAACTTCCGCCGACGAAAATCCTAAGCCGCCTTTGTCCGCGGCGAGCGAGAGCTCTTGCCGCGTTTCCAGCTCGTCGCGCACGTCCTTGAGACGGGAGACAATGACGCTCAAAAAACGCTGACGCAAATTTTCGGGCATTTCTCTTAAACCGCTTTTGGCGAGAACTTCCTCGGCTATTTTTTGCGTATCTTGAACTTGACCGTTCGGCACGAGTTTTAGCAGGGAAACTGCTCCGCCGCTCTTTTTTACCGGCACGACGGTGAATTCATCGTAGATGGGCATACCCAGTGCTTTCGAGATCCAATCTCGCGAGATTGGATCTCGGATTGACAAAATGGCTGTTTTATGCTATTTTTATCGGTTCGCGGTGAGAAACCCGCGGATTTGCGCTCCCTAGGGGGTGAAAATCCGCGGATTTCCGTGAACGACTCCAACTTCCTACTGGTTCAAGGAGGGAAAATGCAACCGAATGCTCTGAGACTGGACTGCCGGAAGCACGGCGCGAACGCGCTCCACTACCGGCGGCTCCAGGACGGACGGTACGAGTGCATCGCCTGCCTCTACGTCCGAACGCCGGAGTGCAGCCGCTGTGACGGCCAGCTCTACCAAGACGCCTTCGGCAGCTGGCGCTGTCCGGGGTGCGAGAAGCGCTGTCCGCGTCACCCGGAGGAAATCCGAAGCGCGGCCGGCTGCGGCGCGTGCGCCGCGGCGCGCTGGGAGCGGAAAGAGGGATTCCGCACCGTGGGGAGCGGCGTCATCTTCTTCATCATCACCGGGCTCGCGGCCCTCGGCGTCTGGCTCCTCTGGAAGCTCTTCTGCGCCGGAGTGGAGTTCTTCCACTACGGCGCGTCGAGAATCGGGGAATCCTCGCTCCCCGAGGCGCTCTGGCCGCCGCTCGTC
The DNA here is from genome assembly GCA_004299275.1 of Patescibacteria group bacterium. Classification (GTDB taxonomy): domain Bacteria; phylum Patescibacteriota; class Patescibacteriia; order 2-12-FULL-57-11; family 2-12-FULL-57-11; genus SCSU01. The sequence goes on from SCSU01000071.1 coordinate 7,604, forward strand.
ATCGTGCTCGCCTTCCTGACCCTCATCTTCATGCTGGGCGCCATCATCCCCAAGGCGAAGTAGCAACCTCCACAGGGGTCGGACCCCTGTTACCTGCCGCCGTGTGCCACAAGCATCCGGCGGCGCTTTTTATCTTTAAGGTAGTCCCTCGACTCATTCCATTCGCTCGGGAACTAAATTGATAAGTCCCCGAGCGTAGTCGAGGGGCTACAATTTAAAGAGCTGTTCCCTTACTCTGAACTCCTGATTTCTATCTACGATCTACATCTTACCTACTACTTACTCTTCATCGGCTCCTCCCACGCAAACACTCCCCGCTCTTCATCAAAGTGCGCCAGACGCAGATACTTCTCGTTGCCTTTGGCCCGCATGATGTTCGCGAGCTGGACCGCAATCCGGGCAGAATCGTTTGGAGCCATCCTCCCGTAACGGCCAAGGACAAGCTGAAGCAGGGCGGAGAGGTGCGCGGGCGCGGTCGGATAAACCTTGAGGTCGTCAACTTTCCCCGTTGCGCCGGCAGTTTGATAGTACTTGCTCAGCATCTCAAAAAATCGTTTGTCCTCGCGCAGGGTGTCGTCCAGCTGGCTCCCCCTAGCCAATTGCTTTAAGAGAGCAATCAAGCGAGTGGAGTCGGTCTTCTTCCCCGGCAAAGGATTGATTTCGCTCCAAAGCACGTCGCGGAGCCGCCGGGCATCGCCTTTTAATTTAGCGTCCAGCTCTTCCTCCAATTTCCGCACGGCCAAAACTTCCTCATCACTGCCCTTGAGCAGGCTGACCAGGCGGTTTTGGAGTTCTTCGCCGCTCGGCGGGCGCTGGACCGTCGCGAGCGCCTTGGCCGTCTCCTCACTCGGCTCCAAAAATTCGCCTTCGGAAACCGCGACAGTCTTCCCGGCCGCAGTCATCACAAAATCCTCCTCAAATCCTTTGGCCGTGAGCGAGGAGAGCTTGAGTCGGTCAACGAAATCAAACAGTAGTTTCAAGCGCTCCCTTTCTTCAGCCGGGATGCCGGTAAAAGTTTTGTTGGCGAAAAAATACTGGCTCCGGGCGAGAGCGTCGGGCTCTTCGGCGCCCACGGCGGTCTGATAATGCCGCAGCCAATTGCCGACTGTGCCCGCTTCGGTTTTTTCTCCCTCACGGAGCGCGGATTTGGTCGCCGGCGCGCCGGACTTTTGTATGGTAGCCCAAAGCCGCTGTTTGATAGCGTCGCGTTCCTCGACATCAAAATTGAGGAGCCAGCGCCGCGTTTTTTCCCACAGTTCGAAATTGGGGTTTGTGAACGCCAGCTCCAGATATTTTTCAAACAAAACATAACCTTCCCGCTCGTTTAGATAAGGCAAAGCCAGCCACAACGCGCGCCGGTAAAGGTTGTCGTAGACGGGTGCCAAGTCCGGCCGGAGGCTCCCAAAAGTCGGATTCTCTTTGAGGAACCGTTCGTAAAATCGGACAAATTCCTCGGCGTCTTTGGCCTCATCAAACTGCTCGTCCAAGGCAATAGCGGCCTGGAAGTTTTCCAGCACCTTGGGGTCGTCGAGCGGCAGGGTGAGCGGTCTGGCCGGCATATTTTTAAGTTTTTTTAGCAAGGATAGCGTCAATTTGCGACTTGGCTGAGCCGACCTTTGGTTTAGCTGACTGGAGCGCTTGCATAAAGTCCGTGCTGACGTGTGCCGCAATTCTGGTTGCGCTTTGCTGTAGAGCCGCGAGCATTTTGGGTTTAATCTCGCCTTTCTTGAGCTTTTCCATAATCAAACGCTCTGAGGCCGAGATCATCGCCAAGCCCGCGTCAGTCAGGTTATAGTCGCCAGCGGCGCTAATCTCGAAAATTGATTCCACCGCGTCCTTGCCAACAACATCCTTGGGATTGCGCTTATCCAGCTTGCCGGCTTGGAGGCGCGCCGCGGCGGGCTCATCATTCCAGCGCAGGCGCCCGGTGCCGCGGTCCTGCCCAAGGCGGCCGAAGTAGCTCGTCTGCCCCTTGCCCACGAGAGTGCCGAAGACGCCGCTAAGCTCGCGGAGCGACTCTTCTTGGTCCAAGCCAAAACGCCGCTGAAGTTCTTGGGCAAACTGCTGGAGGCCCGCGGTGTTAGTGCCAAACTTACGCCCCCAAATCTTATCGTCCTGGAGCAAGTCGGAAAATTCTTCCTCATCGGCAATTTTGGAGAGCATAATTCTAAACCGCTCCCAGTTGCCGTCGCGCACCGCGCCCTGGGTGTAGTCCAACCGGTCCGTGGGTGTCATGTCCTCGGGCAGGTTCTTCTTTTCCTCGCTGACGCGCTTCCTGAGCGCCGCCTCGGCAAAACGCGCCCGCACGCCGAGCGTGCCGGCCCGCTCCCCGTAGGTCTCGGCTCGGCGGTCCTCCTTGGCGGCGTCGTCTTCCAAACTCCGCGACTGCGCTCTTTGGGCTTCGGCCTCAACTTCCAGCTCACCCACGTTGGCTTTAAGCGAACCGCGAATCTCCTCCTGCAAATCAGCGTTTTTGAATTTAACTCCGACTTCCACTTCGTACTCTTCCTCGCCGCGGTCGCGGTCTTGGTCGAGCCATGCCCGCATTTCTTGAATTTTTGCGTCCTCTCCCGCCGCCAAATCGCCCAGATGCACAGCCCGGTCTTCATCGCCGGCGGCCAGGTACCCGGCGCCGGTGCGGCGATAATCCGCGGCTTTGCGCTGGCTCGCGGCAATGAGCTGCGACAATCTTTCCCTGATTACGATGGAACTGCCCTTGTCTTGGAGTAAATTCAAAGAACGGGCCGCGGCGGCCGCGGACGAGCTGTCCGCTCCAGTCCGCGCCTCAGCCGCGCGGCGGCGCAAATCCGCCGCCTCGTCCCGCGCCGCCCGGCCTCTTACCAGCTGGCGCCCCTCACTGCCGAAAACCGCCTGGCGCGCCGCCAGCTTTGCGCCTTTAAGCGACATATAGGTCTCAAAAAAATCATCCGGCGAGCCGGCCAAAGCGGCCAAGGGCGCGAGCCGGCCGCCGGCGCGCATCCGGCGCCGGGCGATGTCCTTGCCGGCCAACTCCTTCCGCTCGCCGACGCGTTTGCGCCAATCTTTCAAGGCAGTGATGTAACGCTGGGGCGCCAGTCCAATACCGGTCGCGCCGTAAATGCTTTTCTCCGCCCAGCCGGCGCCGGCTTTGGTCGCGGCCCAGCCGGCACGGAAGGGAGCGAGGGCCATGAACTTGGCCGCGCCTTGGGCCTTGCCCTTAAACCAGTCCGCCGTGCCGCGGAGCATGCCGCCGCCCATGGCGCCCACCTCGGCCGTCACATACATCCCGGCAAGGAGCATCGCCAAGCCGACGATAAAACCGGTCATGGCCGAGGTGCCGCCGAGCTCGGTCACCATGTATTGCCGCGCGGTGCCGGCTAGCTCCACATCCGAGCCGCCTTGCACCACCTCGTTGCCGAGACCGCCGGATTGGGTTACGGAAAAAGACAGCCACAGAAAAAAAGCGAGCAGCGGTCCGGCCACCAGATTGTCCCCGAGTTTGCCCCACCACATCGCGTAGGCCTGCGAGGCCTTGCCTTTGGGGAAGGTGGAAAGAAAAAAAGCAATCGGCGAAAGGATGACCAAGAGCCAAAGCAAGACGATGCGAAATGCTAGCATCATCGCCATAATAGCGATGACGGCAATGGCGATAATCAGCATTATGAGCGCGAGCAGCGCGCCACCGACAAAGTCCCAAATGCCCAGAGCCACATTGGGCGGCAGTTTGTCGGAGAGCTTCATCGCTTCCACGACCTGAAAAAGCTGGATGACGTTGCCGCCGGCCGCCGCGGCAAAGCCGTTTACAAAGGTCAGCATCAAAACTTGAGAGAAATCAATCATCAACCCGACAATCACCTTGGAAAAATTAATCACCACGGCGATAATCAGGAGCCGCGGCAGGAGCTTGCGATAAGAGAATTCCTCCAGTCCCAAGATTGTGCCGATGGCGATAATGAGCATCATCAGCACAAAAAACATGTTGGTCAGGTCGCGCACAATGACCCAGCCGAGCTCCACCGGTTTGGAAGTTATAAACCCGTTGTATTGCGCGATAGGGATGAGAAAGACGTCCGTGAGGAGCAGGAGCAATTTCCCGAGCCAACCGATGATGCCGACCAAGAGAGTGGCCAAAAAGTTGCCGATGCCGGAGGAGGCCTGGTTGGCCTCGGCTTGGGCGAAGACCGGATGAAAAGCCAAAAGAGCGCCGGCGAGGAGTAAAAAAACAAAAATAACAAGCCCGCGCCGCCCGATTCGGCCACGGATGCTAAAAATTCGGCGCCCAAGCGCTTGCATAGATGGCTTTATTATATAGCAAAGAATGGGCGGGAGAAAGAGATGCACCCAGATGCGTATTTTCATCACCTGATTATTCGTACATTCGCATTGATTCGTAATTCGTTTCCTATAAAAAAACCGGCAGAGAAGCGTTTCTCTACCGGCGGCGGACGTCGCGCTTCGCGGGAGGGTGCGCGCGAAGTTTTTTGTCCGCTAAGGGCAGGCGGCGCCTACGCAGTAGCGCAGGTTGCAGCCGATGCCGCCCGGGATGGTCGGGTCGTGCCACGGCGAGACCGTGACCGGGAAGCCATCCACCTCGACCTCCAGGAACTGGTAGGGGCCGAAGAAGTTCCCGAGCGGCCACTCGTTGCAGAGCCACGAGGGGCCGGGGAATTCTCCGTTGGCTTTGTGCCAGCCGTCGGGCACGCAGACGACCGTGAGGTCGAGCTTGCCCGTGACTTCCTTGTACCAGCCCGGGATGGTGTCGGCGCCGAACTTCCACTTGTCGGGGAAGGCACCGTAGCGGTAGCGGACCGTATGGCCGCACTTCGACACGGCGGCGTCGGCGAGGGGTTTGTCCGCGTCGGCGCCGGTATCCGCGTCGGCGTTCGGGCTGTTCGCGTCGGCGAGCGGCGCGCCGGCGTCTTGGACAGGCGGAGCAGAGTCCGCTTGTCCGGTGTCCTTCTGCGACGGCGGAGCACTCTCGGGCATCGAGCTTGCGTCGAGCGGCACGGGCTCGCTGCCGGCGTCGGGCGCAGGCACGCCGGCATCGGGAGGCAACATTCCCGCGTCGGGAGGCGACGGTGGGGGTGGCGGCGGAACGCAAACTCCGTCTTCGTCCACCAGTCCGTCGCAGTCGTTGTCGTGGCCGTCGCAGAGCTCGGGCGCCGGGACGCAGGGCTCCTCGCAGCCGTCGTCCCAGGAGCCGTTTTTGTTGGCCCAGCCCGGGTTGCAGCCGTACCAGCCGCACTTGGCCTGGACGCAGTACTGGCTCGCGTGCGGCCGGACGCAGGAGATCCCGCAGCCGCCGCAATTGGCGCTATCGTACCCGAGGTCGGCGCAGACCTCCCCGCAGCAGACTTTGTTCGCGGGGCAGGACGGCGAGCAGGCCGGGGGTAGCTGGCCCGCGTCGGGAGGCGGCGGTGGGGGTGGCGGAGCGCAAACTCCGTCTTCGTCCACCAGTCCGTCGCAGTCGTCATCCTTGCCGTTGCAGACTTCAGGCGCCGGCTCGCAAGGGCCGCCTTTACCCGCGTCACCCTCGGGCGGCGGTGTTGGCGGGTTCTTGCACTCCGCGGCGTCTCCCTGCGTCCAGTCGAGGTGTTTCTGGTCCACGTCCTTAATCAAGGCAAACGTGGTCCCGTCCTCGAGCTGGATGACCTGCTTGGGCTGGACGTTCATCGCCCAAGCGAGCGCTGAGTCGAGCCGGTAGGCCAGGCCGCCGTTTGCAATCACCCGGAATTTCTTGTCCGAGGACTCTTGGATGACCGTCCCGTCGCGGAGCGTGAGCGTGGAGCCGTCCGGGTAGCCGCAGCCCTTCCAGTTGTCCAGAACTTCGCTTTCCTTAAAGCCCCAGGAACGGAGCAGGGCGCGGAACGAGTTCGTTCCCTCGGCGACCGGCACGCGCCGCCGGTATTGAACGCCGTAGTCGTCCACCGTGAGGTAGACGCTCTTCTCCGAAGAGAAGGCGGAGACCTTGCAGCGCGCGAAACGCATGGTGACCGGGTAGTCGAGGTTTTTTCCCTGCGTGTAGCAAACCAGTTCCTCGGCCGTGACTTCCACCACACGTCCCCACGGCTCATCCGAGCTGTGGTAGAGCCGACGCGACTTGAAGTTGTCCTCGTTCGTCACCCAACGGAGTTCGCCGGGCGCGGAGACAAGGTAGACCTCGGGTTGCGACGACCGCTTGATGACCGTCCCGACCGGGTGCCGCGTCACGCCGTTGTTGGACTCGTAGGCGTGGATCGGACCATTGGGGTCCTCACAGACGAAAGCGTCGGCTCGCCGCGCGGAGAACTTCGCCTCCTTGGCGGTGACGTCGCGGCTGACAAAAAGTCCGAAGTCAATGGACTGGCTCTTTTCCGCCGGCTGACTCGGATCGCCGCAGTGGGTGCCGAAATGCACGTGGTCGCCTTGTGATTTTCCGGTGGTGCCTTCGATGCAGATCGGGTCGCCGACGGCGACGCTCTGGCCGCTCTGGACCAAGAGCTTGTTGCAGTGCGCCGCGGCGAGCAGAAAGACGCAGTCATTGCGGCCGGACAGCTGGATGTTCACGTGGTTCCCGAAACCGGTGGTGGAGCTGTGCACGTAGGCGAAACCGGAGACGGGAGAAAGGACCGTCTCGTCGGAGTAGTTGTCCGTATCGAGGTCGATATCGAACTTGGTGGTAAAACCGCTGTGACTGAACTTGCCGCCAGGCCCCTGCACGCAGACGTGCTGGCTCTTGTTTTTGAACGGCAGAAGAAAGACAGGCTCGTTGGACCAGTCGATGTTCTTGGACTCACCACTTTGAATCGGCTGATTCAACGCGGTCGGATCGGGTTCGCCGCCGCAGGCAGTGCAAAACAGAGCGGCGAAAATGGGAGAGCGATGCGGAATCACGGCAGTACTCCTTGTTGGTTGTCAAAGACCGCCTGCTTGGCAGGAACCGGTTTTCTCCGCTACTAGTTACGGAGAAAATTCGGAGCCCTCCTAGGGAATAATGGTTGCTTTTGCCCGCACTGAGGCAGCGGGTGAAAAATCAACTGTATTAATAAGCGTTTTATATGTCTCTAAAAATGGATCATTCAACGGGTAAGCAATCAGGGTGTAGAGCTCCGTCTGCTCGAGGTAATACCCGGTTCGCTTTTTTCCATCCACGGTCTCGCTCCGCTTGAGCGCGCGGACGCCGTCAATCAAAGCGGTTTCCTCAGAGAGTATCTGGAGTTTAGCCCTTGGTTCGTCTGGGGCATTCTTCAGCCAGTCGCTAAAGGAAGTTTGCTTTCCTTCAATATCCTCCGACAGCTGAAGAAAGATTCTCATACCCTTGGCTTCTGAAATTGACAAGCCGTTGCTCACAAGCTCACTGCCGGGCGGCTGAATGATTATCCAGCTCGCGTTCCCGCCATCCAGTTGTAAAACTTTCCAGTCCACCGGCGCTTTGAAAGCCAGATCATTTTTAGAATTGATCCATAAAACCGATTCCGCGGAATTTCTTTTGCTCACAGGCGGAACATTGGTATTCACGACGGATACGTTTGCAACCGGCGGTTTTTGGCGAGGAATCTCGGGCAGCAAAAAAAAGGCGAGGGCGAACAAGCCGGCCAGCGTGACAAACGCGGCGATTGTTATGACTAAAGGATTGGAGTAACGAACGGCCATAATATTGCTGTTAAAACGCCGTGGTTTGGCGTGATTAGTAAAGGACTTCACAGCCTACCACCGGGGAAAAATGCCGGCAATGCCGCCGGCGTGCGGAACCATCAAGACCCGCTCCGTTCCAACGGGTGCGCGTGCAGACCTGCCGCACGGATGGTCCCGCGCGTCGGAGCTCGCAAAAGGCAAGCGCGGGGATTCGGCGCGGCGGCGACCGGTCGCGAGGTCGCGTGAGGCAACAAAGAGAAAACAATTTCTCTCCTCGCGCGGCCGGAGAAGGACGACAGGTCGCATAACGCGGTGGGAGCGTTTTTTCGGCGACGGCCGGAAGTAGCGATTGGCCGTCTGCGGTTCCTCCTCGGAACGGTGCGCAGACGAGCCGCTCGCGAACGGCAGCGCGTCGTCGAATGAACTCATTAAAAAATTTAATGAGACGGCCTGCACAGGCGCGGCGCTGGAACGGAATAACGGTCTCCGTGTCAAGGGCCTAGTGCGGCGGTTTCTCACGCGGAGAGGACGCGGAGCGAACCACTGGCACTACAATTAGAGCGTCTATGTTTTAGACAGGCGCGTCAAACTGGTTTTTTTGGAGCGTGATTTGTAAAGTCCTGCTTTACAAATCGCTCCGCTCCATCTACTCCGATTCAAGCCAAAACTTTTTTTGACGCGAAATTTCGTTAAAGGGCGGCTTTACAAAATCCGCCTGAATTTTTCCAAAGTTATCCACAAGGATAAAAAACACTTCAAAACGGCACTTATCCACAGATTGATAAAAATATAACGAATTAACGTCATCCCGAGCCGCGCCTGCCGGCCGAAGCTTTTCTCGACCTTCCGAAGCTTTATGCGAAGGAGGTAGCGTAGGCAGGCCGATGGAACTTCTATTCTTTCAATCGCAGAATTGAAGTTCTCTCCATTTCAGTCGAGAAGACATTATCTAAATTGAAGTTCTCTCCACCTCGGTCGAGATGACTTTTTTCAATAGCGGCGGTGGTTGACAAAACCCCGATTTTGTGGTATTCCTAAAGCAGATAACCCGTGGGGGTGCGCCCTGCGGGGCGCTCTCTACACTAAACCCCAAATGGTCGGAAAACGGCCAAAACAGGAGGAAGGGCAAATGAAGTGCAAGATCTGGGCATACGCCCTCATCGCCGTCGCTACGGCTGGATGCGGCGGCGGACCCGGGTCCAATCCGGGAGGGAATGGCTCGGGCGGCAACGGCTCCGGCGGAGGCGGCGGCAACACGCAGAAGCCGCTCACCACGATCGAGCTCGCCGTGGACTCCGCCGGCGTGGACATCGGCGCGGCGCAGGTGACCGTCTGGAACGGGAACAAGGACATGCCCTGGGGCACGCTCGCCGCGTACCAGAGCAAGCCCTACCAGGCGGACTGCGGATCACCCGTTGCCGTGGAGGCCGCGTTCCCGAAGTTCATGTTCGGCACGCTGCCCACGGTCGTGGACTACGAACCCTGCAAGCAGGCGGCCGGCGGTAGCGCTCTGCTCAAGGGAGTCGCCGCGGTGAACGTCGAAGGCAAGTGGAGCTGCGACGCAAGCAGCTACGTGAACGGTGTCCCCAAGGGAACGAGCAGCAAGCTCTACCCGAACTACAAGATGCTCGTGGACGACACCGCGTTCGGGAAGCTGGTCTTCAACGTCGGCGGCAACGACGCGGGCTTCCCCCTGACCGGCTACGCCATCGCCGGAGTGGACAGCCAGAAGTACGTCTACAAGGGTCAGGTCGCGGCCGACGGCCAGACGCTGGACTTCGAGCAGTCGAAAGACAGCGTAGCCGCCAAGTACCACTGCGTGCGGCAGTGACGCTCGCCAGAGGTCAGACCTCCGCGGGAGGTACGACCTCGTGCTCGCGGAGAGCAATAAGGGCGCGAAGAGTGCAAACTCAACGCGCCCGTTTTTTTGTTTACGGAAGCCCCTCGACTACGCTCGGGGACTTTTTAATTTAGTTCCCGAGCAAGGTCGAGGGACTTCTTTGGTTGTATTTCTGGATCCCAAATCAAGTTTGGGATGACAAAAGAAGTTAACCCTCAACGCTCGCTTGGATAAGGAGGGTGGAGTTGTTCTCCTTATTTGACTTTATTTTTTACTCACTATCCCGCCTTTGGCGGGACCCCGCCCCGCCTCTGGCGGGGTGACTCACTAATTTACGGATAAACTACGATTTTGCCGTTGAATCTGATCCAGGGATTTTGGTTTGGATTATCCAACAATTTTGACGAAAGATCACATTCATCAATTTTTGTTTTTTGATTACTCGGTTCCCCCCAAGCGCTGGCGCTCGGGATTGTATTCTGCGAACCGCCATTCGTAGAACAGAGGGTCCCGGCGGGGGAAGCATCGTCGCCGCAAGTTCCGGCGCAGATACCCTGGTTGTTTAGGACATAAGCCGCCGGGTAATAAACGCAGGCGCCTTTGCCCGTGCCGCCGTAGTCCGCGGACCAGCAGTTATCCGTGCCGTCCTCGCAGTGCGGGCCGGCCGGAGCGCAGGTGTAGTTGTGCGTAAAGACAAACGGCGCGGTGTCGTCGCAGGCGGCCGGAGTGGTGCCGAAGGAGGAGTTGTCACACTTGCTCACTTTTTGGCTCTGTTTGTTAAAACCGTAACCGCGGCGGTTTTTGTAGAAGCCGACGAGCAAAGCGCTTGTGTTCGCGTTCAAATTGGCGGGCTGGCCTTGCTTGTCTTTGCCCACGTCCCAGAGCATCGCCGCGCGGCGAATCGGGTCGGCGTTATCGGCGTCCGGGCCGTCGGGTCCAGCCGCGGCAAAATACTTAAAGGTTACGCGCTTCCAGCCGCCGCCGCCCACGACCTCGCCCGTGTCCACGCCGTTAGCCGTGACGCCGGTAACATCCTTTTCCAAGCAATGATTCTCGGCGTCGCAGTTCCCCACGGGCCGGACAATCGGCGCCGGCAACGTAAACGTCGGCGCTTCAAAAGAAATATCACGGAAAAGATTTTGGAGGTCGGATTTCAGAAGTGTCTTGGAATCACTGTATTTTTTTGCATTATCAGTACTTAGTTGTTGTAAATAATCCAACAAGGGTATATAACCCGCGGATTTATTAGGGTCGTCCTTAAGGCTAAATGACGACCAGCCAAAGTAATTGTAGGCCTTGGAAAAGAAGCTCCCGGGCGCGGCGGACGAATTGTTCAAGGCGCTGGCAAAAGAGGGGTCTGACCCGTAACCATAACAGTCGCTGCTGGAGCAAACCTTATCTTTGCCGCTGGACGGCCCAATCCATTTATAAGAGCGGAGGTCGCCGGAGACCGGCGTGTAATCTTTTTCGCAGTCAAACCCCTGGCTGGAGGGCATTTTTACACCGCCGAATTGGACGCAAGAGGGGGCGGTCGCGGGCAGGCTCCTCCCTGTGATATTCAAATTAATCCCCTTGCCCAAGCCGAAAGGCGGCTCCTCCGAAGCAAACACGTAGTTCAAAGGAAAATTCAAAGAGTTGCCAATCAGTTTATAGTCCGACGGCGGTTTCACGTGCTCGCTCCCGCCCAGCCGGTCGGTCCAGGCCTTGCCCGTGTCCGCGGCGCCGGCTTTGGTGACCTGAGCCAGCACCGTGCAGCCGAGATAATTCTGTTTGGGAAAATTTTTGCCGAAAATCTGGCTCGGCAAAAAACCGACTTCCTTGTCGTTATACGGATTGTCCTTAAAGTTGGCGTTGGTCAATGACGAGAGCGACATCCCGCCGTAGTA
>SCSU01000072.1 GCA_004299275.1 Patescibacteria group bacterium
GGCCTCGTTCGCGGTGTAGTGTTTCATACACCGCGAACCATGCCCGCAAATACTCGGATTGTCCCATCAATCAGCTACGTTTCATGGTTGGTCACCAACCAAAATGTGGCGTATATCCCGTATATTCAAACGCCGGAGGGTCCACTCCCGCCCGGAGCCGCGAGCAGGTCGGCGAAAACCTTATCCGAGCTGAGCCGCGCGTAATCCGGCAATTCCTCCACGCTCGCGACTCCCAAAAAACGCAGGAAATCCAAAGTCACGCGGTAACGGGTGAGCAATGTTTTTTTGACCGTTTCCGCTTCCGCCAAACCGCGAATCATCAGATTGCGGAGAATCAGACTGCAGTTGACTCCGCGGATTTGTTCTATCTCCGCCTTGGTCACCGGGCCGCGGTAAGCAATAATCGTGAGCGCCTCGAGCGAGGGCCGCGTCAGCTCGCCGGTCATCTCCTCGCGGATGAATTCCTGGACCGACCGCGCGTTATCGGGCGAAGTCATAAACTGCCAGTCTTTGCCGCTCTGGGCCAGCCGGAGTCCGGCGGAGCGCTCTTTATATTCCGCGGCAATCGCGTGGAGCGCCGCCTCCACCTCCCCGGTCGGCTCGCCGGTGAGCTCACTCAGTTTGCGCGCCGAGAGCGGCCGGGTGGAGACGAAGAGCAGACTTTCCACGAGTGAAGGGAGGGGCATAGCTAGGAAGCGCTGCCGATGGTAATATCCGAAAAAAGTTCGTTCTGTTCTACTTTGGCCACCCGCTGTTTTACCAGTTCAAGCAGCGCCAGAAAGGAAACAACGACTTCGGTCCGTTTTTTAGCCGAACGAACGAAATTTTTAAAACTCACTTCCCCCCGACGGAGGAGCTCACGAATTTCGTCAATTTTTTCTTTGATGGAAACGGCTCGCGCCAGCGCCGCCCTCGGCAATTCTAAAATAGGCCGCAGCGCGCCGATGAGTTCCGCCATCATCTCTCTCATCGCCGCGGCGGTGAGAGATTTCGGCGGCGCAAAAAATCCGGGCGGTAGCGGCGGCTTTTCCCGCGCGAAAGTGAAACGCTTTAATTTTATCAAACCGTCGATCTGTTTTGCCGCGTCGGCGAACCTCTTGTACATCCGGAGCTGGGCTTCCAGCGGGATCCCCTCTTCCTCCAGACCTAAGGAAATTTCCGGCAGCAATGTCCGCGATTTGAGGTATAAGAGGCGGCTGGCGACGAGTAAAAAATCAGCTAGCTCTTCGTTCGCAATCTTGCCCGAGTGCTCCAAGTACTCCAGATACTGGTCAGTCACCTCGGCGAGGGCAATTTCGGTAATCTGAAGTTCCCGCTCCTCCACGAGCTGGAGCAACAGGTCTAGGGGTCCTTCAAACTTAAGAATCTTAAACTTGACTGCCATTGGCTACCGCTTTTTGCCGCGCTTGGCCGGTTTCCTGCGCCGCGCCGCCTTGCCCTTTCTCTTTGCTTTGGCCTTGATTTTGGCTTTGCGCTTAACCTGCAATTTCGCGCCGCTCTTTTTGCCGAACAGCCCGACCACCGCGTTTTCAATTTTATGCAAATCGCGGGTGCGCAGACGGA